>NZ_JAKJSS010000013.1:0-196307 GCF_050337205.1 Vibrio nomapromontoriensis
ATGGTTCTATGGTTCTATGGTTCTATGGTTCTATGGTTCTATGGTTCTATGGTTCTATGGTTCTATGGTTCTATGGTTCTATGGTTCTATGGTTAATAATAAGCCTATAGCTTTATAGGGCGAGTACTTAGAAGAAAAGTTACGCCCCATAGGGCCACAGGACCATAGGACCGCTCTAACCCTTCCACCATACAACCACCCTTTATTTACCGCTTTTTAAGGATACCACCATGAACATTCTTATGGCCCTCTCCCAACTTGAAGTCACGGGAGCGGAGGTCTACGCCACGACGGTTGGCAATGAATTAACCGCCCGAGGCCATAATGTGTTTTATGTGTCGGATACACTGACCAAGCCTCATGATGGTCCGTTTTTCTCACTGCGCTTTAATAAACGCAGTGTGCCGCGTCGATTTTGGCACGTGGGCTATCTGATTTACCTTATCAAGAAGCACAATATCCAATTGGTGCATGCCCATTCTCGCGCGTCGAGCTGGAGCTGTCATGTAGCGTGCAAGCTCACTGGTACGCCAATGGTGACGACGGTTCATGGCCGTCAACCAGTGCATGCGTCACGTAAGAAGTTTCATGCGATGGGCAATAAAGCGCTGCCGGTTTGCGAAGCGATTCGTGACCAATTAGCCAATGACCTTAATGTGCCTTTAGAGCAGATGGAAGTCAGCCGAAATGGCATTGAGACTGAGCGTTTTCAATGGTGCCCTTCCCCTGCGAATACTAAATCTTCGAAAGCTGAATCTGTGCAAGCTAAGCCGGTGATTACTATTGTTGGCCGGTTAACAGGGCCCAAAGGTGAGCTTTGTTATCGCCTATTAGATGAATGCTTGGACTTGGAACACTATCAGGTACAAGTGGTATCGGGCTCGACGTTTGAGCCTCGCTTTGAAACATTTAAAGATCGCGTCACCTTTACTGGCTATACCCATGATGTGCCGAAAATGCTCAGTGAAGCGGATTTGGTTATTGGCGCGGGCCGTGTGGCGATGGAATCTTTGCTGTGTGGTCGCCCTACTCTTGCCGTGGGTGAAGCGCAGTGCATCGGTATTGTCGATTCCACTAACGTCTCCCAAGCGATGGCGAGCAATTTTGGCGATATTGGTCCAAACGATTTGGATATTGATTTTGCGGCGATTCCAAGCATGATCGAGCAAGGGTTGTCGACGCCACATTGCGATGAAGCCACCAGCCAAATCATTCGCGAACATTACACGCTCACTAAGGTCGTCGATCAAGTTGAGCGGATTTATCAAGATGTGTATGTCGATACGCTGCGCCGTGAGATGCCGGTGATCATGTATCACCGCTTTATTAGCGATGACAGTGGCAAAGGTGTACATGGCACTTACCTACACATCGATATGTTTGAAAAGCACTTAAAACTGCTCAAGCGCATGGGCTTTGACAGCCTAACCTTTGAAGACTTGCAAGATGGCCGCCTTATCCGCCGCTTAGAAGCGGGCAAGCGCTACATCATGATTACGGTGGATGATGGCTACGCCGATAACCTTGAGCTAATGCTGCCAATGCTGGAAAAATACGGCTTTAAAGCGGTGGTTTATGTGGTCACAGGGGAAACCTTTAACCGATGGGATGTTGAAAACCCAAACAACCCTGAAAAATCGGTGCCACTGATGAATGCTCAGCAAGTAAAGCAGCTTGCGGTCTCGCCACATATTGAAATTGGTGGCCATACCCTAACGCACCCTAAATTAGATACGCTCAGCGATGACGCGCAGCGCGTCGAAATTCTAGAGAACAAACAAACGCTCGAAGCCTTGCTAGGCAAGCCGCTTACCTCATTTGCTTACCCGTTTGGTGAGCACAATCAAGCTTCGAAAACTATTGCGAAAGAAGTCGGCTATCAATACGCTGTCGCAACCAATTCTGGGTCATTGCGTTTTCATGAAGACCCGTATCAGATTCGCCGTATTGCGATTTTTCCAAGAACCGATGTGTTAGGGTTGTGGCGTAAGGTGCGTGGCAATTATTTATTTAGAAAGGTGAAATAGTAATGAGGGCTCTCATTTCTCGATTGCAGTTACTGCGCGATCAAGTAAGACGAAAATTAGGCATTATCTTATTCGATAGATATAAGCCTTCACTACCTCTCGATACAGAGAAATTGCAGCATATAGTCTTTTTGCGCACTGACGCCAAACTTGGCGATGCTTTTGTCTCCTCTTTTGTTTTTCACGACATAAAAGCGCACTACCCCAAGGTAAAATTGACAGTGGTCACTGCACCAAATATGCGTGATTTATTCTTGAATCACCTTGGTGCAGATTCAGTCATTGAGCTAAAAAAGAGACCGAGCTACAAAGACATCACCAAGGCATGTATTGAGATTGGAGAGTGTGATTTATTGGTCTCACTTAACCTTAACCTGAAAATGAAAGACCTGTTCTTTCTTAAACAATGCAGAGCAACGCATATCGCGGGGTTAGACGACTCTCTCGATATCGTCGACATCAAGCTAGGAGCTGAAACACAAAACCTGCATTTTGCTGACCGCTTTGGGGCGCTACTGAAAAAAATTGGAGTTCCAGCCCACTCTACGCACTATGTCATTCCACAAACCGAAGGCTCTAAGCTCTGCGCTCAGACATTTATTAATGATCATTCCCTGCAAAACTTTTGCGTTATCAATGCCTACGGTAGCGGCCGTTCACGTAAGCTTAATCCGCACTCTGTGGAAAAACTGATCACATTCGTCAAACAGAATAGTCCTGAACTATCCGTTATATTGATTTCAGCACCAGACACATTTGAACAAACTGAGCAAATGATTAAAGAGCACCAATTAGACGCGATTCACTATAATGTCAGTAACACGATATTTGATGTGGCAAGCCTCATTGCGGCAGCTGAGTTTGTGATCACGGTTGATACTGCGATTGTGCATATGGCATCTGGGTTACGCATTCCACAGCTTGCACTTTATAACCCAGACCCTGCCAACTTTAAGCAGTGGCACCCTAACTCAGATTTAGCGGTTACCAGCATGGCAACGCATTGCGCTGTGCCCGATATTAATGACCTAGACTGGCTAGACGTAGAACAAAAGTTGGCGCAGCTCATTCTTAATAATAAAGATATTTAACTATGAAAATTCTCGTAATAGGCCCCTCTTGGGTCGGTGACATGGTCATGTCACAAAGCCTTTACACAGAGCTAAAGCGCCGTAACCCAGCAGCAACCATCGATGTCTTAGCGCCAGCATGGTGCAAGCCTATTTTACAACGTATGCCGGAAGTGGCTAACGCCATTGAAATGCCGATTGGCCACGGCGCCTTTAACTTAATGGGCCGTTGGAAGATTGGGCGTCGCCTAAAAAAAGAAGGTTATACCCACGCTTACGTGCTGCCAAACTCGGCCAAATCTGCGCTGATCCCTTTATTTGCAAGCATTCCTAAACGTATCGGCTGGAAAGGTGAAATGCGTTATGGCCTATTAAATGACTTACGTCCCGACAAACGTATTTTCCAATATTACGTAGAGCGTTTTGTTGCGCTTGCCTCAAAACGCGACAAAATGCTGGATGAGGTATCTCTGGAGACTTGCCCTCGTCCTCAGCTTTCGATTGATAAGGCCATTCAGCAACAAGCTCTGGAAAAATTTCAACTCACCGTCCAGACAGCAAATCAGCTTACAGCAGGGCGAACGGCCATCGGCATGTGCCCTGGGGCAGAGTTTGGTCCGGCAAAGCGCTGGCCAGATCAGTACTACGCCGAAGTAGCGCAGCACATTATCAATAATGGTCAGCAGGTCTGGCTATTTGGCTCGGAAAAAGACCGAGAAGTCACGGAAAAAATCAAACAAAGCCTAACCGTAGAAGCCCAAGCGCATTGTTTTAACCTTGCTGGTAATACCTCATTGACCGAAGCAGTAGACTTACTGGCAGCGTGTGATACCGTCATCAGCAACGACTCTGGCTTAATGCATGTATCGGCAGCCGTGGGGTGCAAAATTATTGCGGTCTATGGCTCAAGCTCTCCCGATTATACGCCACCACTTAGCGATGACGTGTCCATCATTCATACTGATATTGAATGTCGTCCTTGCTTTAAACGGGAATGTCCTTTAGGACACTTAAATTGCTTGAAACAGCTGCCCCCTCAACGAATCATTGACGCTTTGAAATCAACATCCTGCAAAGTAATGACTTGAATAGAAAGATGGGAACTTTTTCGGTAAGTGACCATCCAAAACCTTAATACACGACATGAGAATTCATGCGAATGATCCCCAAAAAGAGCAAGATATGCCCCCATCTATCGAAGTTGTAATTGCAACGTACAACAATGTGACAGATACCCAGCTAGTACTGGAAGGTTACGTGCAACAAACTTCAAAGGACTTCTCGGTTTGTATCGCGGATGATGGTTCAGGCCCTGAGATTGCTCAACTCGTCAATAGCTACCAACAAAAAGGGATGAAAGTTCGACATATTTGGCATGAAGACCTTGGGTTTCGCCGCGCAATGATTCTTAATAAAGCGATTAAAACCTCACATGCCGATTATCTCATTTTTACGGATAATGACTGCATTCCATCTCGCTACTTTATTGAAGACTATCAACAAAGATTAAGCTTAAATACGTTAATTTTTGGTCGTCGTGTAGACTTATTTGAACACGTCAGCCAAAAGTTCAGACAAAAAAAATTACCACTTAAAAAGCTCGACAGCCCACTATGGCTACTCAAAAAGGCGATCCAAAAGCAGCTTAAACGGGTAGAAGTGGGGATTCGCTTCCCTGTATGGGAGCTCAACCGTATTAACAAACGACAACGTTCCGCCCTTGGGGCCAATATGGGTATACCGAAACGAGCACTCCTTGCCATCAACGGCTTTGATAATGATTTTGTTGGTTATGGCATGGAAGAAAGTGATGTCGAGCGACGCTTGAAATTACAGGGCTACCAAGCACATTCTATTATTGGTCGTTGCAGCCTATTTCACCTCTATCATCAAGAAAAAACCCCCAGTGAGGCAGCGCTTGATATGTATAATGCAAAAAAAGATTCAGCCAATATCGTGTGCAAAAATGGCATTAACCAACAAGATGAAAGGTTATCAGTATGACATCTCCGACTATTTCCATTGTGTGCCCGTGCTATAACGAAGAACAAGTCGTCGGGCTATTTATGGAGCGAATCAGTAAGGTCCTTGCTGATTCCCAATATAGCTACGAAGTTATCTTTATCAACGACGGCAGCAAAGACAATACATTAACGACCATAAGACAGCTGCAGCAACAATACTCGGCAATTCGCATCATCAATTTGTCCCGCAACTTTGGTAAAGAAGCGGCGCTCACTGCTGGCATTGATAGTGCGCGTGCTGAAGTACTGATCCCTATTGATGCAGATCTGCAAGATCCACCAGAGCTCATTCATGATTTTCTTCGTAAGTGGGAAGAGGGCTATGATGTTGTGGTTGCAAAGCGAGTCGATCGCAGTACTGATTCTTGGGCAAAAAAGTTCTCAGCTGAGCTGTTCTACAAGTTCCATAACGCGGTTGCTCAAGTCGAAATTCCTGAAAACGTCGGCGACTTTCGTTTAATCAACCGCCGTGTGGTCAATGCTATTCAGCTACTTCCAGAAAACCAGCGCTTTATGAAAGGCATTTTCTCATGGGTAGGCTTTAAAACTGCCGTGGTTGAATATAAACGAGAAGCAAGAGAAGCAGGCGAAACCAGCTTCAATGGCTGGAAATTGTGGAACTTCGCACTCGATGGCATCACGAGCTTTAGCACTGCACCACTACGTATTTGGCTATATGTGGGTGGGTTTATCTCCGCCCTGTCTTTTATTTATGGTAGCGCAACCATAATCAAAACCCTGATCTATGGTATTGATTCTCCTGGTTATGCATCTTTGATTACGGTTATGCTGTTTTTAGGTGGCGTACAGCTGATTGGTATTGGCGTAATGGGCGAATACATTGGCCGTCTTTATATGGAATCAAAGCGCCGACCCACTTATATTATTGAAGAAGACAGTCTTGCTGAGCAGCAACCTAGCCAGGACGACAAGTAATGCATTCATTCTTGGATAGACTGCTAAAATTTCGCCTTGTCCGCTTTGCTCTCACCGGAGGGATGGCAACAGCAATTCATGTCGCCGTTGCTTTTAGCTTTCTACACTTGGTGCAAGACAACGTGCTGCTTGCCAATATCGTAGGCTTCTCTTTGGCCTTTATTTTCTCTTATTTCGCCCAGACGCTAATTGTGTTCAAGAACAAGGTGAATTGGGGCAATGCTCTGCGATTTTTCATGGTGCAGTTTGGTGCCTTGTTAGTTTCTCAAGGGATCAGTGAGCTGTTTTCTGATCTCAATAGCTATGTTCGTGTCGTAATGGTCGTGGTGATCCTACCTATTGTGACTTATGTCATTCATAAGGTTTGGACATTTTCAGACAAAACAACCGCCTAGCTGAATTCGTCGTCCGGTATTATTTTATCAAGAGAACATCACTATGCTGCGCTTAATCTACAGTCTACTCCTTGCTCTCGTCGCTCCAGTGTTCCTCTATGGCTTATTTAAAAATAAACCAGGAAAACCTGCGGTGGGAGCACGCTGGAAAGAGCATTTTGGTTATACGCCAGCTATAGACAATACAGCAGCAAGTAACAATAATAAGTCTGTCGTATGGTTTCACGCGGTTTCTGTCGGTGAAGTGATTGCCGTCACCCCGTTAATTAAGCGCTATCTCACTCAGCATCCAGACAAGCAAGTGCTACTGACCACCACCACACCAACTGGTGCAGAGCAAGCTGAAAAGCTTGCTCCTGAGGTTATCCACCGCTACATGCCGCTCGATTTCTCCTTTGCTGTTCGGGGGTTTCTTGCAGCCATTAAACCTACTCAATTAATTATTGTTGAAACCGAACTTTGGCCTAATACGCTGCATGAAGTGGCTAATGCTGGTATACCTATTTCTGTAATCAATGCACGCCTTTCCGAGCGCTCATGCCTGCGTTATCAAAAAGTACTACCGATATTTCGTTGGCTATCATCTAAGCTTGACCATGTACTATGTCAACATGCAGACGATGCTTCTCGTTTTTTAAGATTGGGAATAAATTCAGAAAAAGTGCAAGTTACAGGGTCGATCAAATTCGACATTTCAATTGATGCCGATGTTCACTCCAAAGGGAAAACCTTACGAGAAAACCTAGGTAGCAATAGAGCGGTGTGGATAGCAGCTAGCACGCACCAAGGCGAAGATGAGCAAGTACTTGCGGCTCATAAACTTTTGCTAGAATCCCATCCCAATGCTTTGTTAATTTTAGTCCCTAGACACCCTGAACGCTTTAATCTGGTTGCTGAAATATGTCAAACGCAGGGGTTTGCTTTGGTACGTCGCACTGAAGCAAAGACGGGGATCAACTCAGAATGCTCAGTGTATCTGGCGGATACTATGGGTGAGATGATGACGCTACTTGCTGCCAGCGATGTCTGCTTTATGGGTGGCAGCTTAGTCGGGAAAAAAGTCGGTGGGCATAATTTATTAGAACCTGCAGCTGTCGGGCTCCCATCCATAACAGGCCCGAGCTATTACAATTTCAGTGACATCACCGCACAACTTGTGACTCAAAACGGCTGCGCTATTGTTTCCAACGTAGAAGAGTTGGCAACCATACTTGCAGAGTGGCTTGGCCAACCTGAGTTGCTTAAAGACATGGGGGTCAGTGCGCAGCAGGTTGTTGATGATAACAAAGGGGCACTCGTTCGCACCCTCGACGCAATTTAAAGATTCTCGGACTTAAGAGCTCGGCCCTTAACGGGAGTCGCCTCATGTTCTACTTCGAAAGCGGAGCTGAATGACTATTCTGGTAAGGTATCTAAGCCAAACGGGGTGTAAGCGATTTTTTCTTCTCTCACTCTGGCAAATAAAACATCATTTACCGGTAACCTTGGTAGCTCTTTGTGATAAATATGAACCTGTGTGGCTTTGTAAAAGCAGTTATGGATCTCGACGCCTAACAATTGCAGTCGAAAATCAATATCACTGTCTTCCCCCGTACCCGCCGCTTCATAGCGCATATCAAAGCCGTTAATGCGCAATAAATCGGCCTTATGTAAAGACAGATTGCAGCCGACAAGCCCTTTCTTTTTGTTTTGGAACTTTTGTCTTAGCCAGTCATTTTTTAAGCGATAACCCTTTTCAGCATTCTTCCCTTGGCTGCATAAACCATCGATCAGCATTTTACCAAAGTGATTCGAGACAAAATGCTCAGGAGAAGGTGACGCGACCAGCAATTCGCTGCAACGAGGGGAAAGATCCGCTCGCCTGCCATTCACTACTCGGTTTAGCTTTGCTTCACTCAAATGATCTTCAACAAAATGAGATTGAGGTACGCAGTCTCCGTCAATAAAAATCAGATACTCACTACGGCTGGCTTTTACACAAAGGTTCAGGCAACGGTTTTTTCTAAAGCCTGCGTCTTCATGCCAGATGTGTTGTATGGACAATGGCGAGTTGTCGATTTTTATTTTGAGCTGCTCAACCACTTCCGGTCGAGAACCATCATCGGCGATAACCACCTCAAAATCGGATTCAGTTTGATTCTGTAATGCTTTTAAAACAACCGAAAGCACATCCAAATTATTATAGAATGCCACGATCACCGAGGCTTTATAACTCATCTTATTTTTATGCATCACCACTTCCTAGCCCATCCGTATTACGGATACACAACGTATTCTCTGTATCATGAAAACGCACAGCAAGGCAACACATGAAAGCCGCCATCAGGGTTTGGTAATTGAGTTCGTTGCTATAAAATATTCCCATCACTAAATACGCTAAAACAACCAAGATTGCTGAATGTAACCAATGACTAGCCGGCGTAATTCTATATCTTCCCCATAACCGCTTTAGCACCATTATCACACCAACCCCAAGAAGCAAAGTGTAAACGACACCTATTTGGTTCACGACGTTTAGCGCTGCGTTGTGGTGGTCATTTATTGACGCCGCTCCTCCCGTCACTTGAATGAGGGTATCCAGTTGGTTTGATTGTTCCATGTAGCTGCCAAATATTGGTCCTAAGTTCCCAAAACCACTTCCCCACAACAACCCTTGAACATCGTTAGTAAGGTTATGCATAAAAAAGTCTACAGCATAGAACCACATATTAAGACGAGCCAAATTAGAGTAATTCTGCGTCACATCAAATATCGATATAAATCTCAACCAAGCAAATTCAATCACACTTGGTGTGGCAATAAAAACAACCGCAGTACCCAATATAGAGAGCACGGCAAAATGCAGAAGATAACGACGATTTAAAATTAAAAAGTAGACCAAAAATGAAACTACTATTGCTAAAAATGGGCCACGCATTCCTGAGATCAGCAACGCGAGCAGCACTAAACTAAAACACAGAATAATCGCGGATCTCTGCTTTCGGGATTGTGGCATAGACAATAAAGGCAATAAAAAAACTAACACGTAGCAGACGTACTCTCCCCAGCGTCCTAGATCCCAAAAGCTCGCAATACGATCCGTAGGCTCAGTGGAAGTTAGAGTCTCTGCCCACATAGATAAGGAATATAACGATGCGATTACGGCACCTAGCAACAAGGAGAAAAAGGCAAAACGTCTGTTTTTTTCATCATGCAGTAAGTGAAGACAAATGGGTAACACTAATAACAAGCTACCTTTGTTCATAAAGTCTTTCATGCTACCTAAACCACCAGAGGAAAGTAAAGAAAGCAACGAACCACTAGCAAATAGCAACAGTAGCCATTGAGAGAGTCGACTCATTGAATGAAAACGCAATTCAGCTCGATATTTAACACTAAAACCAATAAATACAAGCAGCAGCAAAATAGTAAAAATGCTTAGCCCCGCTTTTGAAACCCCAAGGGATAACGCAAGCCCGCCCAATAGCCAACTAAAAATCGAGTGACTAAATACTTCTTTTTGCATATTGGACAAAATACGGCTCTCTGTTAGCGAAATAGTTAAGAATGACAGGAAAAAACGTTACCTATGATATCAAAGCAAACTAACAACATCTAGATGTTGTTATCGTATTGCCTCCAACTCATAAAGGTCTAAACCTTAGTATTCATATTAATAATATCGGAGAAATTTTCCACTCTATACCGTATGTTAAAGCGTACTACTTCTTTCTCAAAAGAGCGCTTTAAGCGTGCATAGTTTAACTCCTTCCAGTCATCCCCAGACTCTAAACAGCACTTATCAAAATCAATAATCCAAACCTTATCTTGATCATCAATCAAGATATTGTGAATGTTCAAATCAGTATGATTCACTTGTGCGTCGTGCATTTTACGAATTTCCGCACCAATCTTTTGGTACGTTTCTTTCGGTAACGGCCTGTCTTGTAAGATGGCGACAAGATCACGGGCATTGGCAATTTTTTTACTCAATAAATCAGCCCGATAGTAAGGCCCTACCTTGACCGCTCTCGCTGCCATTGGTTTTGGCACGTTGACGCCTGCTTCTATTAAGGTATTGAGCAACTGAAACTCTTGGAAACTGCGGGTCTTCTCCCAGCCCGTAAACCAATACTGATCTTTCACCAGCTTTCCAAACAGTCCGCCACGGCGATAGTGCCTAAGCGCCGCTTCACCAGTTTGGGTTTGCACAAACCATGTGGTTCCGCGCCCCTGCGCACTACCAATCACCTTATTCTGTGATTGCCAGAATTCAGGTGAAAATACTTGCTCTACGGGTTCTTGCAATAAAGCCTCATCAAACCAATAGGTGATGTTGTTACTGTTCACTGTTTTCACGCTTAAGTCCTACCCCTAGGAACTAGGACCAAGGACCCAGCACCATCTTTTCTATTTTTCCACTGTTTCTGATTTTACATTCAAACCGCCCCCCTGCATAATCTTTACATCTGTTTCTGGCGTTGTGTATTTATGGCACTTTTCGATTCTGCTCCTCACTCTGTATGTATTTTAAGGCTTTCTGCTATTGGTGATGTCTGTAACACCATCGCTGCCGTACAAGCGATTCAACACCATTGGCCTGAGACTAAAATCACTTGGGTAACGGGTAAACTTGAAGAGCAATTGCTAAAAAGTATCGACGGCATCGAGGTCGTGGTTTTCGATAAGAAAGCAGGCGGGCAAGGCTACCGAACGCTTTGGAAACAACTCAGACACCATAACTTTGACGCACTGTTACACATGCAGTATGCCTTTCGTGCGAGTATTGCGACTCTGGGAATCAAAGCTAAGTATAAACTGGGCTTTGATGGCGAACGTGCGCAAGATTTTCAGGGGCTGTTTACCAATGTTAAAGTGCCTTCGCCTGCTAAAATGCATGTCCTTGATGGCTTGATGGCGTTTACCCAAACGTTAGGTGTGCCAGCGACTCAAGCTAAGTGGGCACTAGACTACGCGAGCCACGATAGAGCTTGGGCAAAGCTGCAGCTTGCCAGTGAGCGAAATTTGCTTATCGTCCCTGCGGCGAGTAAAGGCTATAAAAACTGGACCGTTGATGGCTATGTGGCGGTGATTGAACACGCGGCCAAACTTGGTTGGACCGTGACGCTTGCTGGTAGTCCCGCGAGCATTGAGGTAGAGCTTGGCAAAGCGATTGAATCTACGTTATCCACACCAGTAAAGAATTTAATTGGCCAAAGCAGCTTAATGCAGATGCTGGCACTCATTGATAATGCCGACTTACTGATCGCCCCGGATACTGGCCCTACCCATATGGCGAATGCCATGGGCACACCGGTAATTGGTCTTTATGCGCACCATAACCCAGCGCGAACGGGTCCTTATAACTATCAAGATTATGTGGTTTCTGCTTATGAAGAGGCGATTCAAGCTGAAACTAGCAAAGCGAGCCACGAGCTTAATTGGCGAGCTCGAGTCAAAGACAAACAAGCCATGCAGCGCATTGACGCCCAAGCAGTGATTGCTATGTTTGATAAGGTCATCAAATTAGAGAATCTCGGCGCATAAAGATACTTGGAGCACTCTCCTAGATCAACGTAGCGCCCTACAAGGTATATATTGTGACAAAACCGACACTGGCTGTTGCCCTTATTGTAAAAAATGAATCCAAGCATTTACGTGCTTGTCTTGAAACCGTTCAAGGCTGGGTGGATGAAATCGTTATTTTAGACTCAGGCAGCACAGATAATACCGAAGCCATCGCCCATGATTTTGGCGCTAAATTTCATGTTAACCATGAATGGCCAGGATTTGGTCCACAAAGACGACTAGCACAAAGCCATGTCGAGTCTGACTTTGTTTTCTGGCTGGATGCGGATGAGCGTGTCACACCAGAGCTTAAGCAAAGTATTTTGCAAGCGGTTGAGAAAAATCAGCCCTCGACGATTTATCAGTTTGCTCGCTTAAGCTGGGTGTTTGGCCGCTTCATTAAGCATTGTGGTTGGTATCCCGATAAGGTTCTTAGACTCTATCCTACGAATCTCACCCAATACGATGATTCACTGGTGCATGAAAAAGTGCAAACTAATAAATCGATGAAAGTAGAGACGCTAGCGGGCGATCTGATTCATTATACCTATGATGATGTGCATCATTACTTGGTGAAGTCTGCAGGGTACGCGAAAGCTTGGGCAGAGCAACGTGAAAAACGCGGCAAACGCTCCAGTATTTCTCAAGGCATCATTCATGCTATAGCTTGCTTCGTGAAAATGTACATCGTTAAAGCGGGCTTCTTAGATGGTAAGCAGGGCTTTTTGTTGTCGCTACTATCCGCTCACTCGACGTTTGTTAAATATGCTGATCTTTGGGTTCGCACCAGCACTCAACCTGCACAGGTGTCTCAAAAAGACCATTCACCTGAATAACGTTCTCTGGAATAAAACTCTCTGAATAAAAAGTAGTCGTTAATTTTTATGATGTATCAAAAACACTTTAGACAGCTCACCAAACTGGTTTGGTTTCAGGTGCTGTTTGTCACCCTAATTATGTGCGTAGGTCGAGCAGTGATGTTCGCTTACTTTGTCGACCCCGATCAACTGACTGATAAATCTGCTGATATTTGGCGGATGGTGATAACTGGACTTCGCTACGATCTTCGCGTTAGCGCGATCGGCTTTGCTCCCTTATATCTGATTGGTTTGTTCTTAGCTGCCCACAGCACTATTTGGCGTGCGTTCCGACCTATCGCGATAACCTATAGCGCGGTTATTGTATTTATTATCACCGCCATCACTGTCGGCAACTATTACTACTACCAAACGTACCATAACCACTACGACTTATTTGCCTTTGGCTTGTTCGAAGATGACACCGAAGCCGTTGTGATGAATATGTGGCAAGATTACCCCATTATTCAAAGCACCCTGCTTACCCTAGTGGTAGCGGTACTTGGCGCTTGGCTGAGTCACCGACTCACTGCCACATCAAAACACGTTACACGCTGGTTTACCCCTGTCGTCATGGCTTACGGGATCATTTCAATCGCTGTATTCTTTGTGGCCGCTCGCGGCTCTATCGGCACTTTTCCCCTGCGCCAAGCCAATGCACAAGTGTCTGAACTTGTAGTATTGAATAAGCTGACTCCGAATGGCTTTATGGCGATAGATTGGGCGATAAAAGCACGTAAAGCGGATACCAAATTTGTCGATGTGTCATTGCAAGAAGGCGAAGCGTTGCTCTCAAAAGTGGTTGGGAGTGATGAACTCTTTATTCACACCGCAGATAACCCATACCTAGAACAAAACCAGCCAAATGTGGTTCTAGCAGTGATGGAGAGTTTGGGTTCCAATATGTTGGCTTTTGACGATGCAAAAACCAACGATATGCTAGGCAGCCTACGCCAACACTTCAAACAAGATTTCTTGTTTACCCGCTTCTTATCTGCCGATAACGGCACCGCGCCATCGATGGCGCAAATCATGTTTAGTAGCCCGGTTCAGTCTATTAGTCAGTCGTCAGCGCAAAACTTAACGCTATCTGGTAGCGCCTTCCAGCCTTACAAACAAGCGGGTTACAAGACCATTTTTGTCTCGCCTGGCAATATGGCATGGCGCGATTATATGAGCTATCTGCCAAAACAAGGCGTGGATAGAGTGGTCGACCAAAATACGCTACTGGCACAATACCCAGAAGCAGAAGAATACATGACCGATTGGGGGTTACCGGATGACGTGGCCTTTAACTATGTAGAAAAGCTGCTCAATGAAGAGGCGCAGCCGCTGTTTATTATTTTGCTGTCTGTAACCAATCACCCGCCGTACGTTACGCCAGACTATTATTCGCCTTATCCTACTCATGTTTCAGATGACTACCGTACTCGCGCCGGGCAAGGACAGATTGCGCCGGAAGGTATTCAAACGACATTTCAATACTCCGCCGATAGTTTGGGGCAGTTCATTAGCCACGTAAAACAGTCTCCGAAAAGACCAACGGTCATCGCTGCGACTGGCGATCACCAGATGCGACGTATCGCTGCGACCATGCCACAAGAGATTTTGCTCGACAAAGGGGTGCCGTTCTATTTGTATATCCCAGAAGCGATACAAGCGCATTTAGACATTACTTTTGATGCAAACCGTATTGGCTCACACAAGGACATCATGCCATCGCTCTACCATGCTAGCCTGTCTAATGCGCGTTATTTAAATGTGGGCGGACGTAATATCGTCGCCGAGCAAGATGATCCAACGCTGGCATTTGGTGCCAATACCAAGGTATGGCTGTCCGAAAAAGGGGTGATATCGCTAGAGAAGCCGCGTAGCTTTTATCCGTGGCCAGAATCAGGGCTCTACCTTGACCCAAATGCAAAGCAACCGGTACCAGAGGACGTAGACAGAAAGGTCGATGATTACGTGAAAATGTTGCAATGGCAACTTAACTATCGCGTGATGGAGGCAAAGCAAGCGCAATAGCATCACTCATCATACAAAATCAGCCCTCACTTGAGGGCTGATTTTTTTAATGCGCTTTCATTGAATGCGCTTTACCTGGACCGCTAGTTTGCGTAGTTAGCAATCCATTGATTAAGTGTCGGTAGTAGTGATTTCACGTCAATACGCGACATATCTTCTTGCGAAGACTTATCCTGAGCTTGCGGTGGACAAAACGCTAAGTGACGCCCTTCAGAGTTGATAGGCTTCCAACGTAATGGTGTTGCCGAACGTTTAGAAGGAAAGAAACCCACTGTTGGGACATCTAATGCAGCGGCAATATGCAAAGGACCTGTAGATCCGGCAATAAAGGCACTGGCGCAGGCAATGGAGCACGAAAAATCAATCAGCCCATCATTTTTATCGTACACCACGCTGGCAACGCTTCGTTGCTCTAAAGCGTGTTTAAGCTGCTTGGCTTTTTCTTCTTCGCCTGGTCCTGCGGTCAGCACGACTTCAACATCACTCGTCATACCGGCAACAAGATCGGCGTATTGTTCAATAGACAAGTTATTGGCCGACCCGCCGCTCCCCGCATGGACAAACAGCCACGGGCGCGCTTTATTCAGTTGATACTGCTGGGATAGTTTTTCCTTTTGCTTAGCCAGCGCATCTAGTGAAAATGAAAAATAAGGGGCTTTGGGCTCTATGACTGGCTGACCAATATCAACAAGGAATGCGCGAACAAGATCGAGGTTATATTCAAACTCAGGTTTAGCGCTTTGCGAACGTTTTTGTTTAATCCGTTTGTTATAGAAAATTTGAGCAAGTTTCGTCGCTGGCGCTAAGCGGTAAGGGATCTTCGCCTTCCACACCAATAAGGCATTATAAGTGGTAGAGAACAAGTTAATTGAGGCATCAAACTTGGCGTTTTTTAAGGTCGAGACTAAAGATTGCTGCGTTAACTTGTCGGCTTTTGGCCCGGTGTCCACAATCACTTCATCTATCCAAGGGCAAGCCTTAGCAAGCGCCACGGTATAACTCGGCACTAGAGCGGTGATTCGGCACTCGGGCAAGGACGCTTTTAGCATGGCAAAGCTTGGCCAAGCCAACATAAAATCACCGATTTTGTCATTTCGAACCACGAGTATATTTTTCATCAAGCATCTCTTTTTATTTTCTAGGCGACATTACACCAAACGGCACAACACCAACTGACTGTCGAATAATAGCAACTCGTGGCGCGCATGATAACTCTTATCCTTATCGTATTTATTATGTGTTCAATACTCAGTAATGAAAAACCTCTTCATCAGCGAAGAAAACCGCGTGCCAATAAAAAGGAATGCGCGATAAAGTGTTACACTAAATAAAACCCCTATACAGAGCTGATATCGTGACACAAAAACGCCTTTCTCGAGTGGTCTACCCAGGTACCTTTGATCCTATTACTAACGGTCACCTTGACCTTATCGAACGTGCATCGACGATGTTTGATGAAGTGATTATCGCCATCGCCGCCAGCCCAAGCAAAAACACCATGTTTACGCTAGACGAACGTGTACACTTTACGCAAGCAACAACCGCGCATCTGGATAACGTTTCGACAAAAGGTTTTTCTGGGTTGTTGGTGGATTTTGCTAAAACCGAGCAAGCCAATGTCCTGATTCGCGGCCTGCGAACCACGGTCGATTTTGAATACGAATTTGGTCTCACCAATATGTATCGCCGATTAATGCCAGGTTTAGAAAGTGTTTTCTTAACTCCAGCAGAAGAGCATGCCTTTATTTCCTCAACCTTGGTACGAGAAGTCGCGATCCATGGCGGTGATGTCAGTCAATTTGTGCCAAAATTGGTAGAAACTGCACTAAACGCGAAAAAAGTGGTCTGACTAAATTCATCTGTCCATATGCTATTTTCCAACTGACACATTTTGAGCCAAACTTAACCTCTGTTTGCCAGACAAGTTGTTGACGATAGTAAACATAGTGTGTGAGACTTCACCACTTTGCGACCGCGGTAATAATAACCGACCGTTTTTTGATGTTGTAGGAGTAAAAAATCATGGCTAAAGGGCGCACCCTTTGGATTTTGCTGATTGGCGCGTTAGCCATTCGCTTGTTGACGCTAGGTCTCTATCCTTTGATGGATACCACCGAGTCTCGATATGGCGAAATGGCTCGTTTAATGGTGGAAACCGGTAATTGGCTCACCCCACTTTACGACTACGGCGTTCCTTTCTGGGGCAAACCGCCACTCTTTACTTGGATGAGCGCTGTCAGCGTTGAGCTGTTTGGTTTATCTGAATTTACCCTACGCTTCCCTCATTGGATTGCGGGTGTCTTAGTGGTGATTGGTACCGCTTGGTTTGCCAAGAAAAATGGCTACAACCCGCTAGTTGTGGCTGTCGTACTCTCTACTACATTGGTGTTCTCTATTTCTGCTGGCGCCGTCATGACAGACATGGCGCTGACCTTAGGCCTTGCGATGGCGATGATTGGTTTTTACCAATGCTGGCGTGGCGAAACCTTGTGGGGCTACGTCGGGTTTATTGGTCTTGCTGTCGGCTTACTCGCGAAAGGACCGGTTGCCATTGTGCTCTTTGGTCTCGCCGTCTTCCCTTGGATGGTGATTCAGCACGGTATTATTGGCGCATTTATTGAACTTTGGCGTCGCTTTCCGCTAATTAAAGGCACGCTGTTAATGCTAGCTATTGCCCTACCTTGGTACCTAATGGCAGAGCAAGCAACGCCTGGCTTTATTGATTACTTTATTGTTGGTGAGCACTTTAAACGCTTTGTTGAACCAGGCTGGACTGGCGATCTCTATGGCTCAGGCCACCAAGAGCCTAAAGGAAAAATCTGGTTCTTTTGGGTGTTAGCCGTTCTGCCGTGGTCACTTATTCTACCAGTATTAATGTTGGTTAGAGCCAAATTTGGTCTTGAACAAGCTAAGCAAAATCATGGTTTTAGTAGTTTTGCGCTGTGGTGGGCACTATCGCCATTAGTTTTGTTTACGGTTTCTAGTAATATTCTACCGACCTATGTACTACCGGGTACCTCTGGTGTGGCATTGCTTATCGCGATTTTCTGGAAAAAGAAAGATATGCTTTGGTTGTCTATCGCCGCTCTCATTGTGCCTGTTGCACTGATTGCCGCAACTTACCTTCTCGCAACGGGTAAAGTAGCCGATAACAGCGATAAAGGCCTGATTGCTGAACTCAACCCAGAAGTGAAGACGTTCTACTTCCGACCGCGCTCATACTCCGGTCAGTTCTATAGCTTTGGACAAGCCAAACAGTTGAAGTCGGATGATCAGCTTGTTGGGCACAACAAGTTCTACTTAATCACTTATAAAGAACGTGCCGAGCGTGATTTTGCACCGTACCAAGAGCGCTACCAATGTAGTGATATAGTGGCAGAGAACTTTGACCGCGTGGCTATTCTCTGTAAACTCCAGAGTAACGCACGACGCTAATAAACCGCGCACATAAAAAAGGTCTGATTATTCAGACCTTTTTTGTTTCGCTCACTTAAACCTTAGCTATGGGTTAAACCATAACAGCGGATTCAACCGTAGCGCCAGATTAAATACCGTACTCAGCACGATACGCTTTCACCGCTTCAAGATGCTCAGCGTTGTCGCCTTTGTCTTCTAGGTAAGTGATTAGGTCCGTTAAGCTCACAATCGAAATGACCGCACAACCAAAGTCACGCTCTACTTCTTGAATCGCAGACAACTCACCTTTGCCTTTTTCTTGGCGGTCAATCGCAACCAATACACCCGCTAAATCAGCACCGTTGGCTTTAATGATTTCCATCGACTCACGAATCGCTGTGCCTGCAGTGATTACGTCATCCACCAGCATAATACGACCTTCTAGTGGGCTGCCCACTAAACTGCCGCCTTCACCGTGCGTTTTCGCTTCTTTACGGTTAAAGCAGTAAGGCGTGTCCACATCGTAGTGATCGGCTAGCGCTACGGCTGTTGTCGTCGCAATAGGGATGCCTTTGTACGCAGGGCCAAATAGCACGTCATATTGAATTTCAGAGTCAGCCAATGCTGCCGCATAGAAACGGCCTAACCGGGCAAGGTCACGACCTGTATTGAAAAGACCAGCGTTAAAGAAATAAGGACTTTTACGACCTGACTTAAGGGTAAACTCACCAAACTTTAGCACTTCTTTTTCTAGGGCAAATTCAATAAAATCACGCTGGTATGCTTTCATGTTTTCTCTCTTTTGTTGTGTTCGTCATCCCCGTGAAAAGGGAATCGTCCAAAGCGAGTCATGCGCTTTGGACGATCTTCACTTTCGTGAGGATGACGGTTATCTTTTTAACAGTTATTCAGTGTACGTTATGCACAAAAAAATAGCCCCCTTACGGGAGCCATTCAAATACTAATCTTCTAACGCCGCCTTCTGAGCGGTGACGATCTCGGCAATGCCGTTTTTCGCCGACTCCAGCAACGCCATTAACTCTTCATGGCAGAACGGTTCACCTTCTGCGGTACCTTGAATTTCAATCATGCGACCATCTTCAGTCATCACCACATTCATATCGGTATCGGCTGCTGAGTCTTCAACGTACTCTAGGTCGCAAAAAATGTTTTCACCAAGAATGCCTACCGAAACTGCCGCTACGTGGCTCTTCATTGGGTTCGCTTTCAGGGAGCCTTTCTTCACCAAGTGAGCAAACGCATCCGCCATTGCCACACTTGCGCCAGAAATCGCCGCAGTACGAGTGCCGCCGTCCGCTTGAATAACATCACAGTCAACGGTGACCATGATTTCGCCCATTGATTCAAGATCAACCACTGCACGTAAGCTACGAGCAATCAGGCGTTGAATTTCCATGGTACGGCCGCCTTGCTTACCGCTTGCTGCTTCACGACGCATTCTTGAATGCGTTGAACGTGGCAACATACCGTATTCAGCGGTTACCCAGCCCTTACCTTTGCCTTTTAACCAACGCGGAACATTTTCTTCCACGGTGGCATTACACAACACTTTGGTATTGCCAAACTCGACAAGAACAGAGCCTTCAGCATAAGCAGTATAGTTGCGAGTAATTTTTATTGGGCGCACTTGCTCTGCTGCGCGGTCATTTGGACGCATGGACATTACCTTCAGTAAGGGAGGGATTTGGTTGGGCGAAGATTATAGCGGAGAAGGGAGTATGGGTCTAGGTCCTTGGTCCTTGGTCCTTGGTCCTTGGTCCTTGGTCCTTGGTAGAAGATAGTTCGCTTGACCCCAAGGGCCTAGGACCGTCTTTTACCTAGAGCCATCTTTTTAAACTGTGCTACCATGAGTGCAGTTTGAACACATTTATTGAATCCAAGGGAATCATTTCATGATCTACAGCATGACCGCTTACGCTCGTAAAGAAGTTAAAGGTGACTGGGGCAGCGCCGTTTGGGAAATCCGCTCAGTAAACCAACGTTACCTCGAAACCTACTTCCGCCTTCCAGAGCAGTTTAGAGGCCTTGAACCTGTACTTCGTGAGCGCTTCCGTAAGCGCTTAGCACGTGGAAAAGTTGAGTGTCACCTACGTTTTGAAGCCAACCCTGCTGCAAAGACCGAGCTTAATATCAACGAAGCACTTGCCACTCAGGTTATCAATGCGGCAAAACAAGTGATGAGCCTAACGGGTGAAGAAAGCCGTCTTAACCCATTCCAAGTCATGAACTGGCCCGGTGTGATGGAAACTCCTGAGCAAGACATGGATACCATCAACAAAGAGTTGCTCACAGGCTTTGAAGCCGCATTAAGCGACTTCATTGATGCGCGTGCAAGCGAAGGCAGCAATATGAAAGCCCTCATTGACCAACGCCTAGAAGCCATCACAAGCGAAGTTGTCAAAGTGCGCACTCGTATGCCTGAAATCATTGAATGGCAACGTGAGCGCCTACTAGGTAAGTTTGAAGATGCCAAAGTAGAATTAGACGCAGGCCGTGTTGAGCAAGAGCTGATTTTATTGGCGCAGAAATCTGACGTTGCAGAAGAACTTGATCGCCTAGACTCTCACGTTAAAGAAACGCACTCAATCATGAAAAAAGGCGGGGCTTGTGGCCGCCGTTTGGACTTCATGATGCAAGAATTCAACCGTGAGTCAAATACGCTGGCATCAAAATCCATCAGCACAGATATCACTGCATCGGGCGTTGAGCTTAAAGTTCTTATCGAACAAATGCGTGAGCAGATCCAGAATATTGAATAACAGTTCAGATTGTATCCTATTGCATTCAAGCAATTAAAATACAACAACTTACACCAAGCGCATTTCCACTACGGTATTCTATAATACGCAATTAACCACCACCAACTGGTGGTTGATGTGGTGGGCTATGGGGAAGTTGATGTTAGGAAAGTAGAAGCGCTCATTAAGACTGGTGGCAAGAAAACACAGCGCTATACTGATGGCGAGGGCTTATACCTAGTGGTTCAGGCATCAGGTAGCGCAAGCTGGATGCTACGCTTTACCTGTTTCTGATTTTACATTCAAATCGCCCCTGATACAGGGCCCACTCGTATGGCAAATGCGATGAACAACCCAGTAATTGGGTTGTATGCCCATCATAACCCCAAACGAACAGGCCCACATAATTATCAAGACTTTGTGGTTTCTACCTATGAAGAAGCTATTCAAGCAGAAACTGGCAAACAAAGCGCCTAACTGTGCTGGCGTGCTCGCGTTAAAGATATAGAAGCGATGCAACGCATAAAGGCCGCTGATGTTATTTCAATGTTTGAAAGAACAACCCTAAATTCGTGATGTTATTATGTAATAATATAGCACTAGGCTAATTTCATCTGCTGATTAAAAATCAACTTTGATTAATCTATAAGGAAGCCCGTCGATATTTTCAGCTGTATCATCGATGATTTGATAAACCAACTGCCTTAGTCCATCACAATCCGAAGAGTCTATATCTCGCTTAACACGACTATATCGTTCTTTATTTGCTTGCAACCTAGATTTGGCAATCTTATCATCTACACCACTAAGGTGGGGGTTATTTGATATGTGGGGCAAGCATATAAACTTTCCTTCGGTGTCGAAAAAAGGAACCAATCCAACATTCAAGAAACGAAATAAAAAATCATCATCCTCAAATCCCCAACCCATATATAAATTAGAATAACCATTTACCAGTGTCATTTGCTCTTTTGTAATCAGCATTACACCACTAAAATAGTCTTCCCCCCATGTATCTATCTTACTTCCTTCCTCATCATAAGTATGTGTGAGTAGTCTTAACGGATGACTAGGGCAGCGATAATCAATCCCTTTTGGTAAGAAGTCTACATCATGAATAGCAAAATAATCTCCATCAGCATGCAAACAACCTATATTACGAAGTGAGCCGATATTAAACGGTTTATCGTTATACTGCTCTACGATAATAATTTCAAAATCGATACTTTGATCTTGTAATACTTTTGAAATGGCAGGAACAAACTTAATTAAATGCTCTTTTCTATCACGGTACGGTACGATAACAGATAGTTTTTTCCCTGACTCAAGCTTAAATTCACAATCCGCCTTCTTACGGTAAGCCAAGATTCTATTTTTAACGGGAGGGATCAATTTTACATTATGCAGTCGTGTAGGCTGATAGCGCTCCGTTCCTTTATGCTGTACAGGATCTTCTCGTAACCTAGATGACGGGAGAAGTTTATTAATTAACTTCATATGATAACTCCAATCTAGTTGCAATTATTTTACAACAAGCCAAATGTTCACGTTGTTTAGATTAACGAATAATAGCACGCTTGTGCACACAAAAGTACTGTGTTGACGCATCGCAACGAGCCTCGGCACTCACTTACAGAGGCCCTATTTATATGATGCTCGTTATGTTAGATAACCTGTCAGGAACACGTTGTGAACCAACGTTATCTTGAAACATACTTCCGCTTTCCAGAGCAGGACATGGATACCATCAATAAAGCACGACTAGATGCTATCACAGAAGAAATCGTGAAGGTTCGCGCTGAGCAAAAGCTGATTCTTCTGGCGCAAAATCTGATGTCGATGAAGAACTTGACCGCCTAGACTCTCTCGTTAAAGAAACGCACTCAATCATGAAAAAAGGCGGGATTTGGGGCCGTCGTTTAGACTTCATGATGCAAGAGTTCAACCGTGAATCGAATACGCTGGCATCAAAATCCATCAGCACAGATATCACTGCGTCGGGCGTTGAGCTTAAAGTTCTTATCGAGCAAATGCGTGAGCAAATTCAGAACATTGAATAATCCGTTATCTGGTAAATACGAAAAAGCTGGCATCTATGATGCCAGCTTTTTTATTGGGTCACGTTTAGCGCTAAAGCTATAACTCACGCTACAGCAACAACAAATACGTCATAAACAGCGCGCACAGTACAAAAATAACTGGGTGTACTTCTTTACGCTTGCCGGCGACAACCATGGTAAAGGCGTAACTAATAAAGCCCATCGCCATGCCGTTGGCTGGTGAGAAGCTCAACACGGTGAACATGATGGTAAAGAAGGCCGCGATACGGGATTCTTTCTTTTCCCAATCAATCTGCCCTAGTCGACCAATCATATAAATACCCACAACCACCATTGCAGGGGCAACCATCGCTGCTGAGAATACCGAGAACAGTGGGTATAAGAACAGGGATAGGAAGAAAAGTCCCGCTACAACCACGGCAGCTAAGCCCGTTCTTGCGCCTTGAGAGGAAGCAATACCCGATTCAGAAAATGCGGTAATAGACGTGGTGCCCAAAATAGAACCAATTACCGTACCACCAGCATCAGCCACGAGTGCAGAGCGTGCATTCGGCACTTTGCCGTCTTTATCGATGATGCCCGCGTCTTTACCGACACCAACAATGGTGCTCAATCCATCAAAGAAATCGACAATCAGGAAGATAATGACGATAAACAGCAGATCGAACATCTTTTCTGCCGTTAAGCCCGAAATATCAAAAATGGCGCCAAAACTGCCTGCCATACTCGGCGGCATCGACACTAATTGATCTGGCAATGGGGCGTTTGATGTACCCATGAAGGTATCGGCTAATACCGTTAGAACAATCGCGGAGATAAACGAAATGAAGGTCGCTAACTTAATATCACGCACCATGCAGCCAAGCGCCACAAAGATACTGATGTAAGCGATGATCACTTTAGGGTCTGAAATATCGCCCATACTGACCAAAATAAATGGGTTTGAAACGATAATTCCCGCATTCTTTAGACCAAGGAAAGCAATAAACAAACCAAGAGAAACGGTAATCGCGAGTTTTAAATCTTCTGGGATAGACTCAATCATCGCTTTGCGTATTTTTGTCATCGACAAAATCAGATAAATAACGCCGGAAAAGAAAATCCCCAGTAACGCTTCATGCCAAACCAGTGCAACAGAGCCACTTAATAGCATGCCTTTAAAGAAGCCGTTCATGCTCATGCCCGGTGCTAGCATCACTGGATAGTTACCAAACACGCCCATAATTAGAGTCGCAATACCTGCCGCCAATGCCGTAGCAGTAAAGACAGAGCCTCTATCCATACCCGGTATGTCACCTAAAATCGCTGGGTTAACAGCGAGGATGTAGCTCATCGCGAGGAAGGTAATAAATCCGGCATACACTTCGGTACCAATAGTGGATTTACGCTCAGAAATTTTAAACGTTGTTTCAATTAACGAAGTTTTCGCTGGGCTTTTGCCTGCTACATCAACACTCACGATAAAACCTGCTTACTTTGATTGAGAAAAGTCGTTCAGTTCATCAACTAAACTTGAAAAGTTGGCGCGGATTTTAATCAGCTGCGTGAATAATTCAATCAATTTCGCTCTTTTTTGTAATCTTTTTTATCTCTTAAAAAACAACACCTTGATAAATAAGCAATCGTTTGCCGCAAACCTTACCCTTTTTTACCTTTTATCCTTATCATCTCTTTTGCTTTTCCATGTAGCCGCTCATTGAGCAGTCAAGCTCTGTCACTTGTCGAAAACCCCCAACTTATGCTACTCTTCGCCTCCATTTTTCTGACTGATTTTTCAACAACTTCAGTCGGTACTATATTTATATGGTGAAGCGTGGCTAACGGTACGTTTCTATTATTAATCCTGAACTATGGACTCACACCTATGGGCAAAGGCACTTTATATATCGTTTCCGCACCGAGCGGAGCAGGTAAATCAAGCTTGATTTCAGCGATGCTGGAGACGAATCCGACGTATGCTATGAAGGTATCGGTCTCGCACACGACTCGCGACATGCGCCCAGGTGAAGAGCACGGCATTCACTATCACTTTGTTGAAAAATGCGATTTTGAATCTCTGATTGAGCAAGGGGCCTTTCTCGAACACGCCGAAGTGTTTGGTAACTACTACGGCACCTCGCGAATTTGGATTGAAGAAACCTTAAATAAAGGGATTGATGTCTTCTTAGATATTGATTGGCAAGGCGCACGTCAAATCCGTGAGCAAATGCCAGCAGCGAAGAGTGTCTTTATTTTGCCACCATCAAATGGTGAGCTAGAGCGTCGTCTAAACGTTCGTGGTCAAGACAGTGATGAAGTCATTGCCAAACGTATGAGTGAAGCTAAGTCAGAAATATCACACTACGCTGAGTACGATTATGTCATTATCAATGACGACTTTGATGTTGCGCTGATCGACTTCAAAGCCATTCTACGTGCTGAACGTTTGAAGCAAGATAAACAGACCATAAAGTACAAAGGTATGCTCGACGCGCTGCTATCTTAATAGCAAGTTAAGCCTACCTTGATCATTCATAACGTAATGATCAGGTTATAAAACCCTCATTTATCTATATACTTGTCAGCGACGTACTCGATACTCGTCAACAACATACGGGTAAATGAATAGGCATCGGGCTATTTTGGGATCATTTGTGATCTAGTATCCACTCCCATTAGCCTGTATACTTTCTCGTCATCTAAAATTTAGTTAATTATTGGAGTTCTTATGGCACGCGTAACTGTTCAAGACGCTGTTGAAAAAGTTGGTAACCGCTTCGACCTAGTTCTTATTTCGTCTCGCCGCGCACGTCAAATGCAAATCGGTGGTAAAGACGCATTAGTGCCAGAAGAAAATGATAAGCCTACGGTTATCGCACTACGCGAAATCGAAGAAGGTTTGATCACGAAAGAAGTTCTTGATGCTCGCGAGCGCCAAGAACAGCAAGAGCAAGAAGCAGCTGAGCTAGCCGCTGTTAGCAGCATCGCTCACAACCGTTAATTCGAACCGAATAGTTTAAAGCCTAAAGGGTTAGATCGTCACTCGTCGTTATCTGCCCTTTAAGCCATGACACTGTTCGAGTTCCATCGACTTTCGGGCCTACAATTTGTACCTATTCGATAGCCTTAAAGACGTTGCCCAAGAATACCTAACAGAGCCTCACCTTGAGGCTCTGCGTCAATCTTATGTGGTAGCAAGAGATGCCCATGAAGGGCAGACCCGCTCAAGCGGAGAACCATACATCATTCACCCCGTCGCGGTTGCTCGTATTCTCGCAGAAATGCGCTTGGATATTGAAACACTGCAAGCGGCGCTGCTGCATGATGTTATTGAAGACACTGAAGTCACCAAAGAAGAGCTAGAAGAACAATTCGGTACGACCGTTGCCGAGCTCGTCGATGGCGTTTCCAAACTCGACAAGCTTAAATTCCGAGATCGCAAAGAAGCCCAAGCCGAGAACTTTCGTAAGATGGTCCTTGCTATGGTGCAAGACATTCGCGTGATCTTGATAAAGCTTAGCGACCGCACGCATAACATGCGCACGCTTGGTGCCCTGCGCCCAGATAAAAAGCGTCGTATTGCCCGCGAAACCCTCGAAATTTATGCCCCACTCGCCCACCGTCTTGGTATCCATAACATTAAAACTGAGCTAGAAGAGCTCGGCTTTGAAGCCTTGTATCCCAACCGATACCGCGTTCTGAAAGAAGTGGTTAAGTCGGCGCGTGGTAACCGTAAAGAAATGATCCAGCGCATTCACAGCGAAATTGAAGGTCGCCTTGAAGAAGTCGGCTTGACGGTTCGCGTACTGGGTCGTGAAAAGAATCTGTTCTCCATCTACAACAAGATGAAAACCAAAGAACAGCGCTTTCACACCATTATGGACATCTACGCCTTCCGCGTGATTGTGGACACGGCGGATACTTGTTATCGCGTTCTCGGCCAGGTACACAGCTTGTATAAGCCGCGTCCAGCCCGCATGAAAGATTACATTGCGGTACCGAAGGCCAATGGCTATCAATCCCTGCATACCTCTATGGTTGGCCCTCATGGTGTTCCTGTTGAAGTACAAATTCGTACGGAAGACATGAACCAGATGGCTGACAAAGGTGTCGCGGCGCATTGGGCTTACAAAGGCAATGGGGATCGCTCAGGCACAACGGCGCAAGTAAAAGCACAGCGCTGGATGCAAAGCCTACTTGAGCTGCAGCAAAGTGCGGGTAACTCCTTTGAATTTATTGAAAACGTAAAATCCGATCTGTTCCCAGATGAGATTTACGTCTTCACACCAAAAGGTCGCATTGTTGAGCTTCCGCTTGGGGCCACTGCGGTTGATTTTGCTTACGCGGTACATACTGATGTGGGTAATACCTGTGTTGGTGCTCGCGTTGATCGTCAGCCTTACCCATTGAGTAAAGCGCTGAAAAATGGCCAAACGGTGGAAATCATCAGTGCGCCGGGCGCGCGTCCGAATGCCGCTTGGTTGAACTATGTGGTGACGTCCCGAGCTCGTACTAAGATCCGTCAGGTTCTTAAAACTATGCGTCGCGAAGAATCCGTCGTTCTCGGTCGTCGTTTGCTCAATCATGCATTAGGTCGCCACTCTATCGATACCATCTATCCAGAGAATATCGACGAAGTGTTGAAAGATCTGCGCCTAGATAATATCGATGACTTACTCGCGGCTATTGGCTTGGGTGAGCTCATGAGTATCGTCATTGCACGACGCCTATTGGGTGATACCGATGAATTAACCCAGACCAGTTCTGTGCCGTCATCAGGTAAGCGACTGCCAATCCGTGGTGCCGAAGGCATTTTGCTGACATTTGCAAACTGCTGCCACCCAATTCCAGACGACAGCATCATTGCGCATGTCTCGCCAGGTCGTGGGTTAGTGGTACACCGTGAAACCTGTCCTAACGTAAGGGGTCATCAAAAAGAGCCCGATAAGTATATGGCGGTTGAATGGAGTGACAGCTACGAGCAAGAATTTACTGCTGAGCTCAAAGTGGATTTGCATAACCACCAAGGCGCACTGGCTGATCTGACTAACGTCATTGCAAAAACAGGTTCCAACATTCACGGCATCTCTACTGAGGAACGTGATGGTCGCCTGTATACCGTCACAGTGCTGCTCACGACAAAAGATCGTGTGCACTTGGCTGGTATCATGAAGCGTATTCGTGTCATGCCACATGCGTTGCGAGTCAGACGACGTAAAAACTAGTTGTTAATGAGTTAACTTCAACGGGTTCGATAGTCATATCGAACCCGTTTTATTTGGACAGAATCATGAACCTTGAACGATACAACCGAATTCAAGACGTACTTCGCGCACGCCAAACCGACCTAACCCTGTTACTTGAAGAAGTACACAAGCCTAACAATGTCTCCGCCGTCATTCGTACCGCGGATGCAGCAGGCGTTCACAAAGTGCATGCCGTTTGGCCAAACAAAAAAATGCGCACGCTGAGCCACACTTCAGCGGGCGCTCGTAACTGGGTTGAAGTCGAAACCCATCACTCGGTATCAGACGCGATTGGCGAACTCAAACAGCAAGGTATGCAAGTGTTGGCGACCAACCTTTCTGAAAACGCGGTTGATTTTCGCGAAATCGACTACACCAAACCGACAGCGATTATTTTAGGCGGTGAGAAAGAAGGCATATCCGGTCACGCGCTTAACGGCGCCGATCAAGACATCATCATCCCGATGGTTGGCATGGTGCAATCGCTCAATGTCTCGGTCGCCAGTGCTCTCATTTTATTTGAAGCGCAACGACAACGTCAGCTTGCAGGCATGTACCACCGAGACACCAGTGCACTTCCCCCTGAAACGATCCACCGTATTTTATTTGAGCGTGGTCACCCAGTTCTAGCCAAAGTCGCCAAGAAGAAACGTCTTCCCTATCCACCACTGGATGACCAAGGACAGATAGTTGCTGATGAAGCATGGTGGGCAGAGATGCAACAGAAATAGGACATGGTTCTATGGTTCTATGGTTCTATGGTTCTATGGTTCTATGGTTCTATGGTTCTATGGTTCTATGGTTCTATGGTTCTATGGTTCTATGGTTCTAGCCAACACGATCCAATGGCTTATAGCAACCTTCTATAACCACCTTCTCGGATGCAGCGACCTTAAACATCCAAGGAGGTGCACCCACGATGAAAACATTTCCATCCATAGGGCCCTTTCATCCACAGGGCCATAGAACCGCTCTTATTCCCTCCTGTACAAAAAGACAGTAAAATGCTTGAATATCGATATCTCATTTAGTAATGGTTCGTCATATGGCTCAGCTGTTGTCCGCAATTTCTCTCACTTCCCTCAACGGTGTCGGCGCAAAGGTCGCTGAAAAACTGGCGAAGGTCGGTCTGCATAATGTTCAGGACTTACTGTTCCATCTACCCCATCGCTATGAAGACCGTACGCGTATTTACCCAATTGTAAAATTGCACGCGGGATTGTGGGGGTCTGTTCAAGGTAAAATCATGAGCAGCGATGTCAGCTTTGGGCGCAAAAAAATGCTGACGGTCAAGGTCAGTGATGGCAATGGCACCATTACGTTGCGTTTCTTTAATTTTACCGCAGCCATGAAGAACAACTTTGCGGATGGCAAAGTGATCGTTGCCTATGGTGAAGTAAAACGAGGGCATTTAGGGCTGGAAATCATCCACCCTGACTACAAGTTTCAAACTTCAGAGCGAAGCCCTGCTCTTGAGCAAACGCTAACACCGGTCTACCCGACAACAGATGGATTGCGCCAACTGACATTGCGCAGTCTCACCGACCAAGCACTCGAACTCATGGATAAAAGTGCCGTTGACGAACTGCTGCCCAGCGGATTATACAACCAGCAAATCACCCTAACGCAAGCCCTGCACACCATCCATCGTCCACCACCGTCGATTAATATCGACGATTTTGACGAAGGCAAGCACCCCGCTCAGCAGCGACTGATCATTGAAGAGCTCATGGCACAAAACCTGTCTATGCTTGCGGTGCGCAGTCAAGGTCAACAAGACAAAGCGGTTGCCCTGCCAGAAATGGGGCGCTTTAAACAGCAACTTCTCGGGCAGTTACCGTTTTCGCCAACCAATGCTCAAAATCGTGTGGTTAATGAAATCGAGCAGGATCTACTCAAAACCGCGCCAATGATGCGCTTAGTGCAAGGTGATGTTGGCTCAGGAAAAACCCTCGTTGCAGCTCTCGCGGCGTTACGTGCTATTGAGCACGGCTACCAAGTGGCGATGATGGCTCCTACCGAACTGCTCGCCGAGCAGCATGCCATCAACTTTGCCAACTGGTTTGAATCCATGGGGATTAGCGTTGGCTGGCTCTCTGGCAAGCAAAAAGGCAAGGCAAAAGAGGCTGAGTTAGCACGCATTGCCAGTGGTGAGGCGCAAATGGTGGTGGGGACTCACGCGCTATTTCAAGAATCGGTCGCGTTTAATAATCTCGCGTTGGTCATTATTGATGAACAGCATCGCTTTGGGGTCCACCAGCGTTTGGAGCTAAGAGAGAAAGGCGCAAAGCAAGGCTATTACCCTCATCAACTTATTATGACGGCGACCCCTATACCGCGAACGCTGGCGATGACGGCCTACGCTGACTTAGAAACCTCGGTCATTGATGAACTGCCGCCCGGTCGCACGCCAATACAAACGGTGGCGCTGCCCGACACCAAACGAGATGCGATTATCGAACGTGTCAAACACGCCTGCCTAACGGAAGGCAAGCAAGCCTATTGGGTCTGTACGCTTATTGATGAATCGGAAGTGCTGGAAGCACAAGCAGCGGCCGATACCGCTGAAGACCTGCAACGTCAACTGCCCGATGTTAAAGTCGGCCTGGTGCATGGTCGAATGAAGCCAGCCGAGAAGCAGGCTGTGATGCAGCAGTTTAAAGACAATGAGCTCCATCTTCTCGTCGCCACTACAGTGATTGAAGTTGGCGTTGATGTACCCAACTCCAGTTTAATGATCATTGAAAACCCAGAACGCCTAGGCTTAGCTCAGCTTCACCAGCTAAGAGGCCGTGTCGGGCGTGGAACGGTCGCAAGTCACTGTGTCCTGCTCTATCACTCTCCGTTGTCTAAAACGGCTCAGAAACGCTTAGGCGTGCTACGAGAAAGTAATGATGGCTTTGTAATTGCCCAGCGCGATTTGGAGATCCGTGGCCCAGGTGAACTACTTGGCACCAAACAAACCGGGCTGGCAGATTTTAAGATAGCCGATTTAGTCCGAGATCAACGTTTGGTACCTGAAGTGCAACGACTCGCACGGCATGTGCATGAGCAATATCCCGTCAATGCGAAGAAAATCATCGATAGGTGGCTTGGGGATCGAGAATGGTACGCGAAGGCGTAGAGGGTTAAGAGGCGTGGTTCCTGGCTCCTGGCTCCTGGCTCCTGGGGCGAGATGAATAAACTTGGTGTCAGAGTCAAATGACTCTGACACCATATTGCACCACACCAGTATTGCAACACCAATAACGTAACACTGATAACAGGCGGGGATCTTATTGGAGTATGGGGCTTACCTTAAGCTGTTCTTACCAACAACTGGGAAACTGACCTGAGCCATGAGCCCGCCCTGACTGCGGTTTGAAATACTCACCGTGCCGTAATGCTGCCCGATGATGCGCTTAACAATGGCTAAGCCAAGCCCTGTGCCTTCGCTTCCTCTCGCCGTATCACCACGAGTAAACGGTTCAAACAAACGACCAATTTGGTCAGCCTCTATGCCCGGACCGTTATCTTCAATACACACCCACGCCAACTTTTTATCCGCGGTCATGCCGGTACTGACTTTGACCCAACCATTCCCATAACGAATTGAGTTCACGACTAAGTTGGTGATGGCGCGCTTAATGGCTATCGGGCTGCCATTAATGTCTTTAATCGCTTCCATTGGCTCAAAGTCGATCTGTATCTCATAGCCGCCTTCTGAAGAAACAATGTCCGATGAAATGTCATTTAAGCTGAGAGCTTCAAAGTTCTGCGTGTTCACCGGTTTGAGGTAATCCATAAATTGACCAATAATTTCATTACACTCTTCCGTATCGCTAATAATACCCTCGGCTAAATAACTGTCTTCAGGCGACATCATTTCTGTGGCAAGGCGAATTCGAGTTAGCGGGGTACGGATGTCATGACTGATGCCCGCCATCAGTAAGGTTCGATCTTCTTCTAGTTCCTGAATGCCCTTGGCCATTTGGTTAAACGCCCTTGTCACCGAGCGAATTTCAGAAGCGCCTTTTTCTGGCAGTGGTGGCGGGATCTCACCTTTACCCACTAACTTGGCCGCATGTTCTAGCGCCATTAATGGTCGATTTTGCAAACGAATAAATAACCAGCCTCCCATCACCACTAAGATAGCCATGATCAGACTGTTTCTAAACAATGGCGCAAAGTCTTCCTCTTGCAATTCAGACAAAGGAATGCGGATCAGTGAATTGGGCAGTGCATCGATTTGCATCCAAAGAATATAGCTTTCCGACCCGAGGATAAGCCGAACTTCTGTTGGTGAGTTTAATTCATCGCTCATTTCCTCACTCATCAAGTCGATAGACATCGCATGATGAAACTCATTTGCCATCGCACTATCTTTAGCGTGAATGGTCACGCCCAGTTGCTCTAATACGCGGCGCCTTAACGGTGCATCCATTTCTAGCTTTTCATCCACTGCCTCTTGGTCTTCCAAAATGAAATTCAATTCATGGGCGAGGATTTTATTAAACTGCTGCAAGCTTGGCACCAAGGCATAGTTATACACGGCGTAATAGGAAAAAACTTGGCTCGCCACCAGCAGAGTAAAAAACAATAGAATGGATTGCGTGAATGAGCTGCGAAATCGCATAGAACTTCCTTTGGGGCATGAAAGTGAAAGGTTGAGGCGTATAATAAACAAAAGGCTCTGAATTCATCCAGAGCCTTCGCGTTATTTCTCGTTATGCTTCTTTACCATCGGGTACGAAGACATAACCCAATCCCCATACGGTTTGGATATAACGAGGTTTGCTTGGGTCCACTTCTAACATGCGACGCAAGCGAGAAATCTGTACATCAATGGATCGTTCCATCGCCGAGTATTCACGACCACGAGCCATGTTCATCAGTTTGTCACGCGACATTGGCTCACGAGCGTTAGTCACTAGCGCTTTAAGTACCGCAAATTCTCCAGAGGTTAAAGGCATTGCCTCATCACCACGGAACATTTCTCGCGTCCCTAAATTCAAACGAAACTCACCAAATTCTACCTGAGACTCTTCTTGGCTTGGTGCGCCGGGGGCTTCTATGGTTTGACGACGCAAGACCGCTTTGATTCGCGCTAACAATTCACGCGGATTAAACGGTTTTGGTAGATAGTCATCGGCTCCAACTTCTAGCCCAACGATACGATCAACTTCATCGCCCTTCGCTGTCAGCATCAAAATAGGCAACATATTGTTGGCGTTACGTAAACGACGACAAATCGACAAGCCATCTTCACCTGGTAGCATTAAATCCAATACCATTAGATGAAAGTTTTCACGGGTTAACAGGCGGTCCATCTGCTCACTGTTAGCAACACTGCGTACTTGGAATCCTTGCTCTGATAAGTAACGCTCTAACAACGCACGCAAACGCGCATCGTCATCAACAACTAAAATCTTGTGATTTTCTTGCATATTTGATTCCACCACTAAATAAAGCTATCACCATATCCATGCCTGCGATATGCGGCATCAATATCAAAGGTAAATGTAACATTTCGTGGGCAAAATTTGCGCACAGAATTGTTAACGTTTATTAATTATGGCTCATGATTGCTATCCCAGTCACAAAGCCATGCATATTTGACTTGTTTTTTTTGTGTTACCGCATAAACGAACTCAGAAACCTGATTAACATCGTCGCTAATTCCGTTTCCTCACCTAACCCTTTGTAACATTTCGAAATGCGCATTTGTGAAGAGATAAATTTCTCCGCCACATTCTCGAAGTACACTAGAGGTAGGTCAGACTATCAATAAGGGAAAAGGATTTGAACCAGGATAACGATCATCGATTCAGCAAAATAAATTTCGCTCAAACGCTAAAATATTGGCGCAATTTTCACGGTATGTCACAACTCGAACTCGTCGAAGCTTTGAGCTTGTCACATAGAGCGTTCCAAGGCATTAATCAGCCTATGCTGAGCAAGTGGGAGCATGGTAATGGCCAACCCTCCCTCATGCGCCGTATCGGAGTCGCGACTTATTTCTCTCAGCCCTACCAATTTCAACCCGACGAGCAACGTATTATTCAAGGTGTCGACAAATACGATGACTTTTTTATTGGTCATGATCCTATTTATTCATACCACATCGATGCGTTCAAACACTACCGATGGGAAGAATTACCCAGCGATTATCGCGAGCAAATTACTCGCGCCCATGATACGTACCGACACCTAAGCCTATCCACCTTGATTGACTGCCTCGCCGTCAATGACATTCGTGTTGTCATGGTCATGCATAATCAAAGCATTATCGGTCACGCTATCTTTGGTACTACAGCTTTGGGTCAAGAGTGTTTATTAAACTACCTCGCAATTGATAAGCCTCGCTACCATGAAGTACACAACTACATCTGCCAACTCTACAAAGGGAAAACACTGTTAGTTGCCACCTATTTGCCCCTGGCTAAGACTATGCTTTCCGATATTTATATCCCGGTAAAATATCACCATGGCGATATTACGGTATTTGAATGCAATGTGGATACTCTCAATAGTAACCCTTTCTTTGAGCAACTCTTTGCTGATGGCCGAACCGTTTCCTTACTGAGCCACCACCAAAAAGTACAGCGTGAAAAGCGCGTCGCTAGCGAGTTCAATACCGAGACAAGAACTTCCTGCCTAGCATAGATTGAGGTTTTTTCATTTCATGGCACACTAGCTACTCTGTTATTTTGACCATGACTTAAGATGAAAACCAAACTCATTACCCGCGAGGGTTACAATAAGCTAAAAGCGGAACACGATTACTTATGGCATGAGAGACGCCCTGAAGTAACCAAGATTGTGACGTGGGCAGCCAGCTTAGGTGATCGCTCTGAGAATGCAGATTACACCTTCAACAAGCGGCTGCTACGACAAATCGACCGTCGAGTTCGGTTTCTACGTAAGTACTTACCCGACGTCACTATTGTCGACTATTCTCCTCAACAAGAGGGCAAGGTGTTTTTTGGCGCTTGGATAGAAATAGAAAATGACGCAGGCGATACCAAGCTGTTTCGAATTGTCGGCCCTGAAGAAATCTATGGTGACGCAAAGGGTTATATTTCTATTGATTCACCGATGGCTCGAGCGCTACTCAAAAAAGAAGTGGATGATGAGTTTGCCGTAGAAACCCCAGAAGGGACAAAGGAATGGTTTATTAATGCCATCAGCTACACTCAGCCTAATAGCAAGTAGCTAAATGATGATATAAGTCTGCGTTTAAATGCTAGATATTAAATACTAGCTCTCGGTACTGGCGAGCTTGAACGCTGTTGGTACTGAGCGAAGAGACCATATTAGCGAAGAAATAATAATAGCTAAGAGATAATATTAGAAAAAGACGTCAATGCTGTAGAAGTGCTCCACAGCATTGTTCAGCACCGATTATTACAACGCTATGCCAATATTACTCACGCCCTGCTCTTTGAGCTCAAGACGTAACTCTTTAATCAGCTCGACATCACGTTCCGTACACTCACGCAATGGGCGATAGATGGACCATTGTACGTCCCACTCTTCACACACCACTTCGTTGTCTTTTTGATTGTCGTTGGTGATTTCAATCTCTTGCTGCATTTCTACAAGCTGAGCAACCGTCATGACTGATTGCTGGCTGATTTTCAGCGATGACTCTAAGAGGTAATCTCTATCGAGTAAGCCATGCAGCAATGTCGATAGGGCAACACATGCATCGATCGCTGGGTACACGCCGTAAAAGTCAAAATCTTCCGAGCTAGGGATAATTTCTTCTAGCTTTTCTAGCTGTTTTTCAAAATTGATTTTGGCCGTCTTCACGGTCAGCAATTCCCATACGCTATCCAAGATATCTCGGTATATTCGCGCTTCGGCAAACTGTGTGTTTTCGCAAAACATCGCAAAGTTTGGATACATGCGCTCGCACAAACTGGTCATAAAAGTGATATGCTGCCAAGGCTCAAATTTTTCGATACGTACCTGAATAGGGTTCTTTAACATGGTCGCTCTGCTGTGGTAGATAAAGACAGCGAAAGTGTAACCCCACGGATGAGGAATAGCCAGTAATGACGATGCAAAAGCACACCTTAGCGCTTGTTACCGAAGACAATGACAAATACTTGTCGCTGCTTACACAGCGACAATTGCCCGATCTGGAGATCTGCGGCGTAGGTCAATCTGCTTCCATTGTATTGGCCGCCCCACCCAAGCTGGCTGACAGTCTAGATTGCTACCCAGAAGTGCAGTGGATTCAATCCACTTACGCGGGGGTGGATGCCTTACTGGAAAAAGCGAACACACCGCGTTTTCAGCTCACGAATGTTAAGGGTATATTTGGTCAGCAAATCAGTGAATACGTGCTCGGTCATACTATTAATCACTATCGCCACTTTGCCTTGTATAAGCAGCAACAAACCAACAGAGACTGGCAACAGCATCACTATCAGTCCTTAAATGGTAAGCGTATGGCGATTTTTGGTACCGGGGCGATTGGCAGTCACCTTGCCAATGTGGTTAAGGCGTTAGGAATTATCCCAATTGGTATTAATCGCACGGGTATTCCGCCAAGGCAGTCTGCGTTTGCAGAAACGTATCACATCAATGAGGTGAATACGCTACTGACCTCGGTGGACATCATCGTATCCACTTTGCCAAACACCCCTGAAACACATGGCTTATTCAATGGTGACCTTTTTGCTCATTGCCGGGGAGTTTTGTTCTTTAATGTTGGTCGTGGCGCCACGGTAGACACCCCATCGCTGCTCACTGCACTTGAAGCAGGCCAAATTGACCATGCTTTTCTCGATGTCTTCATCAACGAACCGATCTCGCAGGAATGCCCTTACTGGCACCACAGCCAAGTGACCGTTACGCCGCACATTGCCGCGCTGAGTTTTCCGGAACAAGTCGTCGATATCTTTGCAGAGAATTATCTACGCTGGCGAGATGGCTTCCAGCTGCAGAATTTAGTGGATTTTGATAAAGGGTATTAGTGGTTCTAGAAAAAACCAACATGATTACATGTCAAAAAAGATAACCCAAGGTTCAAAGAGCGGCTCTTAACCCCCTCTTCCCTAGGACCGAGGACCGCTCTTTCACCGCCCTTTAACCGCTCTTACCTCGGATACTCTTCAAACATCTTATACACTTGCTCTTGCACAAACGCATCTCTATCCTCAGGTTCCATGGTTTCGGTTAGCTGCCTTTGCGACACTGAACTCCATACCACTTCATTATTTTTAGCGTCAATCAGTTCCACATTCAATTTGCCAAATTTCTTCTCTTTAATTCGTTCTGGCGTTCGTACCCCTACCCCATAACCGCCGCCCCCATAGCTTCCTCCACCCACACCAAACCCGAAGGTGGGTCCGCTACTTTGTAACTCTGTCCCTTCTAAAATACGGTAGCGCACTAGCACATCACTGTTACTTTCCACTTGTTGAAAGCCTTTGATTGCCAGTTCCCTATCCACCGCTTTTTTGATGCGCGCAGCATCAAGCCCTACGGCAACATCGGGATTTTCTTGATATTGATAGGTTTTGAACGAAGCAAAGTTGGCATTAGCATCGTAGTCGGTCGCTACGTCAGCCGCACAGCCAGACACCACCACCAGGACAATAGAGAAAAAGAGGGGAAGTTGTAGAGTCATACCGTCACCATAATTCGTAGTCACTTAAATAAGCGTAGCTAAGTTCGCTTGAGGTTCCTCCCCTTTGACAATATTTCTCACTAATAAGATCCTTTAGCGAAAAAAACGCCCAGAGAAAACTCTGAGCGTTTGCTAATGCGTCACCAACTAAACACTGGATCGATTGTCGGTTACTTATGGTAAGACTTGGATAACTCGTGCACCGCATCTACAAAGACACCGGCATTTTCTGGCGGCACATCCAAGTGAATACCATGGCCAAGGTTGAAGACATGCCCTGTGCCATCGTTACCAAAGCCTTCAAGGATTGTCGCGACTTCTTCACGAATACGCTCTGGCTGTGCGTAAAGAATTGAAGGATCCATGTTTCCTTGCAGTGCGACTTTATCCCCCACTCGTTTCTTAGCATCGGCGATATTGATCGTCCAGTCTAAGCCAAGTGCGTCACAACCTGTTGCGGCGATTTGCTCTAGCCACATTCCGCCATTTTTAGTGAATAATGTTACTGGGACACGACGACCTTCGTTTTCACGAATTAGACCATCAACAATCTTGTGCATGTACTGCAGTGAGAACAGGTTGTAATCTCGCGGTGTCAACACGCCACCCCAAGTATCAAATACCATGACAGATTGAGCGCCTGCTTTAATTTGTGCGTTCAAATACTCAATCACACTGTCAGCCAGCTTATCGAGTAGCAAGTGCAGCGTTTTCGGCTCTGCGTACATCATTTTTTTGATTTTAGTGAAGGCTTTTGAGCTGCCGCCTTCAACCATGTAAGTCGCTAGCGTCCATGGGCTACCAGAGAAGCCAATTAGAGGTACTTCGCCTTTTAAATCCTTACGGATCTGACGAACCGCATTCATGACGTATTGCAGTTCACCTTCAGGATCAGGTAGACCGATTTTTTCAACATCAGCTTTACAAGTAATCGGACGTTCAAATTTAGGACCTTCACCAGTTTCGAAGTAAAGACCAAGTCCCATCGCATCTGGAATCGTCAGAATGTCGGAAAATAGAATCGCCGCATCAAGAGGAAAACGACGAAGCGGTTGAAGAGTCACTTCAGAAGCCAACTCAGCATTTTTACACAGAGACATGAAATCACCGGCAACCGAGCGCGTCTCACGATACTCTGGGAGATAACGACCTGCTTGACGCATCATCCATACAGGAGTGTGGTCTACAGGCTCTTTTAATAGCGCTCTAAGATAGCGATCGTTCTTCAGTTCCGTCATTCATTTCTCTCCAATTCGAAAGGTCATAGTTTAACGCTATTCATTGACGGTTTGCAGCCATAGATAACATTTCTTTTACCAAAAATTTGAGTGTCGTCCGTTTGCGTGCGCCATCGCTCAAAAAGACAACACTTTGCAGGCGAGATCATATAATTAACAACTAAACACTCAGTGTGTTTGCAACCCGTTATCTGGGGTGTTAAAAATCAACCTGCTAGCGAAAATTACAATAATATACTGAGTGTTATACTCAGCATCTCATAACGACATCTTACTTACCCCCTCCGCTTGCGGAGGGTTTTTTTTAGCTATTTTTTAGGCGCATTTTTCTCACAGCTCACCTGACTCACCGTTTCTTCAATGAGTGCCCTCGCAATGGTTCCTTTTGGGGCAACCAAGGGTAACTTGCTAGTATCAAACCACTGCGCATCTTTTAGCTCACGGTAATCCGGTTTCACTTCACCGCTTTTGTAGTCGGCTAAAAATGCCATCATCATGCTGCTCGGAAACGCCCAAGGCTGGCTCCCTACATAGCGTATGTTATTCACGTTTATGCCCGTTTCTTCATAAACTTCACGAGCGACACAGGTTTCCAACGTTTCCCCGACTTCGAGAAAACCAGCGATAACGGTATACATACCGCCCGCATGCCGTTGGTGCTGCGCCAGTAAAATTTCGCAGCCTTTACGCACGGCAACGATGATACAAGGAAAAATACGTGGGTAATGTAACGTGCGACAATCTTGGCACTGCATTGCCAGCTGGTTGTGATTTAAGTGCGCCCGTCCACCACACTGCGGACAAAAGCGCATTGTCTGAGTCATATGCCCATATTGAACCGCTTTCGATACCAGACAAAACAGTGCTTCTGGTAAATACAACAACTCACGTAAGGAAGTCAGTGTTCGTTGGTCATCAAGATCGGCATCATTTACCCACATCACTGGGCTACCTTCGAATTCCCCGACTTTGATCGCCTCTGATGCAGCAAGAGAAAATGCTTCCGCTGGCCCATAAGGAAGCACACCATCATGAAGCCAGAGCTCACTTCCGGATACAATACACCAATAGGCAGGATGAATAGCATCTTCACTTTTTTTTAACATCTTGAATCCTCAGTGCTTGCAGTTCATCCATTTTACTGGCAATCTAATTTCATACCAGCTGGAAAATTAGAAATTCTAAATCTGGTACCAAGGGAATCAATTTCTCACTAACCATGTGTTATTTCAACACTTAAGGTTATTGCAAAACGTGTGGCTGCTGATCGTAGCCCCGATCATGAGGACATGGTCATGCTAAATAAATTTAAGAACGCACAAGAACAATGGGGTGGCTCTAGTGAGGTCATCGATCATTGGCTAGAAACAAGACAAGCGCTTATTGTTGAATATTGTAAGCTTGCCGCACTACAACCCGCTTCTTCTCAATCGAATGTCATTGAGCTTCCTACTCCATCAGACATTGGTTCATTTTGTAATCACTTAGTTGACTATATCTCTGAAGGTCACTTCAAGATCTACGACATGGTGATGGATAAGTGGAAAGCGACGGGCTTTAAGACTAATGAAGAGATTGATGGGACGTACGCGAAAATCGTTCTGACCACTGAGCCACTACTTGAATTCAATGATAAGTATGTCGGGCTTTCACAAGACAATGATTTGCCAGGTTTTGAACCGGACATGTCGAAAGTGGGCGAGATTTTAGAACTGCGCTTTGAAGTTGAAGACCGGTTGATACAGTTAATTGCGGACAGTTTAGCAATTCCGCCAGGGGCGTAAAGTTAAGCCGACGACATTAGAATACAATTGCCTCTTTCCTAGGAAAGGGGCAAAAAGCGTACCCTGAAACCATTATCCTTTATTCCCTACCAGACAAATACAAAAAAGGCGCCTTTCGGCGCCTTTTTTCATTCTTCTAGCAACGATTACTCGTCAGAAGAGAAGCCTGCATTTAGAAGTGCCGCTAGGTTATCCGTTGCTTGTTCAGCAGACGGGCCTTCTTGTACTTCGTTACGCTTAGCTTGACGGTCTTGGTGATACGCAAAACCTGTACCTGCTGGAATCAAACGACCAACAATTACGTTCTCTTTCAGACCACGAAGATCATCACGCTTACCAGAAACTGCCGCTTCTGTTAGTACACGTGTTGTCTCTTGGAACGATGCCGCTGAGATAAATGACTCAGTTGCAAGAGAGGCTTTGGTAATACCTAGTAGGTCACGTTCGAAACGTACTAGTTCTTTACCTTCCGCTTCTAGAGCGCGGTTAGCGATCTTAACGTTGTGGTATTCAACTTGCTCACCAGGTAAGAACTCAGAGTCACCAGCATGGGTGATTGTACACTTACGTAGCATTTGACGAACGATAGTCTCGATGTGCTTATCGTTAATCTTAACGCCTTGTAGACGGTATACTTCTTGAACTTCGTTCGCGATGTATTGTGTCACAGCGTGAATGCCACGTAGACGTAGAATGTCATGTGGAGTTTCTGGACCATCAGCAATTACGTCACCACGTTCAACACGTTCACCTTCGAACACGTTCAACTGACGATGCTTAGGAATCATCTCTTCGTAATTATCACCGCCATCGCGAGTGATGATTAGACGACGTTTACCCTTGGTCTCTTTACCAAATGAAACCATACCTGAGTGCTCAGCAAGAATTGCTGGCTCTTTAGGCTTACGAGCTTCAAATAGATCCGCTACGCGAGGTAGACCACCGGTGATGTCTCGGTTTCCGCCAGATTTCTGAGGAATACGAGATAACGTGTCACCAACGCCAACTTCTGCGCCATCTTCAATGTTAACGATCGCTTTACCAGGTAGGAAGTAAAGTGCTGGCATATCTGTGCCGGCGATCATTACGTCTTTACCTTGCTCATCTACAAGTTTGATAGCTGGACGCATATCTTTACCTGCAGCTGGACGAGCAGCTGGTTCAGTTACTTCACTTGAAGATAGACCAGTTAGGTCATCTGTTTGACGAGAAACAGTTACGCCGTCGATCATGTCAACAAACTGGATGCGACCTGCCACTTCAGTGATGATTGGCAATGTGTGCGCTTCCCAGTTAGCCACAACGTCACCAGCTTGTACTGCGTCGTTGTCTGCTTTGCTTAGGATCGAACCGTAAGGAAGTTTGTGCTTCTCTTTAGTACGGCCAAACTCATCAATAATCGTCATCTCAGATGCACGAGAAGTGATAACCAGTTTCTTATCTTTATTGACAACAAACTTAGCGTTATGAAGTTTAACAGTACCCGTTGTCTTAGCTTGGATGCTGTTTTCTGCTGCCGCTGTAGATGCTGCACCACCGATGTGGAACGTACGCATCGTTAGCTGTGTACCCGGTTCACCGATAGACTGAGCAGCGATAACGCCAACTGCTTCACCTTGGTTTACTAGGTGACCACGTGCTAGGTCACGACCGTAACACTGTGCACAACAACCGAAGTCTGCATCACAGGTAACTACTGAGCGCACTTTCATGCTATCTACAGAGTTATCTTCCATGATTTGACACCACTTCTCATCAATCAGAGTATTACGTGGAATCAGAACATCTTCAGTACCCGGCTTAAGAACGTCTTCAGCCACTACACGACCAAGAGCCAACTCAGAAAGTGCAACTTTAACGTCACCACCTTCGATGTGAGGCATCATGTCAACACCTTCATGGGTGCCACAGTCATGTTCGTGAACTACAACGTCTTGAGCAACGTCTACTAGACGACGAGTTAGGTAACCCGAGTTTGCCGTTTTCAGTGCTGTATCCGCAAGACCCTTACGAGCACCGTGCGTTGAGATAAAGTACTGAAGGACGTTTAGACCTTCTTTAAAGTTCGCGGTGATTGGTGTCTCGATGATTGAACCATCTGGACGTGCCATCAGACCACGCATACCAGCAAGCTGACGAATCTGAGCTGCAGAACCACGAGCGCCCGAGTCAGCCATCATGTAGATGCTGTTAAACGACTCTTGTTGCTCTTCTTCACCGTCACGGTTAATTACCGTTTCAGATGAAAGGTTGTCCATCATCGCTTTCGCTACGCGATCATTGGTCGAAGCCCAAATATCGATCACTTTGTTGTAGCGCTCACCCGCTGTTACAAGACCTGATTGGAACTGGTCTTGAATTTCGCGAACTTCTTCTTCTGCTGATTCAATTTCGTCGTACTTCGCTTGAGGTACAACCATGTCATCGATACCAACTGAAACGCCCGATAGTGCCGCGTAAGCGAAACCAGCGTACATGATTTGGTCAGCAAAAATTACTGTGTCTTTAAGACCAAGCTTACGGTAACACTCATTCAGTAGGTTAGAGATTTGCTTCTTACCTAGCTTTTGGTTTACCAAGCTGTATGGAAGACCTTTTGGTACGATTTGCCACAACATTGCACGACCCACAGTAGTATCTACCATGTCTGTGCTTGTTGTGCTGTTACCATCTTCGTCAACCACTGTCTCAGTGATACGTACTTTTACGCGAGCGTGAAGCTCTGCGCTCTTAGTACGGTATGCCTTCTCAGCCTCTTCAGGGCCAGCAAGGTACATACCTTCACCTTTAACGTTGATCTTGTCACGCGTCATGTAGTAAAGACCCAATACAACGTCCTGAGAAGGTACGATGATCGGATCACCTGATGCTGGAGACAGAATGTTATTCGTCGACATCATCAGTGTACGTGCTTCAAGCTGTGCTTCTAGAGTTAGAGGCACGTGAACCGCCATTTGGTCACCATCGAAGTCGGCGTTATATGCCGCACACACTAGTGGGTGAAGCTGAATCGCTTTACCTTCGATTAGTACTGGTTCAAACGCTTGGATACCTAGACGGTGAAGTGTAGGTGCACGGTTAAGCAGTACTGGGTGTTCGCGGATAACTTCGTCTAGGATATCCCAAACGATCGCTTCTTCACGCTCTACCATTTTCTTAGCAGCTTTGATTGTCGTCGCCATGCCACGAGTTTCTAGCTTGCTGTAGATGAATGGTTTAAATAGCTCTAGTGCCATCTTCTTAGGAAGACCACACTGGTGCAGACGAAGGTATGGACCTACTGTGATTACAGAACGGCCAGAGTAGTCTACACGTTTACCTAGAAGGTTCTGACGGAAACGACCTTGTTTACCCTTGATCATATCAGCAAGAGATTTCAGAGGACGCTTGTTCGAACCTGTGATCGCACGACCGCGACGACCGTTATCTAGAAGGGCATCAACAGACTCTTGCAGCATACGCTTTTCGTTACGTACGATGATGTCTGGAGCCGCTAGCTCTAGAAGACGCTTCAAACGGTTGTTACGGTTAATCACACGACGGTAAAGGTCGTTCAGATCAGATGTCGCAAAGCGACCGCCGTCTAGTGGAACTAGAGGACGTAGATCTGGCGGTAGAACCGGAAGAACAGTTAAGATCATCCACTCTGGGTTGTTACCCGATTGAATGAAGGCTTCAACTAGCTTCAGGCGCTTAGTGATTTTTTTACGCTTAGTTTCAGAGTTAGTCGTTTCCAACTCTTCGCGCATTTGTTCCGCTTCTGCGTGCATGTCCATAGTAGACAGCAGATCTTTGATCGCTTCTGCACCCATCTTAGCTGTGAACTCATCACCCCACTCTTCTAGGCGATCAAGATACTCATCTTCAGTAAGCATCTGTGATTTTTCTAGATCAGTCATGCCTGGTTCTGTCACGACGTACATTTCAAAGTACAGTACGCGTTCGATATCACGTAGAGGGATATCCATCAACAAACCGATACGAGACGGCAGTGATTTTAGGAACCAGATGTGAGCAACAGGTGAAGCAAGCTCGATGTGGCCCATACGGTCACGACGAACTTTAGTTTGCGTTACTTCAACGCCACACTTTTCACAGATAACACCGCGGTGTTTCAAACGCTTGTATTTGCCACAAAGACATTCGTAGTCTTTAACTGGACCAAAAATACGCGCACAGAATAGACCATCACGCTCAGGCTTGAACGTACGATAGTTGATCGTTTCTGGTTTCTTAACTTCACCAAAAGACCATGAACGAATCATGTCAGGTGAAGATAGACCGATTTTGATTGCATCAAATTCTTCGGTCTTATGCTGTGCTTTTAGAAAGTTTAATAAGTCTTTCACAATCAGCTCCTGTGAGGAGTTAAAAGGGGCCCGCTCTTAAACTATAGAGCGAGCACCTTCCTACCAGATAATCCTAATAAAGGATTATTCGTCTTCTAGCTCGATGTTGATACCTAGCGAGCGGATCTCTTTCAACAATACGTTGAACGATTCTGGCATGCCAGGTTCCATGCTGTGGTTGCCGTCGACGATGTTCTTATACATCTTCGTACGACCGTTAACGTCATCAGACTTAACCGTTAGCATTTCTTGTAGAGTGTAAGCAGCACCGTATGCTTCTAGTGCCCATACTTCCATCTCACCGAAACGCTGACCACCGAACTGAGCTTTACCACCAAGTGGTTGCTGAGTTACTAGGCTGTACGAACCAGTAGAACGAGCGTGCATCTTGTCGTCAACCAAGTGGTTCAGTTTCAGCATGTACATGTAACCAACAGTTACAGGACGCTCAAACTGGTCACCAGTACGACCATCAAACAAGGTTAACTGACCTGATTCAGGTAGGTCACCAAGTTTCAATAGTTCTTTAATAGAGCCTTCAGTAGCACCATCAAATACTGGTGTCGCAATCGGTAGACCACCACGTAGGTTTTTCACCAATGTACGAACTTCGTCGTCGGACAATTCAGCAATGTCAACGTTCTGGCGAGTTTCACCAAGATCGTAAACTTTTTGCAAGAATTCACGGAATTTCGCGAGTTCTTGTTGCTCTTTAACCATCTGGTTAATCTTGTCACCGATACCTTTCGCCGCCAGACCTAAGTGAACTTCTAGGATCTGACCGATGTTCATACGCGAAGGTACACCCAGTGGGTTAAGTACGATGTCAACAGGCTGACCTTTGCCATCATATGGCATGTCTTCAACAGGGTTGATCTTAGAGATTACACCCTTGTTACCGTGACGACCGGCCATCTTATCACCTGGCTGGATACGACGTTTAACCGCTAGGTAAACTTTAACAATCTTAAGAACGCCAGGCGCTAGATCATCACCTTGAGTGATCTTACGACGCTTAGTTTCAAACTTCTTATCGAAGTCTGCTTTTAGCTCGTCGTTTTGCTCTGCAAGTTGCTCAAGTTGAGTTTGCAGCGCATCATCTTCTAGCGTTAGCTCTAGCCATCTCTTACGACCGATAGTGTCAAGCTTCTCTTCAGAGTAACCACCTTGAAGAAGTACAGCTCTTACACGCGCTAGTAGACCACCTTCAAGAATTTGGAACTCTTCAGTAAGGTCTTTCTTCGCTTCTTTAAGCTGCATCTGCTCTATTTCTAGAGCACGTTTGTCTTTTTCTACGCCATCGCGAGTAAAGACTTGAACGTCAATGATGGTACCAGAAACAGAGTTTGGTACACGTAGTGATGTATCTTTAACATCTGATGCTTTTTCACCGAAGATCGCACGTAGTAGCTTCTCTTCAGGCGTTAGTTGCGTTTCACCTTTAGGGGTTACTTTACCAACTAGGATGTCGCCACCCTTAACTTCAGCACCAATGTAAACGATACCTGACTCGTCTAGTTTAGACAGAGCAGATTCACCTACGTTTGGAATATCCGCTGTGATCTCTTCAGAACCCAGCTTAGTATCACGAGCCACACAAGATAGTTCTTGAATGTGAATAGTCGTGAAACGGTCTTCTTGAACTACGCGCTCAGATACTAAGATCGAGTCTTCGAAGTTGTAACCGTTCCAAGGCATAAACGCGATACGCATGTTTTGACCAAGTGCCAATTCACCGAGATCCGTTGAAGGACCATCAGCCAATACATCACCGCGAGCAACAGGCTCACCAGGAAGTACCGTTGGACGTTGGTTAATACAAGTGTTCTGGTTCGAACGCGTGTACTTAGTCAGGTTGTAAATGTCGATGCCTGCTTCACCAGGAATCAGCTCATCTTCATTAACCTTAACTACGATACGAGATGCGTCAACAGACTGCACCATACCGCCACGTTTCGCTACCGCTGTAACGCCCGAGTCAACGGCTACGTTACGCTCAATACCAGTACCAACAAGTGGCTTATCAGCCTTCAGTGTTGGTACGGCTTGACGTTGCATGTTCGCACCCATCAATGCACGGTTCGCATCATCGTGTTCTAGGAACGGGATAAGCGAGGCAGCGATAGATACTACTTGGTTTGTTGCAACGTCCATGTAGTTAACATGGTCACGTGGGTGAAGACCAGATTCACCTTTTTGACGAGCTGTGATCAGTTCATCGTCGAATGTCCCTTCTGCTGTTAACGCGGCATTTGCCTGTGCGATAACGAATTGACCTTCTTCGATAGCTGATAAGTAATCAACTTCGTCAGTAACTACACCATCAACAACACGACGGTACGGTGTTTCTAGGAAACCGTACTCGTTACAACGTGCAAACGCTGACAATGAGTTAATCAAACCGATGTTTGGACCTTCTGGCGTTTCGATCGGACATAGACGACCGTAGTGCGTAACGTGTACGTCACGTACTTCAAAGCCAGCACGCTCACGAGTAAGACCGCCAGGACCCAATGCAGAAATACGACGTTTGTGCGTCACTTCTGATAACGGGTTGTTTTGGTCCATAAACTGAGACAGCTGTGAAGAGCCAAAGAATTCTTTAACGGCTGCAGAAATTGGCTTAGCATTGATAAGATCTTGAGGCATGATAGCGTCAAGGTCACCAAGGCTTAGGCGTTCTTTCACTGCGCGTTCTACACGAACTAGACCAACACGGAATTGGTTTTCAGCCATTTCACCAACGCTACGGATACGACGGTTGCCAAGGTGGTCGATATCGTCCACTTCGCCAATGCCGTTACGGATAGCAATCAGTTTCTTCATCACTTCAACGATATCTGTTTCGTCAAGTGTGCCTTGCTCTAGTGCGTCTTCACGACCGATAGAGCTGTTAAACTTCATACGACCAACAGTCGATAGGTCATAACGCTCTTCAGCGAAGAATAGGCTTTCGAATAGCGATTCTGCAGCTTCTTTTGTTGGCGGCTCACCCGGGCGCATCATGCGGTAGATTTCTACCAATGCAGAGATGCGGTCTACCGTGCTGTCGACACGTAGTGTGTCTGACATGAACGGACCGTGGTCTAGATCGTTCGTAAATAGAACTTCTAGTTGCTTGTGGCCAGCCTGCGAAAGGTTCGCAAGTGCTTCTAGGCTGATCTCGTGGTTTGCACCAACAATGATCTCGCCAGTCGCTTCATTGATGTAGTCTTTAGACGCTACTTTCCCTACGATGTACTCGACAGGTACTTCAATGAAATCAACGCCATCTTTCTCAAGTTGACGGATATGACGCGCAGTTACGCGACGGCCAGTCTCAACATAAGTCTTGCCGTTTGCTTCGATATCAAAAGAAGCGGTCTCGCCACGTAGGCGTTCCGGTACCAACTCCATTAATAGAGTTTGGTCTTTTACTTCGAAGTTAATCTTATCGAAGAAGATATCGAGGATCTCTTCCGACGTTTTACCTAGTGCACGAAGAATGATCGATGCAGGTAGTTTACGACGGCGGTCGATTCGAACGTACAAGTTATCCTTAGGATCAAACTCGAAGTCGAGCCATGAACCACGGTAAGGAATAACACGTGCGTTATAAAGAACTTTACCTGAAGAGTGGGTCTTACCCTTATCGCTGTCGAAGAACACGCCTGGGCTTCGGTGCAGCTGGGATACGATAACCCTCTCGGTACCATTGATTACGAAGGTACCATTGTCTGTCATAAGCGGAATTTCGCCCATGTAGACTTCTTGTTCTTTAATATCTTTTACAGTACCCGCTGGTGCGTCTTTATCAAAAACAACCAGGCGCAATTTTACGCGAAGTGGTTTTGAATAAGTTACGCCACGAATTTGACATTCTTTAACATCAAATACTGGCTCGCCAAGACGGTAGCTAACGTATTGCAGCTCAGAATTGCCGTTATAGCTCTGAATTGGAAACACAGAACGAAAAGCAGCTTCAAGTCCATATTGTCCTTCAGGATCCTGTTCGATAAACTTGTCGAAAGAATCAAGCTGGATCGATAGCAGGTATGGAATGTCCAAAACTTGTGGACGAGTACCAAAGTCCTTACGGATGCGCTTTTTCTCGGTATAAGAGTAAACCATGGGGTTCCTCAGCTCGCTGATAAGTGACCCAAACTGTCCGCCCAAGCCTAGTTACTTAAGGTGGGTAATGGGACAGTGACTAACAACTGTTTACTGTAGTGACGTTGACTCAAGCGTCGAGCAACGTTTTTTGCATGGTACATAGGTGCTTAAACAGCGGGAAAATTCACCTATGCCCTACAGCGCAAAAAGGCCGGTGGTTAATAAACCACCAGCCATTAGCCTGTCGGCTATGAAACTAAGTAATAATTACTTAATTTCAACAGTAGCACCAGCTTCTTCTAGCTGAGCTTTAAGAGCTTCAGCTTCAGCTTTCTCTACGCCTTCTTTAAGAGGTGCAGGAGCGCCGTCTACAAGAGCTTTAGCTTCTTTAAGACCTAGGCCAGTTGCGCCACGTACTGCTTTGATAACAGATACTTTGTTACCGCCAACAGCAGTAAGAACTACGTCGAATTCAGTTTGCTCAGCAGCAGCGTCACCGCCAGCTGCGCCACCAGCTACAACTGCAGCAGCAGCAGTAACACCGAATTTCTCTTCCATAGCTTCGATAAGCTCAACAACTTGCATTACAGACATTTCTGCAACTGCGTCTAGGATTTGCTCGTTAGTAATAGACATAACAATTCTCTTTTAAGTCAACAATAAGTTTATTTAGCAACCAGTAAAAAGCAAGGCTTAAGCCGCAGCTTCTTCTTTTTGGTCGCGAACAGCAGCGATAGTACGAACCAGCTTGCCAGCAGAAGCTTCTTTCATGCACATCATTAGGCGTGCAATTGCTTCGTCGTAAGTTGGTAGTGTCGCTAGTACATCAGCATCAGTAACTGCGCCTTCAAATGCAGCAGCTTTGATCTCGAATGTTTTGTTCTCTTTAGCGAAGTCTTTGAAAAGACGCGCTGCAGCACCAGGGTGCTCATTAGAGAACGCAAGTAGGCTAGGACCAGTAAATGTGTCTTGTAGACACTCATACTCAGTACCTTCTACTGCACGGCGTGCTAGTGTGTTACGAACAACTCTCATGTAAACACCCGCTTCACGCGCTTGTTTACGTAGAGAAGTCATCGCGCCAACAGTAACGCCACGAGAGTCAGCTACAACTGCAGAAAGTGCACCACTGGCTGCTTCGTTGACTTCAGCAACAATTGCTTTTTTGTCTTGAAGGTTTAAAGCCATTTGGGATTTACTCCTGGTTGTTATTACACCACCCAGCATCATAATGATGCCGAGAGCTAATACGGTGCATTCCCATAAGCCAATTGATTTCGAAAAATCAACCCGCTTTAAGTCGGGCACCGTCTACGTAGGTTTAATTAAGTTCAAATCGAAAAATGAACGCCTACGGTCTTGGACGGAGACTGACATTCCACAAGTGGATTATCAGCCTCAACCACAAATTTTGATAGGCGCAAAATTATACATAATTTTTACGCCTATGCAAGCTTTTAAGCGATTAGGCTATTAAGCTTGAGTGTTCAGGGTACCCTGATCCACAGTAACGCCAGCACCCATAGTAGTAGAGATGCTCACTTTCTTCAGGAAAACACCTTTCGCTGAAGACGGCTTAGCTTTCTTAAGAGCAACTAGAAGAGTCTCTAGGTTCTCTTGAAGCTGGTTAGCTTCGAAAGATACTTTACCGATTGTAGTGTGGATGATGCCGTTTTTGTCGTTACGGTAACGAACCTGACCAGCTTTAGCGTTCTTAACAGCTTCAGCAACGTTAGGAGTTACAGTACCAACTTTAGGGTTTGGCATAAGGCCGCGTGGACCTAGGATAGTACCTAGTTGACCAACAACGCGCATTGCATCTGGAGAAGCAACAACTACGTCGAAGTTCATTTCGCCCTTCTTCACTTGCTCAGCAAGATCTTCCATACCAACGATGTCTGCGCCAGCTGCTTTAGCTGCTTCAGCGTTTGCACCTTGAGTGAACACTGCTACGCGGATTTCGCGGCCAGTACCGTGAGGTAGTACAGTTGCACCACGTACGTTCTGGTCAGATTTACGAGCATCGATGCCTAGGTTAACAGCAACGTCTACAGACTCTACGAATTTAGCTGTTGCTAGTTCTTTAAGAAGAGCTACAGCTTCGTTGATGTCGTATTCTTTAGTTACTTCAACTTTGTCGCGGATTACGCGCATACGCTTAGTAAGTTTTGCCATGATCTTAACCCTCTACCACTAGGCCCATTGAACGAGCAGTACCCGCAATAGAACGCTTCATCGCTTCAATATCAGCACCAGTCATATCAGCAGCTTTAGTTTCTGCGATTTCTTGGATTTGAGCATCAGTAACTGTACCCACTTTTTCAGTGTTAGGACGGCCAGAGCCAGACTTAACGCCAGCAGCTTTCTTAAGAAGAACAGCAGCAGGTGGAGTTTTAGTTACGAATGTGAAAGAGCGGTCACTGTAAACAGTGATTACTACTGGAGTTGGTAGACCTTTCTCAACAGATTCTGTTTTTGCGTTAAACGCTTTACAGAATTCCATGATGTTCACACCGTGTTGACCTAGAGCAGGACCAACCGGTGGACTAGGGTTCGCCATACCTGCTGCAACTTGCAACTTGATATAAGCTTCAACTTTCTTAGCCATGATATTTCCTAATTTTTGGGTTCAGACGCTAACCATTCGATCAGCTCCCCAGTTTTCAATAAATACTTTTTGCAGCAAGACCTGCAAAAAGGCGCGAAATTATAATCATAATTCGCGCCTTAAACAACCCTATAAAGGTGTTTTTTTAATCAAGTTTTTCAACTTGACCAAACTCAAGCTCAACTGGTGTTGCACGACCAAAGATCGATACAGACACTTTAATGCGGCTCTTGTCGTAATCCACTTCTTCAACGGTACCGTTGAAGTCTGCGAATGGACCATCGTTCACACGTACCACTTCACCCGCTTCGAACATCGTTCTTGGACGAGGTGCTTCACTTGCTTTCTCTAAACGGTTAAGAATAGCATCCGCTTCTTTATCTGTGATAGGTGCAGGACGGTCAGAGGTTCCACCAATGAAGCCCATGACACGTGGCACACTGCGCACTAAGTGCCAAGATTCATCGTTCATCAACATCTGAACAAGAACATAGCCTGGGAAGAACTTACGCTCACTTTTACGACGTTGACCAGCGCGGATTTCCACAACTTCTTCAGTTGGTACTAGCACTTCGCCAAAGTAGTCTTCCATCGCGTGCATTTTAATATGTTCGCGAAGAGACTGAGCCACACGTCCTTCAAAACCTGAGAAGGCTTGAACAACGTACCAGCGTTTTTTCGGAGCTTCACTCATGAATTAAGACCCTCTATATCCCGGTTACTAAAGCCACTAGGCGAACCATAATGCCGTCAATACCCCATAGCGCTAGTGCCATCACAACACTTACAGCTAGGACGATTAACGTAGTTTGCGTCGTTTCTTGGCGCGTTGGCCATACCACTTTGCGCACTTCTACTCGCGCTTCACGAGCAAACAAAATCGCAGCTTTACCTTTTGTTGTTGTAGCGGCAACACCTAGTGCTACTGCAATCAATACAACGACACCTGCAGCACGGAGTACTACTGAAAGCTCTCCATACAGGTAATTACCCACAACAGCGGCGGCCAACAGAGCAAAAGCGACAATCCACTTCATTACATCTGCTGCATTTGAGCTTTCAGGAGCTTCAGCGTTTGCTTTCATAAAACCAACCTGTGACAAGTCTTTATTAGACGACAACAACCCCGCTGCTGCAGGGCTTATTCCTTTGTGCTGGTGAAATATGAGTCAAACCAACACCCTACAAAAAGCTCAGCAAGTGTTTAAACACTTACTCAGCCTTCAAAATCCTTTAATTATTCACCAAATTGGCGAATATTGCGCCTCTATAAATAGTAGCGCATAAAAAGGGCATCAAATGATGCCCTTTTTACTAGTGCTTCGTCAAGATTTTGCTAAAAATTAAGCAAAGATCTTAGCAACAACACCAGCGCCTACTGTACGGCCACCTTCACGGATAGCGAAACGTAGACCTTCGTCCATTGCGATTGGAGCGATTAGCTCAACAACCATTTGGATGTTGTCGCCAGGCATTACCATTTCTACGCCTTCTGGTAGAGAGATATCACCAGTTACGTCAGTTGTACGGAAGTAGAACTGTGGACGGTAGCCTTTGAAGAACGGAGTATGACGGCCGCCTTCGTCTTTAGAAAGTACGTATACTTCAGACTCGAACTTAGTGTGTGGGTTGATAGAACCTTTAGCAGCAAGTACTTGGCCACGTTCAACGTCATCACGCTTAGTACCACGTAGAAGTGCACCAACGTTCTCACCAGCACGACCTTCGTCAAGCAGTTTACGGAACATTTCAACACCAGTACAAGTAGTAGTYGTWGTWTCTTTGATACCAACGATTTCTACTTCGTCACCTACGCGTAGGATACCRCGCTCGATACGACCAGTAACAACAGTACCACGACCTTGGATTGAGAATACATCTTCAATAGGTAGTAGGAACGGTTGGTCAACAGCACGCTCTGGTTCTGGGATGTAAGAATCTAGTGCTTCTGCAAGCTCAACGATCTTGTCTTCCCACTGCTTCTCGCCGTTTAGAGCGCCAAGTGCAGAACCTTGGATAACTGGTAGGTCATCACCTGGGAATTCGTACTCAGAAAGAAGTTCACGAACTTCCATTTCTACTAGTTCTAGTAGCTCTTCGTCATCAACCATGTCACATTTGTTCATGAAYACGATGATGTAAGGGATACCAACCTGACGGCCTAGTAGGATGTGCTCACGAGTTTGAGGCATAGGGCCATCTGTTGCAGCAACAACAAGGATACCACCATCCATTTGTGCAGCACCAGTGATCATGTTTTTAACATAATCCGCGTGTCCTGGGCAGTCAACGTGTGCGTAGTGACGCGCTGGAGTGTCGTACTCTACGTGAGAAGTAGCGATTGTGATACCGCGCTCACGCTCTTCTGGAGCGTTATCGATAGATGCGAAGTCTTTAGCTACACCGCCGTAAACTTTAGCAAGAGTAGTACAGATAGCTGCAGTTAGAGTTGTTTTACCGTGGTCAACGTGGCCGATTGTACCAACGTTTACGTGCGGTTTCGTACGTTCAAATTTTTCTTTAGACACGATCGTGTTCCTTCCTAGTTATGATTCGCCTCGAGAACGAATTAAATTCGAGGCGCGCCAGAAATTGCTATTTTATGCGTCAATTTTCGTCAACGCAATAGATTCGTTATTAAACAATAGCTGATTAGCTACGCTGTGCAATAATAGCGTCTGCTACATTCTTCGGAACTTCAGCGTATTCGCTAAATTCCATCGAATATGATGCTCGGCCTTGTGTTGCAGAACGTAGATCAGTTGCGTAGCCAAACATCACAGAAAGTGGGACTTGAGCACGAACAATTTTAAGACCAGCGTGGCCATCATCCATACCTTCGATCATGCCGCGACGACGGTTAATATCGCCAACAACATCACCCATCCAGTCTTCTGGAGTCGTTACTTCAACTTTCATCATAGGCTCAAGAAGGACTGGCTGCGCTTCAAGCGCACCCTTCCTGAAGGCCATCGAGCCGGCGATCTTAAACGCCATCTCGCTTGAGTCGACATCGTGGTACGAACCATCGAACAGTGTTGCTTTAACATCCAGCATAGGATATCCAGCTAGCACACCGTTGTTCATTTGTTCTTCGATACCTTTCGATACCGAACTGATGAATTCCTTCGGAACTACACCACCAACGATTTCGTCTACGAATACAAACCCTTCTCCAAGTTCTGACGGCTCGAGCTTAAGCCATACGTGACCATATTGACCACGACCACCAGATTGGCGAATGAATTTGCCTTCAACTTCTGTGTTGCCACGAATAGTTTCGCGGTAAGCAACTTGAGGTTTACCCACGTTACAATCAACACTGAATTCACGTTTCATACGGTCAACGATGATGTCTAGGTGAAGCTCACCCATACCTGAAATAAGCGTTTGGCCTGTTTCGTCATCGGTTTCCACACGGAACGATGGATCTTCCGCTGCGAGCTTACCCAGCGCAATACCCATTTTTTCTTGGTCAGCTTGAGAGCGAGGCTCTACAGCAATCTGAATAACCGGATCTGGGAACTCCATGCGTTCAAGAACCACTTTATGGTTTTGATCACAAAGGGTGTCACCAGTCGTTACGTCTTTAAGACCAATTGCAGCTGCAATGTCACCCGCACGAATTTCTTTCACTTCTTCGCGTTTATTCGAGTGCATTTGAACGATTCGTCCGAAGCGTTCACGTTTCTGTTTCACTGCGTTATAAACCGCATCACCGGAGTTCACAACACCCGAGTAGACACGCATAAACGTCAGAGTACCCACGAATGGGTCAGTCGCAATTTTAAAGGCCAATGCTGCGAATGGTTCGTTGTCGTCTGCATGACGCTCAACTTCATTCTCTTCTTCATCAAGACCTTTAATTGCTGGTACATCAATCGGAGAAGGAAGGTACTCAACAACTGCATCTAGTACCGCTTGCACACCTTTGTTTTTAAATGCACTACCGCAAGTTGCGAGTACAATTTCATTATTTAGTGTACGAGTACGTAGACCAAGCTTGATTTCGGCTTCTGTAAGTTCGCCTTCCTCAAGATATTTGTCCATGAGTTCTTCATTTGCTTCGGCAGCAGCTTCAACTAAGTTGTTACGCCACTCTTCCGCTTCTTCTAGCATATCAGCCGGAATGTCCTCGTATGAGAACGTCATGCCTTGATCGGCTTCATTCCAGTTAATTGCTTTCATCTTGATAAGGTCGATAACACCTTTAAAATCTTCTTCCGCACCAATGTTAAGTTGGATAGGAACCGGATTTGCACCAAGACGATTTTTAATTTGGTCCACAACGCGTAGGAAGTCTGCCCCGGCACGGTCCATCTTATTGACGAATACCATACGAGGAACACCGTATTTATCGGCTTGACGCCATACAGTTTCAGATTGCGGTTCAACACCTGACGATCCACAGAATACAACTACGGCACCATCAAGCACACGCAAAGAACGCTCTACTTCGATAGTAAAGTCAACGTGTCCTGGGGTATCAATGATATTAACGCGATGATCTTGGAATTGTGCTTCCATACCACGCCAGAAGGTAGTCGTAGCAGCAGATGTGATAGTAATACCACGCTCTTGCTCCTGCTCCATCCAGTCCATGGTAGCAGCACCATCGTGCACTTCGCCGATTTTGTGAGATAGGCCAGTGTAGAACAGAATACGCTCACTTGTGGTTGTTTTACCTGCATCTACGTGAGCCACGATACCGATATTACGATAGCGCTCAATAGGAGTTTTACGAGCCACGATTGTATCCTCTTACTAAGGTTAACCTTAGAGTAAAGAAAAGCGCTGCGAGGGAGACTCGCAGCACTGTAAAGGTATTACCAGCGGTAATGAGCGAATGCTTTGTTAGCATCAGCCATGCGGTGAACGTCTTCACGTTTCTTAACCGCAGTACCTTTGTTCTCAGACGCATCTAGCATTTCTGCAGCAAGACGTTGAGCCATAGATTTTTCACCACGCTTACGCGCAGCTTCAACTACCCAACGCATAGCAAGAGCGTTACGGCGAACCGGACGAACTTCTACAGGTACTTGGTAAGTTGAACCACCCACACGGCGAGATTTAACTTCTACCGATGGACGAACATTTTCAAGAGCTTCTTCAAATACAGCTAAGTGATCTTTACCAGATTTCTCAGCCATAGTTTCTAGTGCAGTGTAAACAATTTTCTCTGCAGTAGATTTTTTTCCGTCAACCATAAGGATGTTAACGAACTTTGCCAGCAATTCAGATTTGAACTTAGGATCTGGAAGGATCTTACGCTGACCAATTACGCGACGACGTGGCATGGATATTCTCCGTTGTCTTCTTCAGGTTATCCAAAACTTTTCAGTTTCTTCAAAAATTAAAAATAATTTAGTGTTTGGCCTTACTTAACGGAATCCATTAAGACTTAGGACGCTTCACACCGTACTTAGAACGACCTTTCTTACGGTCGTTTACGCCAGCACAGTCAAGTGCGCCGCGAACAGTGTGGTAACGAACACCCGGAAGGTCTTTTACACGACCGCCACGGATTAGTACAACACTGTGCTCTTGAAGGTTGTGGCCTTCACCGCCGATGTACGAAGTCACTTCGAAGCCGTTCGTTAGACGAACACGACATACTTTACGAAGTGCTGAGTTAGGTTTTTTAGGTGTAGTAGTGTAAACACGAGTACAAACACCACGTTTTTGTGGGCACGCTTCTAGTGCAGGCACGTTGCTTTTAACAACTTGCTTTGCACGAGGCTTGCGTACCAACTGGTTAATAGTTGCCATTAACTAGCTCCTGATTTACTTGAAAGTAAGCTTTGTGAAAAATCTAGCCCTAACCGCCAATGGCAATTAGGGACGCAAAATTCTATGCAGCAGTGGGATGTGTGTCAAGAAATATACAGATCTTTTTTATGTGGCGGGTGTAAAAATTTTCATCAAAACAAGCAAAAAAAGCACATTAGTCCCAAGTAACACTTGTCTCATACTGTTCAGTTAGAGAAACAAATCCTTTAAAATCGGTAACTTGCACTACTTTTGTCGAGCTTCCATCCAGCCCTCTTGCTTGTAAATCTTCACGTAAAACAAAGATGGCATGATTGGGAGCCTGAGTAAGCAAACTGGCTAAATAAGTCGCATCTTGGAGTAATATCATCGCATCTTGAGATGATGCGTATTCTTGCGCTCGCCTAAAGCCCACTTCATTCTTAATAATATGCAGCATAAATGGCCTCAGTAAGTCAGTATTTTGTTACACGATGCCAATTCGGCTGAGATAACGTCGGGCGCAACGACATGGCAATCGGTGATCAGATCCTCACGGCTTATTCCGAAACGGTTCACACTTTGTTGGCACACGTAAACTTGCTCGATATCATAGAGCTCTAACAGCTTAAACGCGCTGATATAGTCCCTTGATAGCACTTGTTTTGGTTCTTGCTTACTACGCAGTTGATTGACACCGTCAGCAACGAAAAACACCTTGATGTCATCGCAATAGGCAGAAGCTGCGAGCAGCGCATCTAAACCTTCCCTACCCCGAGCGCTAGTGTGGGGCATAGAGGCGAATACAAAACCTAATATAGTCAAAATTGTACCACTCTATCTTGCGTCAGCATGACTTCCGCTAGACTCCCTAATCCTGCCAACTCAAAGCCATCAGCAAGATTATCTCCATCAAGCTGATGCTGTGTCGCCTCTTGGCTACCAACCACACCCCGCCTCAATGAAGCGGCAACGCAAGTCTCTAGACGCACCTGGTGCTTTTGAGCTAGAGCTTGCCACGCAGAGACTAAATCAAATTCATCATTCGCTGGCACGGTTAAGCGAGACGCGTTGTGCACCCCTTCTTGATAAAAGAAGACACTGGTAAGTCGATGGCCCTTCTCGATCAATGCTGACGCAAATAAGTACGCACTACGCGCGGACTGCTCTCCATAAACCGAGCCATTCACTACCAAGGTGTAGGTTAAGCGGGTCACGATTCTTCATCCTCAGTTTTACGCTGACGGATGTACAGGTAAACCGTGTGTTTCGAGATATTGAGACGGTCGGCGACACGGTTGATAGCGTCTTTAATATCAAATATGCCTTTGTCATAGAGTTCCATAACAATTTGACGATTTTTGGTATTATTCGATACTGACTTATCGGCGTTAATATCTTCGATGGTGCGCTCTACCGTCTGGTCGACCAACTCTTCTACATCACTGGCAAAGTTAACCGATGAAGCCGCGTCTTTTGCTTCTTGCGTTGGCATGAATGACTGTAGAACCTGAGAAAATGGCGCATCTAGGTTAACGTTAATACACAGTAAACCAATAACACGGTTATCACCATTACGAATAGCAATGGTGATGGATTTCATGAAAACACCGCCCTTTGCTCGAGTAAAGTACGACCGTGAGAAGTTTCGTTCTGAACCCTCGATGTCTTTTAGCATTTTCAGCGCAAGATCAGTGATTGGTGAGCCTACTTGGCGCCCTGTGTTTTCCCCATTAGCAATTTTAATCGCAGAGGTATTCAAGTCTTCCAACGAGTGCAAAACAATTTCACAAAAAGGGCCAATGAGACTTGCCAGCCCATCAACCACCGCTTCGTAAGATTTAAGAATAATTTTGTCATGCTCAGTGAATGGCGCCACATCGACGGATTCCATTTCAAGCAGCATATCGGCGTTAACCATGTCAGTCACAGTGCTTTGACCTTCGATACTAAAAAAATTGATGTAAGTTTATCAGATAATTTGAAGTACTCACCTAAGTAAGTCTTCAACAAGTGATTTAGGGCAAAAAAAGTGCAGTCTTTTTGCCCTTAGGGAAATTAAAAAGAAAAAAAAGGCTCACCAATGTGAGCCTTAATATACTTTTCATGGCCAATTATTGAGCGGCTTCAGCGCTCTCGCCATCAATTTTCAATAATTCCACTTCGAACACAAGTGTCGAGTTTGCTGGAATAGTCGGTGTGTCTTGTTCGCCATACGCAAGCTCAGGTGGAATAACAAACTTGTATTTTGAACCGACTTGCATCAGTTGCACACCTTCCGTCCAACCCGGAATAACGCGATTTAGAGGGAACGTTGCAGGCTGGCCACGCTCATAAGAGCTGTCAAATTGAGTACCGTCAATCAACGTACCTTTGTAGTGTACTTCAACGGTATCCGTCTCTTTCGGCTGATCGCCTGTTGCCGCTGTTTCTACCTGATAAAGAAGACCCGACTCAGTTTTTGTTACGCCTTCTTGCTTCTCAAATTCAGCACGGAAGTCATCACCTGCTTTTTGTGCAGCCGCTGCTTTTTCTACAGCCTGTTGCTGCATCGTTTCTGCAACGCGCTTATCTAGACCTTCCAATGCTGCTCGGATTTCATCTTCTGACAATGTCTCTTTACCAGCAAATGATTCTTCGATGCCTTTAAGGACCAACTCTTTTTTAAGCTCAATACCAAATTCTGCTGGCTTTTCAATGCTTGTACTTAGGTAGGTTGCGAAAGATACACCGATTGCATACGCGGCTTTGTCATCTTCCGTTTTAAAGTGAACCGCTTTGCCTGTTTCCGCTTGCACTTGCTCTTGTGCTGCTGGCTCTGCTTTCGGCTCTTCTTTTTGACAGCCTACTGCCAACATAACCGTCGCTGCAAGTAGCGACACTTTAAATATTGATTTCATTCTTTTCTCCAATTTATGGACACGCTATAGATTTAGCAGCTAGTCGAAGCAATTCGCCTTGTTTTTCGAGACGCTATGCGTAACTATTTAAATCTAGTCACTATTTAAATCTTACAAGAACTATAAATATACTCGCTTAGGCTCAAGACTCAATGTGGAATATCGGTAATGATGCGAATAATATCTCATTCTGTAGTGTACTTAATTGTCATCAGTCTGTTAAATGGCTGCTTTTTCTCCAATAAAGCTGAGAAACGTTGGGATCTTGCGTTAGAAGGTTCAACTAGCCTTGCACTTAGCCAAGATGCGCGATTTGCCCTCTTGTACTCTAAACAACAACATTTGCAGCTTTGGGATCTTCAAGAGAATCAGCTACTTGCTAAACTTGGTATCCAAGATCCAGACGAAAACATCATTTCACTCATTCGCTTTTCTGACAATGGACGTTTTGCTGTCACCGCGACTCAAACCAACTTTGCTATTTGGGACCTTGCTTGGTCTCAATCAACCGGGCTTTGGTCTATTGCTGATGGTTTAATCCAAGATATCGCCATTGGTAACAATGGCGAAGAAGTTTTACTTGGGTTAAGTAATGGTAAAGCAATTTTCATCGATTTAGTCACCGGAAGACGATTAGAGTTCCTTGCTCACGTAGAAAAAGTGAATTCTGTGGCCTTATCTCCAAATGCAAAATATGCCCTCACAGGCGGAAACGATCATAATGCTTATTTTTGGAGTACTGAATCAGGGCAGATTCTGCATCACTTCCCTCATGAGCAGCGTGTAGGGACGGTGGAATTGCAACGTGATGGTCTTTACGCACTGACCGCTGACACCGGAAACAACGCCATTATTTGGAACTTAAAGACGGGCACACAAAAAAGTCAACTCAGCAGTTGGTCACGACAACTGATTTTTTCAGCAGCACGATTTTCTGATGACGGGCAGCGACTAGCAACAGGTTCACCGTCATCACGCTTAATTGTTTGGGACACGGATTCTGGAGAAAAAATTAATAGCTATGATGTAGAGATGCTAAAAGATGTGCGCCCTCCAAGAGGGGTAGTGTATGATGCAGCCTTCAAAGATAACCAACAGGTACTCTCCGCCTCCTCTGCTGGTGTCGTGCAGGCGTGGTCCCTTAACGAGTGATCAAATGACTAAAGAGCGTTACGAAATACTAGAAGAAAGAATCAACGATATGGAGTGCAAAATTGCATTTCAAGAACAAACGATTGAAGAGCTCAATGATGCGCTGACTCAACAGCAGCTGTTGATCAGTAAGATGCAAGACCAAATGAAATATGTCGTTGGTAAAGTGAAGAATATGGATTCGCCGAATCTTGCTGATCCATCGGAAGAAACCCCTCCTCCGCATTACTAAAAAGGTCAGCATACGCTGACCTTTTATTTTTATAACGGTCGCTTACTTCGTAAGTGAACGCTGTCTCACCGCTTCGAACAGACAGATGCCAGATGCCACCGATACGTTCAAGCTCGATACAGAGCCAGCCATCGGGATCTTAATAAGATCGTCGCACGTTTCACGCGTAAGTCGTCTCATTCCATCCCCTTCCGCGCCCATAACGATGGCTAGAGGGCCTGTCAGTTTAGCTTGATAGACATCGTGCGTCGCCTCTCCAGCCGTACCCGCGATCCACACACCGTGTTCTTGCAGTGCGCGCATTGTTCTTGCAAGGTTGGTGACTCGAACCAACGGCACAGTCTCCGCCGCCCCACAAGCTACTTTGCTTACTGTTGCCGTTAATGGCGCAGATTTATCTTTTGGCACAATCACAGCCGCAACACCTGCTGCATCCGCATTACGTAAACAAGCACCCAAATTATGCGGGTCTGTTACGCCATCCAAAATTAAAAATAATGGCTGGTCATGACTGGCTAAGATGGTATCTAAGTCGTTTTCATTTAACTGCTTCGCGGGTTTCACCTTGGCAATAATACCTTGGTGGTTCGCACCGCTTGCTTTGTCATCAAGTACTTTCCGCCCCATTTGCTGAATCGAGCAGCCAATTTGGCCTAGTTCATTTAGCAAAGGTAGCAAGCGATCGTCTTGACGGCCTTTTAGAACAAAAGCTTCAATAAAGCGTGCAGGGTCTTTCTCTAATACTGCTTTTACAGCATGAATGCCGTAAATAAATTCATTACTCATGGTTTTAACCTTGAAATATTATTTCTTTTTCGCGCCGCCGGTTTTCACTCGAGGTTTCTTACTTCGAGCTTTCCCAGGTTTTGCTTTGGAACCCTTAGAGGGCGACTTTTGTTCTTTGCCGTCCGGGCGCTTCGTTGGCTCGACTAGTGGCGTTGCTTTGCCGGAGCGTCTGCTTTTCGCGACACCTTGCTTCTTCGCTTTGGCTTTGCTTTGTGCTTCCGCAACGCGCTTCTTCGCCGTTTTTCCTTTACCACGTACTTTACGATTTGTACCGACTAATTCAAAGTCGATTTGCTTATCGTTTAAATTTACCGCTAAAACTTTCACTTTAACCGCATCACCTAGTCGATAAATCGCACCGAAACTTTCACCAATTAATCGCTGCCCTACTGCATCAAATTGATAGTAATCGTTAGCGAGATTGGAAATATGGACCAATCCATCAATATGTAATTCTGTTAGGCGAACAAAGAAACCGAAGCCCGTTACATTGGCGATAACGCCATCTAATTCTTCTCCGACATGGTCCTGCATATATTCACATTTGAGCCAATCCGATACATCTCGCGTGGCGTCATCGGCACGACGCTCCGTCATCGAACACTGCTCACCGTAGTAATCCATATCATCAAACGAATAATGATAGCCGCCTGTCGGCGTCCAACGATCTTGGTTACGCCCAGCTTCTTTGGCAATCAGATACTTAATCGCACGATGAAGCAACAAATCAGGATAACGACGAATCGGTGAAGTAAAGTGCGCATAGCGCTTCAACGCCAAACCAAAGTGGCCACAATTATCAGCGTTATAGACCGCTTGCTTCATTGAGCGAAGTAGCATGGTCTGGATCAGCTCTTTATCCTGACGTTCACGGATTTGTTTGATTAAGTCTGCGTAATCGGTAGGTGAAGGCTCTAGCCCACCCGTCAAATTCAGACCTAGTTCGCCTAGGAAATCTCGGAAGCCGGTAAGTCGTTCTTCTCCTGGAGATTCGTGAATTCGATATAACGCGGCCTCTTTCGCCTTCTCCACTAATGAAGCAGACGCAATATTAGCCAAGATCATGCACTCTTCGATGATCTTATGGGCATCGTTGCGAATGACAGGCTCAATACGGTCAATTTTTCTTTCCGCATTGAAAATAAACTTGGTTTCTACTGTTTCAAATTCAATAGCACCACGTTGATCTCGGGCAGTTTTCAGCACCTGATACATGCGATGTAGCTCTTCAAGGTGAGGGACGACTGGATCGTAACGCTCTCTGAGCTCCGTATCACCTTCTAGAATATCACTCACTTTATTGTAGGTCAGTCGCGCGTGGGAGTTCATCACCGCTTCGTAATGCTTATAACCCGATAGCTTACCAGTATCCGAAATGGTCATCTCACACACCATACACAAGCGATCAACCTGCGGGTTCAGTGAACAAAGTCCATTAGAAAGTACTTCCGGTAGCATAGGAACAACTTGAGAAGGGAAATACACCGAGTTGCCGCGCTTTATTGCTTCCTTATCAAGCGCAGAATCTGTGCGAACGTAGTAACTAACGTCGGCGATGGCTACCCATAAACGCCAACCACCACTTTTTTTACGTTCACAATATACTGCATCATCGAAATCTCGAGCATCTTCCCCATCAATCGTGACTAATGGTAATTCACGCAGATCCACCCGGCCTTCTTTGGCCTCTTCCGGCACTGACTCACCAAACTGTGCGACATACTTATCGACTTCTACAGGCCAAACATGCGGGATCTGGTGGGCGCGGATAGCAATTTGTGTTTCCATACCTGGCGCCATATTTTCACCAAGAACTTCAACCACTTGCCCAGCCATTTTCCGAGACTTAGCGCCACGATCGGTCACTTCAATAACCACAACGTTACCCATACGAGCGCCGTTACGATGTTCATTAGGAATAAGAATATCATGACTAATACGGGAGTCATCGGAAACCACGTAAGCGTAGCCGTATTCCAAGAAAAAGCGTCCTACGATATGGTCTTTACGCTCTTCAAGTACTCGAACTAATCGACCTTCTTTACGCCCTCGCTTATCCTTACCTGTAGGCTGAACAAGTACAAAGTCACCATGCAGTAAAGTGCGCATCTGATGATGAGGTAATAATACATCCTGATCTTTGTTAAGGCTGCCTTCTGGCCTTACCCAACCGTGTCCATCCTTGTGCCCAATCACGATACCCTTGATCATTTCAAGCTTATCCGGCAAGGCATAACACTGACGACGCGTAAAGACTAGCTGTCCATCTCTTTCCATTGCACGCAGGCGACGACGTAACCCTTCATATTGTTCTTCACCAGACAAGCCTAACGATTCAAACAGATCGTTACGGTTCATTGGGACGTTGACACCTTTTAAGAAATCAACAATGAACTCTCTGCTCGGAACGGGGTTTTCGTAGTTTTGGGATTCTCTTTCGGCAAAGGGATCGTCGACACGATTTTCGCTAGGCTTATTCGACATAGTCAGACCTATTTTGAGGGGAGGTATAGGTCGATTATAACTGACTGGGGGGATAAGCTACAGAAATCGTTTATCATTCTCTAGCTAAAACGTACAGCAGGGTTTACCAAAAATCGCTACGACGCTTCGCTCGAGCAATAATATTCTGTGGCATGCGTGACTCTAAGCCCCGACGTAGCATCGAGATTCGCTTATGCTTCAAATTATCGGGGGTTACTGAGTTATAAAGCCAGCGGTAGGCATCTTCGTAATCTCTTGGGCTACCATAATCACGCAACAACAACTCGGCGAGTTGAATCCTTGCGTCTATGTTGCCCATGGATGCCGCTTCACGGAAATAAGGGATCGCTCGCTCTTTATCCTCTTGAACAAATGTCCCTCGAGAATAATAACGCCCTAACTGCTCTAACGCGACAGGCAATCCTTGATGAGCTGCATTTTCCATATAGTAAAGTCCAAGCTCAACATCCTGAGGAACACAAACGCCCCATGCTAACATATCGCCATATAAGAACTCATAAGAAGGCAGGTTAATGCGGGTGGCGCGCGCCATAATATCTTCAACAAGTTGACAGTTATCCGCTTTCACTCTCGCAAGGTGGCGGTTCTCACTAATCAGTTTAATCAGCTGATCTTCAGAATAGATTGGGACTGGTGCACCGACGCTTTCAGCTTGAGCCGATTTCCAAGTGCCAAGTAACGACAGACAAATCAACGCTGTTATTTTGTGTCGCCTCATCACTATATCATTTCCTCATATCCCAAAGACCACGCCGGCTTCAATAAGCCGCTGTTCCCATTTTATCGGCAAACATCGAGTTCACTTTAATGGAAACCACAAAAAAACGGCAAAATTTTGCCACTTGAGCACCCAATAAGCGTAACGATGTCAAAAAAATGGCAGAAGATCACAGTTAGAGCAAACTTGTAGACATAAAAAAACCAGCGCAAGCGCTGGTTTCTATTCATCAATTCAGTCTTCGAATTATACTTCGAAAGGGTGAACCTTAACGATAGTTTCGTTACGATCAGGACCTGTAGAGATGATATCAACTGAAACACCAGTTAGCTCTTCAATGCGCTTGATGTAATCCAGAGCGGCTTGTGGAAGCTGCTCGATAGACGTTGCACCAAATGTAGTTTCAGACCAACCAGGCATCGTTTCGTAAATTGGCGTTGCTTCTTCAAACGCTTCAGCAGCCATTGGGGAAACTTCTAGGATAGAACCATTTTTCATCTTGTAACCAGTACAGATTTTCAGTTCTTCTAGGCCATCTAGTACATCTAGCTTCGTTAGACAGAAACCAGAGATAGAGTTAATTTGTACCGCACGACGCATAGCAACTGCATCAAACCAACCAGTACGACGTAAACGACCTGTCGTTGCGCCAAATTCATGACCAACATCGCCTAGGTGCTTACCAACAGGGTCTTGCTTATCTAGGCCGTCATACAATTCCGTCGGGAATGGACCTGAACCAACACGAGTGCAGTAAGCCTTAGTAATACCAAGGATGTAACCGATGTGACGAGGACCAAAACCAGAACCAGCAGCAACACCGCCAGCAGTCGTGTTTGAAGACGTTACGTACGGGTAAGTACCGTGGTCGATATCTAGAAGCGTACCTTGTGCACCTTCAAACATGATCTTGTCGCCACGCTTACGCGCTGCATCTAGTTCGTCAGTAACATCAATAACCATTGAGGTTAGTAGGTCTGCATAAGCCATGCATTGCTCAAGAACTTCATCGTAGCTTACAGCTTCAACTTTGTAGAAATGCTCTAGTTGGAAGTTATGGAATTCCATTACTTTCTTAAGCTTTTCTGCAAACATTTCTTTATCGAAAAGATCGCCAACGCGAAGACCGCGACGAGCCACTTTATCTTCGTAAGCAGGACCGATACCACGACCCGTAGTACCAATTGCTTTTTTACCTAGAGCGATTTCACGCGCTTGGTCAATAGCGATATGGTAAGGAAGAATTAGAGGACAAGCTTCAGAGATGAAAAGACGCTCACGTACTGGAATACCACGTTCTTCTAACGGCTTCATTTCTTTTAAAAGTGCATCTGGAGACAGAACAACACCATTACCAATAACGCATTTAACGTTATTGCGAAGGATACCTGATGGAATTAAATGAAGAACGGTTTTTTCACCGTCAATGACTAGAGTGTGACCTGCATTGTGACCGCCTTGATAGCGAACCACGTATTTTGCATCTTCAGTTAAAAGGTCTACGATTTTACCTTTACCTTCGTCACCCCATTGGGTGCCCAGAACGACTACGTTATTTCCCATCTTTCCAATCTGATTGCTAGTTAAAAAAGGATTCTAGCATCGAAATGTGACTTTGTGCAGTCATTTTTTGGACATTAATAGCTAACACAGTTCTAAATATCTGTCTTTTATAAATAAAATCTATCTGTAATTTGTTTGCCTGACTCAGCTTAAGACAGCATAAATACGATCACTGCGCCAGCAACAACTAGGCAACCGCCTACACGCCGCAGTTGGTTATCTGGCTGGGACACTAACTGGCCTATCATAGTTCTCCACCCCTTAGGTACCAATAATGGCCCAAGCCCTTCAAAAATTAATACCAAGCCAATCGCCAACCAAAATGATGTGGTCATGTTTTTCTCCAAGTAAGAAAAAGGCCCGTCTGAGACAGGCCTTTTATCGTAGCAAATTTTACCGTTTCAGTTACTTAACTGGCGCACCATTAGCGTCATTCATGTAACGGAAGAACTCACTCTTAGGATCAAGAACAAGGATATCGCTCTTGTCCGCAAACGAGGTACGGTAGGCTTCTAAAGAACGAATGAAGCCATAGAACTCAGCATCTTTACTATACGCTTCTGCATAGATTGTTGCCGCTTTTGCGTCGGCACTACCTCGCGTTACACGCGCTGTTTTATCCGCTTCGGCTAGCATAGTCGCCACTTCAAGCTCTGCTTGTGCTCGAATGATTTCTGCTTTTTCACGTCCTTGAGAACGGAACTTACGAGCCACTGATTCACGCTCAGCTCTCATACGGCGGTAGATTGACTCACTGATCTCATCTGGTAAGTTAATTTTCTTAATACGAAAATCAACCACTCGAACCCCAAGATCCTTCATCGCACTTTCACGAGTATCACTTAGAACGTTTTCCATAATTTGGTCACGTTCACCATCAATCTCTAACGCTTGTTTTGCCGCTTCCGTCGTCACTTCTTCACTGTCGATGCTATCAGGCAGTACATTCGTTGCATCTCTCGGACCGGATACCACTTGCTTGATATCTCGAGAACCGATTTCTGAACGAAGCACATCTGTCACTTTTCGCTCAAGTAGTGCTTCTGCCGTCAACGCGTTGCCGCCACCTGTTGCCAAGTAGTACTGACGAAAATCTTCGATTTTCCACTTAACGTAGGTGTTAATAATCACGTCTTTTTTCTCAGACGTTACAAAACGGTCACCACGACCATCCATTGTTTGAATACGTGCATCTAGCGTTTGTACACGGTCAAACAACGGCATTTTAAAGTGTAAGCCCGGCTCGTAGATACGAGATACATTGTTGTCATCGCTTAGAACACGTCCAAAACGAATCACAATGCCTCTTTCTCCTTCAGGGATAACAAACAGGGACATTAGCATTAACGCCAACGTGACCACTAATACTGGTATTGCTAATTTACGCATTATTAGTATCTCCCTTGACGTGCGTTCGAATCACGCGAGGTCGTCGTGTTATTCGGCTTTTCTGTTGTTGGTGCATCTAACTGTATCTCATCGTACGCTGACTGCGACTTCTTCGTCTTACTTGAAGACTCTTGTCCTGCCAACTTATCAATAGGTAAATACAATAAGTTACCGCTTGATTCAGAATCAATAATCACTTTCGACGTATTCGAGTAGACTTGCTCCATCGTATCTAAATAGAGACGATTACGAGTCACTTCAGGTGCCGCCAAATACTCAGGAAGGAGTTTCTCAAACTGAGCAACCTGACCTTGTGCAGAATTGATTATACGCTCTGAATAACCTAAAGCTTCTTTCTTCAAACGCTCAGAACGACCCGTTGCTTTAGGAATGATTTCATTCTTATAAGCTTCAGCTTCACGAATAAATCGTTCTTGGTCCTCACGGGCAGAAATTGCATCATCAAACGCATCTTGTACCTGTGTTGGTGGACGAGCAGACTGGAAGTTGACATCAACTACCGTTAGGCCCATATCGTAATTATCAATGATGTTGTTCAGCGTATCTTGTGTCGTTTGACGAATTAACTGACGACCACTCGTAAGAATGCTGTCCATCAATGAATCACCAATCACGGCACGAAGCGCCGAATCCGTTGCTTGGCTCAAACTGTCGTCAGCATCGGTTACCACATAGAGATATTTATATGGGTCAGATACTCGGTATTGTACATCCATACCAACACTAACGACGTTCTCGTCGCGTGTCAGCATCGTACCTGATGCTCTTAAAGAGCGAATAGCTTGAACGTTAACGGCTTGATAATCATCAATAAAACGTGGGCGCCAGTTCAGGCCAGGCTCAACGATACGATCGTATTTACCAAGGCGAAGAACAACACCACGCTCAGCTTCACCAATGGTATAGAAACCAGAGGAGAACCAAATGACAACGGCAATCAATGCAATAACACCAAAGCCGATTGCGCTTCCGCCACCGCCTATTGATGGGCCACCGCCACCTTTCTTGCCAAACTTACCACCAATCTTTTGACTTAGCTTATTGAAAACTTCGTCTAAGTCAGGCGGACCTTGATTACGGTCGCCGGACTTACGGCCATCGCGATTATTATTGCCCCAAGGGTCATTATCGCGGCCGTTGTTTCCATTATTATTACCAGGCTCATTCCACGCCATTAGGAAGCTCCATCATTATTATGACGTTATACTGTAGCAGTCCTTTAAGTAACGATAAAGTCACTCAAAACTGCCCCTTCTCTCTTCTCAAGTCTAGACCAATCTATTTGTTGCATCCGAATATCAATCAACAAGTTACCATCTGTATCATATTCTTCCCGCTGAATACATTTCATATCAAAAAATGTACTACGAATGCGGCCTTGATACTGTGGCGGAATTCTCAATTGATACTGAACCATTTGGCTCACTAAACGCTCAGTCAGCGCTTCGAACAACAGTTCAATTCCTTGCCCTTCCATGGCAGAAACCCAAACGGTTCTCGGTAGTCCTTCGTCATCTCGCTCAATACGAGGACGTTGGCCTTCTAGATTGTCTATTTTATTCATCACGACTAGAGCCGGTACATCACCAGCATCAATCTCTTCTAGCACGTCATGAACAGCTTGCATGTTCTCACGAAAACGGTCGTCACTTGCATCAACAACATGTAACAAAATGTCTGCTTCTTGCGTTTCTTGCAGTGTGGCTTTAAATGCCGCGACCAAATCGTGCGGAAGATGACGAATAAATCCAACTGTGTCAGCAAGAATTGAAGTACCTACATCGGCCAATTCAATTTTTCTGAGTGTTGGATCCAACGTTGCGAATAACTGATCCGCCGCGTACACGCCCGCTTCAGTAATACAGTTGAACAGTGTCGACTTTCCTGCGTTGGTATAACCCACCAAAGAAATCGTCGGGATCTCTGCTCGGTTTCTGGCTCGTCTGCCTTGTTCACGCTGTTTCGCGACCTTCTCTAAACGACGCAAAATCGTTTTGATTCGGTCACGCAGTAGTCGTCGGTCAGTCTCAAGTTGAGTCTCACCTGGACCACGTAAGCCAATACCACCTTTTTGTCTTTCAAGGTGCGTCCAACCGCGAATTAATCGTGTGGATATGTGACGCAACTGCGCGAGCTCAACTTGCAACTTACCCTCATGGGTTCGCGCACGTTGAGCGAAAATATCCAGAATCAGACCCGTTCGGTCCAATACTCGACATTTACACAAACCTTCTAAATTACGCTCTTGGGCCGGCGAAAGTGCATGGTTAAAAATCACCACGTCAGCACCAGTTAATTGTACAACTTGTGCAATCTCCTGAGCCTTTCCTTCGCCAACATAGTATTTCGGGTGAGGAGACTGACGACTACCTGTCACAACCTGCAGGTTGTTAACGCCAGCTGAAGACACCAGCATCTCAAACTCGTTGAGATCTTCCCACTCACCTTCTTGCGTGAAGTTGATATGAACAAGAACAGCCTGCTCCCCCGATTCATAACGGTCAAACAAGCTACCAACTCCTATTTATGATGTTTACTGTACGAGATAGAGTATTAATCTTCAGATTTCTCTTGTTGGCGATCATTTGTTGGACGCTCGCCCGTATGGTGACTCACCGCACGTGCAGGTACAACAGTCGAAATCGCATGCTTATATACCATTTGGTTGACGGTATTTTTCAATAGGATCACAAATTGATCGAAAGACTCGATTTGACCTTGTAATTTGATTCCGTTTACAAGATAGATCGAAACAGGAATGCGTTCGCGACGAAGCGCATTCAGGAATGGGTCTTGAAGAGATTGCCCCTTAGCCATTTTTATTTTCCTTATATTAATATTTTTAGTTTTAATTATTTAGCTATTGGTACACTACGAGTTGTGTGGCCTTTGCATCTGAGCTAAACCAATGAAATACCCGTTAGTTTTATAATCATAGAACAACAATTCACTTTGAAAACAAAACTCAGTTCCTTTTTGGGTACAAATATACAAAAGCGACTACATTATACACAGTTAATGCCATCGGATGCTATGGCGTCTGTGAGAGTTTTCATTGAACTCTCAATGTGTTCGCTATCTAGCCAAACCAGATCTTCCCAACTCCTTAACCAGGTAATCTGACGTTTAGCCAATTGACGAGTAGCGCAGATTCCGCGGAATATCGCATCATCAAAACTACAGTCCCCATCTAAATATTCCCACATCTGTCGGTATCCGACACAACGAATAGATGGTAGATCGGGATGAAGATCTTTTCGAGCATATAATGCTTTTACTTCATCTTCAAAACCTGCTTGTATCATTTTATCGAAACGCAATTCAATTCGTTTATGTAACAAAGCGCGATCTTTGGGCGCGACAGCAAATTGTTTCACTCGAAATGGTAAAGGATCCCCTTTCACTTCTGTTAACTCAGTCAGAGACTTACCTGATATTCGATATACCTCTAACGCACGAGAAAGACGCTGCGGATCATTAGGATGAATCCTATCAGCTGAGACAGGGTCAATCGTCCTAAGTTCATCATGGAGAGCTTGCCAACCCTTATCTTGTGCTTCTTGCTCTAATTGCTTACGTATCTCAGGGTCGGCAGCTGGCAAGGGAGATAGCCCTTGCAGTAACGCCTTAAAATAAAGCATTGTGCCGCCGACAAGAAGGGGGATCTTTCCTTCCGCGTGTATTTTGGCGATCTCTGCCAATGCATCGCGTCGAAAATCCGCTGCAGAATAAGCTTCACTTGGGTCGAGTATGTCAATAAGACGGTGAGGCGCTGCCGATAATTCATCAGCATCAGGCTTAGCAGTACCTATATCCATGCCTTTGTAAATTAGGGCGGAATCCACGCTGATAATCTCAACGGGGTATTGCTGACGAAGACGTATCGCAAGATCGGTCTTACCAGATGCGGTAGGACCCATTAAAAATAAAACTAACGGTAATTTCTGACTCATGATGAAAACGCTGCAATTGTGGCCGTAAAATCGACAGGACGAACAAACTTAGTATCGCTCAAAGGTAGCTTACCGTCGTATAACTGCTCCAAATTACTGAGTAATTGGACGGATTCCGATAATGTGTAACTACTTTTCACTTGCAGCACTTTCTTTGCTAACCAAAGACTCAGTCCATTTGGGCTGAGGTCATGCTGCTCAAGGGTTGCCAAGTATGACAGCATTTCATCAATTAACAATTGCAAATTTTGCTGTCGAAGAGGAGAAGGAACGCCCATTACCATCACGGTTTGCTTGTTTCTAACTTTAATATCAATCGCAAAAGATGACAAAAATTCCACTTGAGACTCAACAAACTTCAACTGGCTATCATTCACTTTTAATGACAACGGAACAAGCAAAGGCTGCATCGTTAACGAAGCCCTTTTCGGATCCAGCTGCGCAAACAGCTTATAAAATTCAGCTCGAGGCAATGAAATAAGGGCACAGTCAGGCTCCGCCTTAACCAAGAGGTAACGCGACCCAATAACCGATACCGCTTTACCAATATGCTCAACGGTCGTCGGCGTACTCTTTGTTTCAATCACTGAGTCGTTAGATATCTCCGGAAAATCAGGGGTTTGCAATAGTGCTTGATACACTTTTGCCTCTGCAATACTTGGTGGACTCTCAACGTTCCTTGAGCCAGAACGGCCTGAAGCACTACCCGATGACCTTTCTGATGCCCACGGGCTAGATGGCGAGCGCTCTGAAATTCCATGCTGGGGCCTAGTTTTAGATAAAGAATCGGTTTGGGGCTCAATACTAGGGCGATAATCACTCCGCCCAGGGTAAGCGGGAGTACTGGTCACTGCATTAATCACCGTCTCAGCAACAGAATCTGCGCTTAAGCGATTTTTCCGCACATCTTCATTTGTCTGCTCGATCAATGCTTCATCTGAGCTAGCTTCACTCACATCTTGGGTAAACCCAGAAGTGGATACTTGAGGTAGATCTATTGATTTTGCTTGGACTAACGCATCACTTAGCGCTTGATAAATAAAGTCATGCACCAGTCTTGCTTGATGAAATCTAACTTCATGCTTAGCGGGATGCACGTTAACATCTACCTGATGGGGATCAATTTCAATAAACAATACGAAGGCGGCATATTGCTCCGCAGACAAACTCGACTCGTAACTTTGCCGGATAGCATGATTAATCAGCTTATCCCGCATCATCCGTCCATTGACATAACAATATTGAAGATCGTTTTGCGCCCGCCCGCCTTCTGGTGTGGTAATCCAACCATGAAGCTTTAGGTCGTGATGTTCTAGCTCAATTCTGAGCATATGACGAACAAACGCCGCGCCGCACACCGATGCAATTCTCTTTTCAGCCTGAGCTTCATTTTTTGCCGCTCGATATTGCCGGACTAACTTACCGTTATGCTTAACGTTAATAGACACATCAAAACGGCTTAGTGCGATGCGTTTTAATAACTCATCAATATGGGTAAATTCCGTTTTTTCGGTACGCAAAAACTTACGTCTTGCTGGCGTATTGAAAAAAAGATCCAGCACCTCTACCGTTGTGCCAATAGGGTGGGCTGTTGGCTTCAAACTCACCGCCATGTCTCGCCCTTCAGCGTAGGCACTCCACGCTTGCTCCTGAGCGGCAGGTCTTGAAGTTAATGTCAGTCGTGATACTGAACTGATACTGGCTAGGGCCTCACCACGGAAGCCTAAGCTAACAATTGCCTCTAGGTCATCTAAAGTATGGATCTTTGATGTCGCGTGACGACTGAGAGCTAATTGTAGCTCATCCTTCACAATGCCTTTGCCATTGTCGCGAACTCGAATGAGCTTTGCGCCACCTTTTTCAATGTCGATATCAATGCGAGTCGCACCAGAATCAATACTATTCTCCACTAACTCTTTTATCACCGAAGCAGGTCTTTCTACGACCTCTCCGGCAGCAATCTGGTTTGCTAATCTAGCTGGGAGAATTTTTATTGTCACACCACTACTCCGAGTCATCAAAATATAAACATAGTCAACGCTGCACGTTACCTATTAGGAATAATCAAAACCTGCCCAACAGCGAGCTGATCTGAACGTAACTTATTCGCCTCTCGTATGCTTTGTATCGTCACGTCATAGCGTGAAGCAATCTTACCTAAAAACTCCCCCCGCTTAACGGTATGCTTTCTGACTGGCAAGTCTTTGAGGCTGACCGATACTTTCAGTTTTTGCCCGAGTCGTAACGTATCCGACTTTAGGTTATTCTCGCGCTTGATATCTGCAACTGACACTTTGTACTTGCTTGCAATTTTACCAAGGTACTCCCCTTTAGCCACCGTATGTGTAATCACTTTTGTCTCTACGGTATTCACTTTGCTGCTGACTTTTACTGGTGTGCTATTCCCTGGAATAGTCAAAACTTGCCCCACAGCCAATCCATTACTCTTCAGTTTATTCGCCGATTTAATCGCCGTAACAGAAGAACCGTATTGCTGGGCAATCACTGATAACGACTCGCCACGTTTCACCGAGTGCTTACGTTGCTGGCCTTTATTCGCAAACAAGGTGCCTTCTGGCGGATTCGCTTCAAAATACTGAACTAACGCCTTCGCTAATGCTCGAGCTAGCTTATCTTGGTGACTACGCGTCGTAAGCAAACGTTCTTCACCTGGATTGGAAATAAAGCCAGTTTCAACTAATACTGATGGTATATCTGGTGACTTCAACACAGCAAGACTAGCATTGACCGGCTCTTTTTTGTGTAAGTGAGCCACTTTCCCCATCTCTTTTAGTATTTTAGTCGCGACTTTATAGCCCTCTTTTTGAGAGTGACTAAATTGTAAATCAAGCAAAGTTTGACTGACATTTTTGTCATTTGAATTCTTCGCTAACGCTTCACCCGCACCACCGAGTAATTCTGACTGCTGCTCATGGTTTTCTACCCAACGGGCAATTTCCGTATTCGCTCTTCTGGTATTCAGGACAAATACTGATGCCCCTCTAGGCTGTGGCGTTCGAAAAGCATCGGCGTGTATAGAGACCAACAGGTGTGCTTTATTTTTACGAGCAATATCCGAACGTTTATTCAAATTAACGAAATAATCGCCACGTCGAGTCAGTACCGCCTTCATACCCGGAATCGCATCAATTTGCGCCGCGAGTTTTTTGGAGACACTCAACGTCACGTGCTTTTCATATTTTTTTGTCGGCCCAATAGAGCCAGGATCTTCACCACCGTGTCCGGCGTCGATTGCAACAACAATATCGGCCGTGCCGCGTAATTGTGACGCATCACGACTGACGGCTGTCTTACTGTTTGCAACGGCAGTAGGTTTCGCCTGAGTCGCTTTTCCATGAGGAAGATCGATAACAAGACGGTGTCCATATTGTCCGCCAGGTGTTGGGTTCAGGGTAAATAACTGAGGAGTTAGTGCCTGCTTTAATTCAAAAACAAGACGATAAGTACCCTTCTTTGGAGGAGAACTTTTTCTTACTTTGCTCAGTACTGGACTATCTGTCACATTAAGTGGCAACGTAGTATTTAGCGTCGTATTGTTAAGGTCCACCACAATACGGCTTGGGCCAGATAAAGAGAAATAGCTAAAATCAGCCTTTGACTTAAGGTCAATAACGACTCGAGTTTCATCCGGAGATGGCCAAACCCGTATCCCTTCAAGCGTATTCGCCCACACAACCGTAGGGGAAAGAATGACGATGGCCAGCATGAACATTTTCATGCGGCTAAACAAACGATTGATCAATTTAACTCCAATTGACTAATTAGCTGAATTCCATATTCAGAGTTTGCGGTAAATGTGATTTCACGCGCTTCTCCTACGTATCTCAAGTCAATATCAAGATCAGCGGCAGGCAATACACCCTCGCCTTTTTCTGGCCACTCCACTAGACAAATTGCATCGTCAGAGAAGTAGTCACGAATGCCCATAAACTCCAGTTCTTCAGGATCCGCCAAACGATACAAATCAAAATGATAAATATTCCACTGTTTGAGTTGATAAGGTTCCACTAACGTATAAGTCGGGCTTTTCACATTACCTTGATGCCCTTGGCTTTGAATAAACCCTCGGCTAAACGTTGTTTTCCCCGCCCCAAGATCACCATGTAAATAAATGGTTGTTTGTTTTGAGCAGAGATTAGCGAGTTTAGTTCCAATTAAAACAGTGGCTGCTTCATCAGCTAAGGCAAATTTTTTAGTGTTCATCACATTTTTCTCTGAATACGTCGGTTGCGAGGTGAAATAGTAAACTGTGTCGCTTTTTGTAGACAAGCATTGTTGTGTAAGTAATTAGAAAATTTACCATTAAAAGCGGTGAATCCCTACAAAGTGATGGTAATTACCCATCAACTCCCCGACAAATTTGGATATATGTCTTTTTTCTACTCATACTTTGGATACAAACAGATTTGAGTATAGAATACGCGTCCTTTTTAAATAGAGTGATCGTGATGGATTTAGATAAGCTTGCCAACGACATCAAACAGTGGGCGAAAGAGCTGGGTTTTCAAAAAGCAGGCATTAGTGATATCTGCTTAGAAGATCAAGAAGCATCGCTTAGCCACTGGGTGGCTGCAGGCTATCATGGTGAAATGGCCTGGATGGAGTCAAACCAAGATTTGCGTCTCCATCCCGACCAGCTTCACCCCAATACATGCCGTATCATTAGTGTGCGTATGAACTACCTACCTGAAGATGCACACTTTGCCAGTAATCTGCAAGACAAGCATACTGGTTATATCAGTCGCTATGCATTGGGTCGGGATTATCACAAACTCATTCGTAACAAATTAAAAAAATTAGGCCAAAAGATTGAAAGCGAAGTCGGCGCCTTAGGTTACCGACCATTTGTCGATTCCGCTCCCGTGCTCGAACGCCCCCTAGCAGAAAAGGCCGGATTGGGATGGACGGGTAAACACTCTTTAATTCTCGACAAAGACTCCGGCTCTTGGTTTTTCCTTGGCGAGTTATTTATCGACCTACCACTACCTATCGATAAACCCGTCGAAAACCAGTGTGGCAAATGCACAGCATGCGTGACCTCTTGTCCAACTAACGCGATTTTAGACAATGGCGTCGTTGATGCTAGGCGATGTATTTCGTACTTAACTATTGAGTATGATGGCATTATCCCAGAAGAATTCCGAGATGCGATTGGCAACAGAATATACGGATGTGATGATTGCCAATTGGTCTGTCCGTGGAATCGATTCTCAGACATCAGTAAGCAAGTCGACTTCCAGCGCCGTCCAATCTTCGATAAGCCTGACTTAAAGTCGCTAATAGCTTGGGATGAACTTACGTTTTTAAAAAACATGGAAGGATCGGCTATTAGGCGGATAGGACATGAGCAGTGGCGAAGAAATATCATTATTGCGATTGGCAATGCTCCCTTCCAAGCAGATTACATTGCCCTACTCGAAAACCTTAAGGGGGAAAGTACGCTGCTGGATACTCACATCGACTGGGCACTAGAAAAGTTACGTTCTCAAGAAGATAAATTGTCACTAAACAAAATTGATAGCAGAAACCAACGTCTTATTCGAATCATACAAAAAGGTCTACCACGCGATTCATAACATCAAGCAGTCTCATATCGGCATTGACAAGAAATCAAATAAATTTTCTTGACTAACATCTCAAATTTGAATTTGTGGAAAAACAAAAATTTCATTCGTGCTATGTGCTTGTGAAAACAGGTTAAACACAGACGCAATATATGACTAGGATCAAATAAATGTCACTTGTTGATCATTTAAATACAGTATCTCTCGACGTAAAAACCGACAAAACCACTTTATAAACAATAACTTAAACGGTCAGATCGCACTTGCCTGCAGACTAATTACTGTAAAGATCTTTCAAGCACTTAGCTAACATATCGAGTAAAAACAATTTATCAACCAAGTTATCCACATACGATAAGGTGTGGATAAGTCTGTTAATTTAAATGTAAGTGTGCCGTAGAAAAAGGCGCTAACCTACATCCACAGGGTTGAATAACTACAGGAATAGCAGCGTAGACGTATTAAATAGGCAAAGCCGCCTATTTAAAAATAACGTTACAAACTAACTAAATTGTTTTGGAGTGATGCTTCTCAGCATTAGGAAAGAGCGGCAGCGAAAGGACTAAGTTTCTCAACTTTGCTTATATGGAATGCTGCTTTAGGCTTTCTATAAACAAGAAAGCATAGCGACTAACAACACTTGCTCTACCAAAAGAAGAGCAAGGTCTAAACCTCTATAGGGTTAAACTGCGCTAAAATGGAGCGATACATCGGGTTCGAACCGATGACCTCAACCTTGGCAAGGTTGCGCTCTACCAACTGAGCTAGTATCGCATATCAACAGCAAACGCTATTGACTAAATATGGTTGCGGGGGCCGGATTTGAACCGACGACCTTCGGGTTATGAGCCCGACGAGCTACCAAACTGCTCCACCCCGCGTCCGAATTGTAGTCACCGTTAAGTACGATGAGAACTGTCACTTTCTGCTAAGAGAAAATGGAGCGATACATCGGGTTCGAACCGATGACCTCAACCTTGGCAAGGTTGCGCTCTACCAACTGAGCTAGTATCGCATATCAACAGCAAATGCTATTGATTAAATGTGGTTGCGGGAGCCGGATTTGAACCAACGACCTTCGGGTTATGAGCCCGACGAGCTACCAAACTGCTCCATCCCGCGTCCGAATTGTAGTCACCGTTAAGTACGATGAGAACTGTCACTTTCTGCTAAGAGAAAATGGAGCGATACATCGGGTTCGAACCGATGACCTCAACCTTGGCAAGGTTGCGCTCTACCAACTGAGCTAGTATCGCATATCAACAGCAAACGCTATTGAYTAAATGTGGTTGCGGGAGCCGGATTTGAACCAACGACCTTCGGGTTATGAGCCCGACGAGCTACCAAACTGCTCCATCCCGCGTCCGAATTGTAGTCATCGTTAAGTACGATGAGAACTGTYATTTTCTGCTAAGAGAAAATGGAGCGATACATCGGGTTCGAACCGATGACCTCAACCTTGGCAAGGTTGCGCTCTACCAACTGAGCTAGTATCGCATATCAACAGCAAACGCTATTGATTAAATATGGTTGCGGGAGCCGGATTTGAACCAACGACCTTCGGGTTATGAGCCCGACGAGCTACCAAACTGCTCCATCCCGCGTCCGAGTTGTAGTCACCGTTAAGTACGATGAGAACTGTCACTTTCTACCAAGAGAAAGTGGAGCGATACATCGGGTTCGAACCGATGACCTCAACCTTGGCAAGGTTGCGCTCTACCAACTGAGCTAGTATCGCATTGAACGTGTTTCGTCGTTCAGGGCTGCGAATTATAAGAGCATTTTTTTGTGATGCAAGTCCTATCGATAAAAAACATTCATTTTTTTTCTGTTTGATGAAAAAGCACACAAAAACACCTTATTTTTCTAGAAACTAGAGCAAATCAACCCCGCTACGATTCCAATAAAGATTCAACTAAATGGAGAAAACAGTTCCACGGTAGTATTTTAGTTCAGCGATCGACTCACGAATATCGTCAAGTGCCAAATGCGTACCTTGTTTGCTAAAGCCATCTAAAATCTCTGGCTTCCAACGACGAGTTAGTTCTTTTAAGGTACTCACGTCGATGTAACGATAGTGGAAATACTCCTCAAGCTCTGGCATGTGCTTGTATAAGAAACGACGATCTTGCCCAATGCTGTTGCCACAAATAGGTGATACCCCTTTTGGTACCCACTGCTCTAAAAACGCTATCGTCTCTGCAATTGCCTGCTGCTCTGTGTACGTACTCTCTGTCACACGAGCAACGAGCCCGCTCGCAGTATGAGTATTCGTGCACCAGTCATCCATTTTTGCTAACTCAGCCTCAGGCTGATGAATCGCAATCACTGGACCTTCAGCAAGAATATTTAATTGACTGTCTGTCACTATACTCGCTATTTCGATGATTTTATGTTGCTCAGGATCGAGTCCTGTCATCTCGAGATCAACCCAGATTAAATTCTGATCGCTAAAAGACATAACGCCCTCGTCTATTTGTTTTCCGCTAAAAGAGGTACTATACCGAAATAAATTTCAGTAACCCAAATGGTTTGATGCATTGGCATCATAGAATATCGTGGCGAAAAAGAAAAAACTAACCAAAGGTCAAGTGCGTCGAGTACGCAGCAACCAAAGCAAAAAACTTAAACAAGAAGAAACCGTTCAATGGGATGAAACCATGCTAGGAGCGGTCAAACAAGGTTTAGTGATTACTCGCTTTGGCCAACATGCCGACATTGAAGATCTTGAAACTCAAGAGGTTCATCGTTGTAATTTACGACGTGGCATTGAGTCTCTCGTCTCTGGCGATCATGTAAAATGGCGTGTAGGCATTGAATCGATGCATGGTATTTCTGGTGTTGTAGAGGCCGTTGAGCCGCGCAGCTCAATACTCACCCGTCCAGACTATTACGATGGTCTAAAGCCCGTTGCAGCCAACGTTGACCAAATGGTTATTGTCTCTGCCATTGCGCCGGATTTATCGTTTAACATCATTGACCGCTATCTTGTTGCATCGGAAACGTTGCAAATTGCGCCTCTGCTGGTTTTAAACAAAGTTGACCTGATTTCAGAAGACGACAAGGCTGATATTTATGCCTCTTTGAACGCTTATAAGCGCATTGGCTATGACGTTGCCTTTGTCAGTAAAGAAACCGGCGAAGGAATCCAAGAACTGGAAAGCTACCTCAAAGATAAAGTGAACATCTTTGTTGGGCAGTCTGGTGTAGGCAAATCAAGCTTAGTCAATGCACTCATGCCTGAATTAGAAATTGAAGAAGGCGCGATCTCTGAGAACTCAGGGTTAGGCCAACACACAACCACGGCCGCCAGGCTTTATCACTTCCCGTCAGGGGGCGATCTTATTGACTCTCCAGGGGTTCGTGAATTTGGACTGTGGCACTTAGAGCCTCATGAAATTACCGAAGCGTTCGTCGAATTTCGCCCTTACCTAGGTGGCTGTAAGTTTAGAGATTGCAAACACTTAGACGATCCTGGCTGCATTCTAAGGGAAGCGGTTGAAAACGGTAACATCGATAAAGGTCGCTTTGATAACTATCACCGAATTTTGGAAAGCATGGGTGAAAACAAAGCCAATCGACAATACTCGCGCAACAAGAAAGCGGATCTTGGTTGATTAAGAATCTACGTTTGTCTTCATGCAGCGAGTTTGCCATCACGCACAACGTCAGCACTGGAATTGGACTAAGTACTGACATTTTGTGAGATTTACATTAATATCTCGCGCCCTGAATTAGAAATACTCAATTAATGTTGGAATAGTAAGCAATGGATAAGATTAAAGTTGGACTTCAATATTGGATACCAAAACACGGTTTAACCCGTTTAGTCGGTAAACTAGCATCAGCAAAAGCTGGTGGTCTAACGACAGCTATCATTCGTTGGTTTGTAAAACAATATAACGTCAATTTAGATGAGGCTTTGTACTCAGACCCGGCTCACTTCGAAACTTTTAACGAGTTTTTCGTTCGTGAACTTAAACCTGGTACTCGACCAATTGCAGAAGGTGAGTCTGTCATCACCCACCCCGCAGATGCGTGTGTGAGCCAATTTGGTCCAATTAAAGATGGTAAGCTAATCCAAGCTAAAAACCATCACTACACGGCACAAGAACTATTGGGCGGAAGTGAAGAGCTCGCTAAAGAGTTTACCGATGGTGAATTCGCGACGCTGTACCTTTCTCCTCGCGACTACCACCGCGTACACATGCCATGCGACGGTACATTACGCCAAATGATTTATGTGCCTGGTGACCTGTTTTCGGTCAACCCGCTCACAGCAGAGAATGTGCCAAACCTGTTTGCCCGCAACGAACGAGTGGTATGTATCTTTGATACTGAGTTTGGCCCAATGGCGCAGGTTCTTGTCGGTGCAACGATTGTCGGCAGCATTGAGCTGATCTGGGCAGGTACTGTAACACCGCCAACAGGAAGTTCGGTTCACACTTGGGACTACCCTGCTGAAGGTAATAAGTCAGTTGTATTGAAAAAGGGTGAAGAGATGGGTCGCTTTAAGCTGGGCTCAACAGTCATTAACTTGTTTGCCCACAATCGCATCCGTTTTGATGAGACGATGGCGAATACCACCCCTACCGTTATGGGCACACCTTATGCTCATGCGGCAGAACGTAGCGACAGCTAACTAGCTAAGTATGTAAATAACTAGGCCAATCAAAAGAAACGGTGCAAATTTGCGCCGTTTTTTATTGCCTTATTCTCAGTTTTCTTAACGATTCTGCTTGATACGAATTGTTGACGTAAGACAATAATCTCACTAAAAAATCCTCTATGTTTTCAAAACTCTAACCTCAGTCGAAGACCCTATGGCGATTATCTTTTAATCTATTTGTTAGATGAATTTTTGATTTGAGATGATATTGCCTATGCCCAAGATAAATAACGGGGTTTTGATCCGGCTCCTGATCTGCTTCATGGTTCCCCTTGGTGTGTTAATGATGCCTATTGATGCCATCCCCATCGACGATCTCACGCTTATTCAACATCGACTACTCGCTATTTTCTTGCTTGCAGCGCTACTCTGGGTTCTAGAACCTGTTCCTGTTTTTGCCACCTCAATTCTTATCATCGCCTTAGAACTGGTGATGATTTCAGATAAAGGACTGCACCTATTTCGCACGCCACCAGCGGGACACGACTTAGGTGAGTTGATGAAATATACCGACATCTTTAGCGCTTTTTCATCGCCGATTATTATTTTATTTATGGGTGGCTTTGCCTTAGCAATTGCCGCGTCTAAATACGAACTCGACAACAACCTCGCACGCGTCTTACTTAAGCCTTTTGGTAAGCAGCCGAAATTTATCATGCTGGGTTTAATGCTGATCACCGCTGTCTTTTCGATGTTTATGTCTAATACCGCCACCACCGTGATGATGCTGGCATTGCTTGGTCCCATTGTCGCTTCTGCCCCTAAAGGTGACATTGGCATCAAAGCCTTAGTGTTATGTATTCCTATTGCCGCGAATACAGGGGGGATCGCGACACCAATCGGCACGCCACCCAATGCGATAGCATTGCAATACCTCACAGGGGAGAACACTATCGACTTCCTGCAGTGGATGATGATGGGGCTGCCTTTTGTCATCATTCAACTGACCATTGCTTGGTTTTTATTACAACGCTTTTTCCCATCCTCACAGGATAAGATGGTGTTAAAGCTAAATGGGTCATTCCAAAAGAACTGGCGAGCTATCGTGGTATACGCTACGTTCGCCACCACCATTTTGCTTTGGATGACGACCAAGCTACACGGTATGAATACCTATGTGGTTTCCATTATTCCTCTTGCTGTATTTACTCTGACAGGGATCATGGGTAAAGAAGAACTTAAGCTCATTAACTGGGATGTGCTTTGGTTAGTGGCAGGGGGGATTGCTATTGGCATTGGCTTAGATAAAACCGGACTCGCCGTAGCACTCGCCCACGCTATCGACTATGAATCACTATCGCCAATGGCTGTAGTGCTAACACTTTCTGTCGTATGTTGGTTAATGGCTAACTTCATGTCGAATACTGCCACAGCAAACTTACTCATGCCTATCGCTGCCGCCATTGGCGCCTCAATGGAAAGCCTGGCCACTATTGGTGGTTTACAAGGTCTGCTCGTCGTTGTCGCATTTTCAGCCTCTTTAGGGATGATTCTTCCTGTTTCCACCCCTCCAAACTCGCTTGCCTACTCTACTGGTCTAATTGAAAGCAAAGACATGGCAAAAATGGGGCTTATCCTAGGCGTTGTTGGCCTACTCATCGTCTATCTCGCAGCTTGGATCCTAACCTAAGCACGATATCGCACTTAGTCGAGCACTTTGGCAGCAATGAAATCCATCCTAACGGGGGGATTTCATTGCACTTTACTACACCGCATAGTACAACCTGTTTAGCGATAGGATTTCGAATTGAATAGGGAAACTCATGGGGTTTGAGTGGTTTGCGCTTATTGCCGCCTTTTTGTGGGCGGTTTCCAGTATTATTTCTGTCACGCCAGCGCGCCACCTCGGCTCTTTTACCTATAGTCGATGGAGAATGGGGTGCACTGCCTGCATACTGACCACCATGGCACTGCTCACCAATGGCTGGGGAAGCGTTGCCTATACGCATATTACCCCCATGGCACTATCGGGCCTTATCGGGATCTTTATTGGCGATACCGCCTTATTTGCTTGCTTAAATCGAATGGGACCACGCCAAGCGGGTTTGCTGTTCTCTTGTCACGCTGTTTTCTCCGCCATACTCGGTTACTTTCTTTTTTCTGAAACCATGAATACCATTGAACTGATGGGTTCGGTTTTAGTGTTTTCTGGGGTCGCCACCGCTATCTTTTTTGGTCGTAAACAGGCCAAGCCGTCAGCAAGTCGCTTAGAGGAGATTCAGGGAAAGGTTTGGGTGGGTGTCGCACTCGGTATTACTGCGGCACTGTGTCAGGCGCTTGGGGGGATTATAGCAAAACCCGTGATGCAAACAGCTATCGACCCTATTGCCGCATCTGCGATTCGTATGATTACAGCATTTATTGCCCATAGCCTATTTTGGTTAACTGGGGCGAGACTTGCCAAAAGTATCAACCCAATTACCCTGCCCATCTTCGGCATTACTGCATTAAACGGGTTTCTTGCCATGGCTGTTGGCATGACGCTCATTCTCTTTGCACTGCAAACGGGTAATGTTGGCATGGTGGCGCTGCTTTCTTCGACAACACCTATTATGGTATTACCACTACTTTGGTTATACACCAAGCAACGACCTAACCGCTACGCGTGGCTAGGTGCATTACTCGCCGTTACTGGTACAGGTATACTCGTCAGTTAAGCTAAAAATAGTGGAACGAATGATGCTAAGGAACATTACGCTATCGGAAATGGAAAGGCCGTCACTTGATCGATATGTTCAGCACCGATAGCCAGCATAATCAGCCGGTCAATCCCTAGCGCTACGCCCGCACATTGCGGTAACCCTGCCTCTAATGCAGCAATCAGATGATGATCAATCGGTTGAACAGGTAAGCCCATTGCTACCCTCTTTTGGTTATCTTGCTCAAAGCGAGCGAGTTGCTCTTTAGGGTTATCCAACTCATGAAAGCCGTTGGCAAGTTCGATTCCCTTGAAATACACCTCAAAGCGATCGGCCACCCTTGGGTCATTAGCATTCACTTTCGCCAATGCCGCTTGTGAAGCAGGGAAATCATAAACAAAAGCGGGAGAGTTCAAGCCAATTTGGCTTTCGACGCCCATACTAAATAGCAGTTGCAATAAGGTGTCACGGTCCTCTTCACTGTCAGCAATATCAGACAAGCCTAATGTCCCGGCAGCGGCGCGAAGCTCAGACATAGAAGCGGTAAGTGGACAAACGGATAGTGCTTGAATAAACGCTTGTTGATACGTCATTCGCTCCGCTTTCTCTCCCTTTAATACCAACATCAATAGTTCATCCATTTCATCCATCAGCTTATGATGATCAAACCCAACGCGGTACCACTCCAACATAGTAAACTCTGGATTATGGTAACGGCCGCTCTCTTCATTGCGAAAAGCCTTCGCTATCTGATAGATACAGCCACTCCCCGCCGCCAGCAGTCGCTTCATATGAAATTCAGGGCTAGTCATGAAATACAAGCGCCTGCCGTCTGCATAACCTGGCCCAACAAATTCAGTGTCAAACGTTTGCAAGTGCACATCCGTGACCGTGGCATGGCTCATGGCTGGCGTCTCCACTTCCATGACATCTCTTGATAAGAAAAATTGACGCATGTTGTGAATAATCTCTGCTCGTTTTTTTAGCAAAGCTATTGATGCTGTAGGTTGCCAGTCGTTGTAAATCATAATCAAACTCATTAGCTGTAGTTATTGATAATTGTACAAATTTAAAGATACCCCACAATTATAAGTGACGTTAATCACACATCATATAAATACTATGCCTCTCTTTGCATTTCCGATGAAAAAACCTAACTCAATCAATTTTTTTACCCTGCGCCTTATCTACTATAGCCCTTAGTTTTTATCTGCTTATTTAAGCGCTAATTATCACCCGCGAGTTCAACTCGCTCTCACACTGGAGGATAACTGTGAAGACAATTACCACAGATATCGCAGTCATCGGCGCTGGTGGCGCTGGTCTTCGAACTGCTATTGCAGCCGCTGAAGCAAATCCTGACATGGAAGTTGCTCTTATCTCGAAAGTTTACCCGATGCGATCGCACACGGTCGCGGCTGAGGGTGGCTCTGCCGCTGTAATCAAGGATGAAGATAGCCTAGACAATCACTTCAACGATACCGTTGGCGGTGGTGACTGGCTTTGTGAACAGGATGTTGTTGAGTATTTCGTCAAAAGCGCAACCAAAGAAATGATCCAAATGGAGCAATGGGGCTGCCCTTGGAGTCGTAAAGAAAATGGCGAAGTCAACGTTCGTCGTTTTGGTGGCATGAAGGTGGAACGAACCTGGTTTGCTGCAGATAAAACCGGCTTCCATATGCTACATACGCTTTTTCAGACCTCAATGAAATATGACCAAATCAAACGATTTGATGAGTACTTTGTGGTTGATCTACTTGTTGTGGAAGGCGAAGTCCAAGGTCTGATTGCCATTCATATGTCGGAAGGCGAACTCGTGACCATTAAAGCGAAGTCTGTTGTACTCGCAACGGGTGGCGCTGGTCGTGTTTATCACTGTAACACTAACGGCGGCATTGTGACTGGCGATGGTATGGCAATGGCTTATCGTCATGGTGTGCCACTACGTGATATGGAATTCGTGCAATACCACCCAACAGGGCTTCCGGGCACTGGTATCCTGATGACCGAAGGTTGTCGTGGTGAAGGTGGTATTATCGTCAACAAGAACGGCTACCGTTACCTACAAGATTACGGCATGGGCCCTGAGACACCAGTAGGCGAGCCGAAAAACAAATACATGGAACTGGGTCCTCGTGACAAAGTTTCTCAAGCATTTTGGCATGAGCAGCAAAAAGGCAATACCATCAAACACCCACTGGGTGATGTGGTTCACCTAGACTTGCGTCACCTTGGCGAAGAGTACTTACAAGAACGTCTACCGTTTATCTGTGAACTTGCCAAAGCTTACGTCAACGTTGATCCAGCCAAAGAGCCAATCCCAATTAGACCAACTGTCCATTACACCATGGGTGGTATCGAGACCAATGGTCAATGTGAAACGCGTATACAAGGTCTATTCGCAGTCGGTGAATGTGCATCTGTTGGCCTTCACGGTGCTAACCGACTAGGCTCCAACTCACTGGCTGAGTTTGTTGTATTTGGTCGTGTTGCAGGTGAACAAGCCGTTGAACGTGCACAAGCCTTTAAAGGCTGGGATGACGCAGCAATTGCGAAACAAGTGGAAGCCGTTGAAGCGCGCATTGCCGCCCTACTCAACCAAGATGGTGACGAAAACTGGGCAGATATCCGCACTGAGATGGGTCATACCATGGAAGCGGGTTGTGGCATCTATCGTCAAGAAGATCTCATGCAAGCGACACTTGACAAGATTGCTGAGCTTAAGCAGCGTTATAAAAATATTGGCATTAAAGATAAAGGAAAAGTCTTCAACACAGATTTACTTTATGCCATCGAGGTCGGTTACGGTCTTGAAGTAGCAGAAGCAATGGTGCACTCCGCCATTCTGCGTAAAGAATCCCGTGGCGCGCACCAACGTTTAGACGATGGCTGCACAGAACGTGATGATGAAAACTTCCTAAAACACTCTCTCGCTTTCTTCCAAGAAGACAACGCGCCGAGCATTGATTATAGCGACGTGAAAATCACCAAATCCCAACCTAAAGCGCGCCTTTACGGTGAAGCTGCTGAGAAAGCTGCCGCTGCCGAAGCAAAAGCTGCTCAAGAAAACAATGCAGAGGAGCAAGCATAATGTCAGCAAATCGCATTCAAAAAGTAGAAATCATGCGTTACGACCCGGAGAAAGACTCTGAGCCTCGCATGCAGATGTTTGATGTCCCATTTGATGAAACCATGTCTGTACTTGACGCTATTGGCTATATCAAAGATAACCTAGACAAAGACTTATCTTACCGTTGGTCTTGTCGCATGGCGATTTGTGGATCTTGCGGCATCATGGTAAATGGTGTGCCTAAATTAGCTTGTAAAAGCTTCTTACGAGACTACACGGGTGGCGTCACCATCGAGCCATTAGCAAACTTCCCAATCGAAAAAGATTTGATTGTCGACATGACGCCGTTTATTGAGCGCCTAGAAGCCATTAAACCTTATATCATTGGCAATGACCGTACCCCAGAAGATGGCGCAAACCTGCAAACGCCAGAGCAAATGGCCAAATACAAACAGTTTGCTGGCTGTATCAACTGTGGCCTTTGTTACGCGGCTTGCCCTCAATTCGGACTAAACCCTGAGTTTATTGGCCCTGCCGCTCTGACACTTGCCCATCGCTATAACCTCGATAGCCGTGACAATGGCAAGAGCGAGCGCATGGCGCTAATTAACGGTGAAAATGGCGCATGGGGTTGTACCTTTGTCGGCTATTGCTCGGATGTTTGCCCTAAAAATGTCGATCCGGCTGCTGCGGTAAACCAAGGCAAAATTGAATCTTCAAAAGACTTTGTTATTGCCATGCTTAAGCCTGATGGCTCACCAAAGAATGTGGAGGCATAACCATGAGCAATAGAAAACCGTACGTTCGTGAAATAAAACGCACTTGGTGGAAAAATCACCCTTTCTACCGTTTCTACATGCTGCGTGAAGCCACGGTATTGCCACTGATTCTATTCACAATTTTCCTAACCTTTGGTTTAGGGGCGCTGGTGAAAGGACCAGAGGCCTGGCAAGGCTGGCTAGCATTTATGGCCAATCCAATCGTGATTGCCATCAACATTGTTGCACTAGCGGGCAGCTTATTCCACGCTCAAACCTTTTTTAGCATGATGCCGCAAGTCATGCCGATTAAATTAAAAGGTAAAGCGGTAGAAAAGAAAACCATCGTGCTCGCACAATGGGCTGCCGTTGCAGCGATTTCTCTTATTGTGCTGATTATCGTCTAAGGAGACCACTGTGATTAACCAAAACCCTAAACGTTCAGACGAACCCGTATGGTGGGGACTATTTGGTGCAGGCGGCTCATGGTTTGCCATGATTACTCCTGTTACTATTCTTGTTCTTGGTATCCTTGTGCCCATGGGCATCATCGACGCAGAAGCATTAAGCTATGAGCGCGTGGCTGGATTTGCCACTAGCTTTATCGGTGCTCTCTTTGTCATCGCGACACTCGCCCTACCAATGTGGCATGCAATGCACCGCCTTCACCATGGTATGCATGATCTAAAAATTCACGCAGGTGTGGCAGGTAAGATTGCGTGCTATTTCTTTGCAGGTCTTATTAGCGCATTAGCAGTGATCTTTATCTTTATGATTTAACGCTCAAAATGCCAGAAAAGGGTAGCGAATTCGCTACCCTTTTTACTATCTATCACTGTGTGAGCCATCATCCATTCAGACAATCTCTTACATTCCTTCATTTCCTCCCCCTATACAATCCGCGCCGATTTATAATAAAAAAGAGATGTAACAATGAAAAAGTCTATTTGCGCACTGGTTATTTCCAGTGCTCTTTTTGGGTGTGGTAGCACCGTTGATATGAAAAAATCAGACGCGGTTTCAACACAGCCAGAACTCACGCTAAAAACCGATGGTACTTTTTGGGGATTCGGCCCCGAAGGTTCATTTGATATAGCGGGTCTCTATCACGGAAAATACTCACGTAGTGCTTCCACTAGTTCTTGGTTTAATACCATTAATAGTAAAGAAGGAGACATGGTTGCAGAAGTCACGCGCACTGACAGCGGGGAAACTTGGACACTTGTTTGTAGTGGCGGTGGCACGAGCGTCGATCTCGGCAGCTTTTCGTTTGGTGGTAACGGGCCGTACATTTGTCAGATCAGTGAAGCGGGTCAAGCGATTGGTGAGTATGAGATGGCAAGAAAGTCCGAAGCCATCAGCTTATCAACGGCGAAGAAAGAAATCGGCTTCATTCGACTCGGCAGTACACACTTTAACGTTGAATCTATTCACGAGGGTGAAGGGCTACTGATGAGTGTCGATAATCCGCTTGGTTATAGTTTTAGCAGAGGCAGCCAAGAAATTGCCGCCGCGCAAACCAATGGCGCGATAACACTTCAAACACTAGCCAACCTACCCGATGCAGAAATGAACACCCTTGCGCTCGGTACGGTTGCGAGTGCATTAAGTTGGCGCCCGCAAGAATAGCGCCTTCTATATCTCCAACATAAATATGTACTCAGCATGAATATGCCCCAAACATAAAAAAAGGTCGCCTAAGCGACCTTTTTAATCTCGAAAGTAATATTACTTAACACGGCCTACATATTCTGCAGTACGAGTGTCAACTTTTACCACTTCACCGATTTGAATAAATAGTGGAACACGTACAACGGCACCCGTTGTTAGTGTTGCAGGCTTACCACCTGTACCTTGTGTATCACCTTTTAGACCAGGATCGGTTTCTGTTACTTCTAGCTCAACAAAGTTAGCTGGCGTAACAGAAATCGGCGTGCCGTTCCAAAGTGTAATCATACAAGGGTTGTTTTCTACCAACCATTTCGCATTGTCACCTACCGCTTTTACGTCTGCAGCGATTTGTTCGAATGTTTCATTGTTCATAAAGTGGTAGAATTCACCGTCTGAGTATAGGTAATCTAGATCGATATCCATGACGTCAGCGACTTCAAAGCTCTCGCCTGACTTAAATGTTTTCTCTAACACCTTACCAGACAGTAGTTTACGAATTTTAACACGGTTAAATGCTTGACCTTTACCTGGCTTCACGTATTCATTTTCTAGAATCACGCAAGGCTCGTTATCCAGCATTAATTTCAAACCGCCTTTAAATTCATTAGTGCTAACAGTAGCCATTGTATCCTCTTAGTATTCTTCGAGTTAAAATTTAATGTCGCCTATCATAACCCGAAATCTTGTTTCTGTTGAGCAAAACTGGCTCAAACAGCTATCCAATGCGATCTCAGACCCGTATCAGTTGCTTAAACAACTAGAAATTGATACGGCGCCATGGGAAAGCGGCCTACGTGCAAGGAAACTATTTCCGATGCGTGTCCCTCAAAGCTTTGTCGAGCGAATGGAAAAAGGCAACCCGTACGACCCACTCTTACAACAAGTGCTGCCATTGAGCCAAGAGTTTGAGGTCCACGCTGGGTATTCCGAAGACCCGTTAGAGGAGCAAGGGTCAGTGGTACCCGGATTACTGCACAAGTACCAAAGTCGCGCCCTAATGATAGTCAAAGGTGGCTGTGCGGTTAACTGCCGCTATTGCTTCCGACGCCACTTTCCCTATGAAGAAAATAAGGGCAACAAAGCAAACTGGCAGTTAGCGCTGGACTATATTGCCAACCAACCAGAAATCAACGAAGTCATTCTCTCTGGTGGCGACCCATTAATGGCGAAGGACAAAGATATCGAATGGCTTATCAAGCATATAGAATCTATCCCGCACATTAACACACTGCGTATTCACTCTCGTTTGCCAGTGGTAATTCCGGATCGCATCACAGAATCACTGTGTGAGATGCTACAACAGACTCGATTAAATACCGTTCTGGTTACACACATCAACCATGCTAACGAAATTAATCCCGCCCTATCACTAGCAATACAGCACATCAAGCGAGCGGGCGTCACAATACTTAATCAAAGCGTGTTACTAAAAGGCATCAATGACAGTGTTGAAAGCCAAGTTGCGCTGAGTCATGCCCTATTTAATAGCGGAATACTGCCCTACTACCTGCACGTGCTTGATAAAGTGCAAGGCGCAGCGCATTACTTTGTCGACGATCATCAAGCGAAACAGCTAATGCATGGATTAATCGAGCGTGTCTCCGGCTATTTAGTTCCCAAACTGACTCGTGAAGAGGGAGGCAAAACCAGCAAGACGCCACTCGATCTTCATCTTGAATAACGTTTTTCGTCTCGACAAAATTTATTTGTTCGCCTGCCCGGTCTAATAAACAGATACTGCTTTTTTTGAGGGGAGCATATTTGTGGAATTAGCAGCGTTTTTCGATTTAGGTCCATTCTCATGGCAGGCACTGACATGCTGTATGCTCAATGGCACACTTATTGGCCTTGAAAGGCAAACACGTGGTAAACCCGTTGGCATCCGAACATCCATTTTAGTGCTCTCTGGCACCTACCTCTTCATGTCAATGGCGATATCCTTATCCCCAAATACCCTTGATCAAGCCCGAGTATTAGGACAAATCATTACTGGTGTCGGCTTTTTAGGCGCTGGAGTCATGATGTCTGAAAATGGCAAAATCCACGGTGTGACTTCTGCTGCTGTCATCTGGCTGCTTGCTGGTCTGGGCATGATGATTGGGCTAGGGCATTACAAGGCCTCCATCATCCTAACTTTACTGGCACTTACTATACTACTTGGTGTCGATAAAGCAGAGAGCAGCTTTCAAAGCTTACGCCGCGGTGTCCACCAAACCTTCCAACGACGCTCAAAACGTAGAAAGTAAAAATATAGGCATAAAAAAGCCCCGAAACATCGAGTATTCGGGGCTTTTATCTCACGCTTTGGCAATTAACTCCGTGTTATTACACCGAGTGAATCAAAACTATTTAGCGAAGTTAACAATTGGGAAGCACTTGAAGAAACCGTTGTCTGCACAGTTAATTAGACCAATCTGAACACCGTCGATAGTATTCGTTTTGTTAAAAATACCCAATTGGAAATTAGATTTCTTAGAGAAACTGGCGATACCAATATCAGCCATAGTGTTACCTTCAGAGTAGTTCACCGCACTCCAGTTCAGGCCTTTTACGTCGTTCGTTACGTTGACCATACCAAGGTTAACACCTGTTGTTGAACCTGTATTCCAGTTAAAGATACCAAGTGACGCACCTTTCATTTCTTGAGTCACTTTAGAAGCACCAAAGAAAAGGCCAAAGTTTACACCGGTTGTACGCTGTGTTTCAGACATACCTAACACAGAGAAGTCGACACCTTTCACTTCATTCACTTGACCGTGAAGAACAGATAAACGAACACCACCAACTGCATTGGCATCGGGTGCATTAAATCCATTTAAAGATGAAAACATAACTGGCGTGCTATCTGCTAGCGCCATCGGGGAAATAGATAGTGCTGCTGCCACTGCGATGGCTGATACGACTTTTTTCATTATTTTGTCTCCACTGACATTATCGTTTGTCTTTCATAACTATAGACGATGCTATGGTTGGTAACCATAGGTAATGTCAGTATATTGTCATATCCTGTAACATGTTAGCGATGATATTGATTATTATTGAAGCAGGCACAAAAAAAGCCAGAGGTCTCCCCCTGGCTCTGTAGGCACTTTCTGATGAATTACATCATACCTGGCATGCCGCCCATTCCGCCCATGTCAGGCATCGCTGGTGCGTCTTTTTGTGGTGCGTCAGTCACCATTGCTTCAGTTGTGATCATAAGACCCGCAACCGATGCGGCAAATTGTAGTGCGCTACGCGTTACTTTTGTTGGGTCAAGGATACCCATTGCAATCATATCGCCGTATTCACCTGTTGCCGCGTTGTAACCGTAGTTACCTTCGCCCGCTTTCACGTTGTTAGCTACCACAGACTCTTCATCACCTGCGTTTGCTGTGATTTGACGAATTGGTGCTTCCATTGCGCGAAGTGCTACGCGGATACCCACTGTTTGCTCTTCATTGTCGCCTTCAAGGCCAGCAACTTTCGATGCCGCGCGGATAAGTGCAACACCACCACCAGCAACAACACCCTCTTCAACAGCAGCACGTGTTGCATGAAGTGCATCTTCAACACGGTCTTTCTTCTCTTTCATTTCAACTTCTGTTGCAGCGCCTACTTTAATCACCGCTACACCGCCAGCCAATTTCGCTACGCGCTCTTGAAGTTTTTCTTTGTCGTAATCAGATGTCGCGTCTTCAACTTGCTGACGAATCTGTGTTACACGACCCTGAATCATCACTTCATCACCCGCGCCATCAATGATGGTGGAGTTTTCTTTAGTGATCGTTACGCGCTTAGCTTGACCTAGGTCTTCTAATGTTACTTTCTCAAGGTCTAGGCCGATTTCTTCAGAAATCACCGTACCGCCAGTTAGGATTGCGATATCTTGTAGCATAGACTTACGACGATCACCGAAACCCGGAGCTTTAACAGCAGCCACTTTCACGATGCCGCGCATGTTGTTCACAACTAACGTTGCTAGTGCTTCACCTTCTACGTCTTCTGCAATGATTAGCAGTGGACGAGATGCTTTAGCAACCGCTTCTAGTGTTGGTAGCAGTTCACGGATGTTCGATACTTTCTTATCGATAAGAAGAATGAACGGGCTCTCTAGATCAACACTGCCAGCTTCTTGGTTGTTGATGAAGTAAGGAGATAGGTAACCGCGATCAAATTGCATACCTTCTACTACGTCTAGCTCATCTTGTAGAGCCTGACCTTCTTCAACGGTAATAACGCCATCACGGCCTACTTTTTCCATCGCTTCAGCAATGATGTTACCCACTGTCGCGTCAGAGTTTGCAGAAATCGTACCCACCTGAGCAATAGCTTTGGTATCTTTACACTCAACAGACAGCGCTTTTAGCTCTTCAACCGCAGCCAATACTGCTTTGTCGATACCGCGCTTAAGATCCATTGGGTTCATGCCAGCAGCAACGGCTTTCAAACCTTCTGAAATGATAGATTGAGCCAGTACGGTTGCTGTCGTGGTTCCGTCACCCGCCGCATCATTAGCTTGAGAAGCGACTTCTTTCACCATTTGTGCGCCCATGTTCTGGAATTTGTCTTCCAACTCAATTTCACGCGCAACAGAAACACCATCTTTAGTAATCGTTGGTGCACCGAAAGATTTGTCTAGTACCACGTTACGGCCTTTAGGACCAAGTGTTACTTTTACCGCGTCAGCTAGAACGTTAACACCTTCTAGCATTTTGATTCGTGCGTCGTTGCCAAACTTAACGTCTTTAGCAGCCATTGTTTATTTCCTTATCTAAATTCAGTGGATAGCTTGTTTAGAGTAAAAAATTACTCAACGTCTACTTAATTATTCTACGATAGCCATGATGTCATTTTCAGACATAATCAAGACTTCTTTACCGTCGATTTTTTCTGTTTTCGTGCCGTAGCCTTCAGCGAAGATAACCGTGTCACCCACTTTAACGTCCAATGCTTGAACTGACCCGTTTTCTAAAATGCGGCCATTACCTACAGCCAGCACCGTACCACGTGTTGATTTTTCTGCAGCAGAACCCGTAAGAACGATGCCACCAGCAGATTTAGATTCAACTTCTTTGCGCTCAACGATCACGCGGTCGTGTAGAGGACGGATATTCATCGGTCGTGTCTCCTGAATTAATTAATATGTTAGCTTGAGAATGCCTTAATTCGGCTTGTGATAATTATGTTGGGGGCGATTGGGTTGATCCCAAGGGGCAGACGTCAAAAATTTGTGACAAAAATAACGAAATTGAGCTTTGCCACCATCAAGAGATAAGGATCCATGTGATTCTCGCACGATTTATGGAATTCCTGTATCCTAAGCCCCTGTTTCATCAACGATGAATTCTATGCAAGATAAGCACGGGCTGCTCTCTGCCCCTATCCCCACAGTGCTCAAGCAAATGACGGTTCCCATGGTGTTTGGCATGGTGGCAATCTTAGCTTTCAACCTCGTTGATACCTTCTTCATTGCTTTACTGGGTACCCAGTCACTCGCCGCGGTCAGTTTTACTTTTCCCGTCACATTTGGGGTGAATTGCATCACCATGGGCATTGGTGTTGGCCTTTCTACGATCATTGGTCGACTACTGGGACAAGGTAATACTCGCAATGCCGCACAATTTACCACTCATGGTCTCATTCTTGCGGTTATCTTGGTCACCCTCGCCTCTACGCTTGGGCTATTTACCATTGATCCGCTGTTTCGCATGCTAGGTGCCAGCGACGATATCATTCCACTCATCGACCAATACATGGTGATTTGGTATTTTACTATCCCACTGTTGGTTATCCCGATGGCAGGTAATAGTGCCATTCGAGCCACAGGCGATACCAAAACGCCAGCTAAAATCATGATGCTCTCTGGAGTATTAAACGGTATTTTGGATCCACTGTTCATCTTTGGCATAGGTCCGTTCCCTGAACTCGGTATTCAAGGTGCCGCCATTGCCAGTGGTTTTGCTTGGTTTGGCGCTTTGCTGGGTTCGCTTTTCGTCTTAACTAAACGCGAAAAACTGCTGGGGAAAATTAACCCCGCCGCTCTACTAAAAGACTGGGCAGCTATTTTGAAAATTGGCACTCCGTCTGCTTTATCCACTGCGATGTCGCCTATTTCTGGCGCTATCTTAATGAAGATGCTCTCCGTTCACGGCACGGCTGCCATCGCCGCTTATGGCGCAGCGCAACGAGTGGAGTCTTTACTCATTCTGGTCCTCATTTCTTTAAGCTCAGCCTTAACGCCTTTTATGTCGCAGAACTTTGGTGCCAAACAACCGGAGCGAAGTTTCTCAGGGTTATTCCTCAGCATGCGTTTTTCAATCCTATTTCAGCTGATGGTATTTATTATGATGGTGCCACTCAGTATTCCGATTTCAGCCATGTTTTCTCAAGAAGCGGCGGTACGGGAAATCCTGTGGCATTACTTGCTCGTTGTTCCATTTAGCTACGGGTTCCAGGGGATTATCATGATGTTAGGCAGCGGACTCAATGCGCTTCACTTACCGAATAAGGCCTTTATGTGGAGTGCGATGCGTTTGTTCATATTCACACTCCCCGCCGCGGCGATTGGCAATTACTGGTATTCGTTGGAAGGGCTCTTCATTGGCGTAGCGGTGGGTAACGTTGTGGGCGGCATACTGGCGTATTTATACGCGGTAAAAATACGAAAAGCCCAGTGCTTACACTGAGCTTTTTCCTCTGAGACGTTCCATTAAGATATCGCGGGTTTGACTAAGGTTTAGATACCATCACCACCGACAAAAGTTTGTGACTTACCATTAAATTGCTGGTCCATATCTAAAGAAGGCATATCCGTTTTAGGCTTACCAACGATTTTAGCAGGCACCCCAGCGACAGTGGTATGCGCAGGGACGGCCTGCAGTACCACTGAACACGAACCAATTTTTGCACCTACGCCAACTTCAATGTTACCAAGAATCTTGGCACCAGCGCCTATCATCACGCCTTCGCGAATTTTAGGGTGACGGTCACCACCCTCTTTTCCTGTACCACCTAAGGTCACATCTTGAAGTATCGACACGTCATTCTCGACCACCGCCGTCTCACCGACGACGATACCTGTCGCGTGATCGAGCATGATACCTTTACCAATACATGCCGCAGGATGAATGTCCACTTGGCACGCCACTGAGATCTGGTTTTGTAAATACGTGGCTAATGCAACTCGCCCTTGCTTCCACAACCAGTTGGCGACGCGATAACCCTGCAGGGCATGAAATCCCTTTAGATACAAAAGCGGCATCGAATACATAGAGACAGCGGGGTCACGATTCACTGTGGCACAAATATCACAAGCCGCAGCATCGGTAATCGAAGGGTCGGCTGCAAATGCTTGCTCTACCACTTCACGTACCGCCATTGCTGGCATAGACGCGGTCTTAAGTTTATTCGCGAGAATATAACTTAATGCCGCCCCTAAGCTTTCATGATTAATGATTGTGGCATGATAAAAGCTCGCCAACATCGGCTCTTCTTCCGACTGCTTACGCGCTTCTTTTATAATGCACTGCCATACTTTTTGTTTTTCACAGTGTTTCATGTTCTGTCCTAAGAGTAGTATCTAGCCTTAAAAGCCGTGCGTCGTAACTTCACTAGTTTGCGTAACATCAATGTAAACGTAACACACAAAGCGATGACGCATATGCTTCAGCGCTTATTTTACAACGCTTATTGCTTCTCTGCTTTTTTATCCCTTGCTAGTAGATCTTGCGCAGCAAGCATCGCATCCTTTCCTTGATACAATACTTGATAGATTTGGTCAACAATTGGCATCTCTACACCGACTCTTTGTGACAATAACCAAACCTCTTTAGTATTACGATAACCTTCAACCACTTGGCCAATTTCCGTTTGCGCAGAATCGACATCTTTACCCTGACCTAATGCTAAGCCAAAGCGACGGTTACGAGACTGGTTATCAGTACATGTCAGCACTAAGTCGCCAAGTCCTGCCATTCCCATAAAGGTATCAGGTTTCGCTCCGATAGCGACACCTAAGCGAGTCATTTCAGCTAAACCTCGGGTGATTAGTGCCGTACGTGCATTGGCACCAAAGCCAATACCATCCGACATACCAGCACCAATCGCAATCACGTTTTTAACTGCTCCGCCTAGTTGCATGCCGATGAAATCATCGTTGGCATAAACGCGGAACGTTTTACTGCAATGGATTTTGTCCTGCAATTCAGTCACAAACTGAGTATTGGTCGACGCAACGGCAATAGCTGTTGGCATTCCAGCCGCTAGCTCTTTTGCGAACGTCGGACCAGAAAGTACCGCTAAAGGGTAGCCATCACCAATAATATCGCTGGCGACATCTTTTAGAAGGCGACCGCTTTCAGGCTCGAGCCCTTTGGTTGCCCAACAAATACGACTGTCTTCACGTAAGTGCGGCTTCATGCTCTCTAGCACAACACCAAATACATGGCTCGGAACAACAATCAGTAAATCCTGGCTGGCTTGCACCGCTTTTTGAAGATCGGATTCAACAATGAGTGACTCAGGAAAGTCTATTCCTGGCAAAAAGTCATGGTTCGCTCGATCTGCCTCTAGGCGAGCCATATGCTCAGGATCATGTCCCCAGATGACTACATTTGCACCGTTTCGTGCCAGAGAAATGGCCAGCGATGTCCCATAGGAGCCCGCGCCAATGACTGTCATTGAAATTTCTTTCCCGTATGCGTTACTCATAACACCACCACGTCATAATTTGAAAGCCACAGCTAACAGTTTAGTCTCTCAGACTTGCGTCTTCTAAAAGCTTAACCTTAACCGTAAAAATAAAAAATGCACATCGCTAGGCGCTGTGCATTTTCAAAAAGATTACTCGTTCTTGCAAAGCGATAGCCCTGCAATACACAGCGAATTACGCTTCAGCTTGATCTTCTGTTTGAGCTTGCTGCTGAAGGTAGTTCATGAACAATGCATCAAAGTTAACTGGTGCTAGGTTCAATTGTGGGAACGTACCTTTCATCGTTAGGCTAGAGATTGTTTCACGAGCATAAGGGAACAAAATGTTCGGGCAGAAAGCGCCAAGGCAATGTGCCAATTGACCTGCTTCCATTTGCTCAGCTGTGAAAATACCACCTTGCTGAACTTCACAAAGGAATGCTGTGTCTTCTGCATTCTTAACCGTAACCGTTAGACGAAGTACCACTTCGTAAACGCCTTGTCCTAGTTCACGGCTTTGCGTGTCTAGGTCTAGCTTAACGTCTGGGTTCCATTCTTTTTGAAACATGTCCGGAGAGTTCGGCGCTTCAAAAGAAAGATCTTTTAGAAAGATACGTTGAATTGTGAAATTCTGTTGTGCTTCTTGAGGTGCTGCTTCAGCCATGATGAATATCCTTTATAATACGTCTAAAATTAACGAAACCGTTTTTGAGTTGTCTGGCAGACTAGCCGAGCCGATGTTTTATGACTAGGCGAACCGCTAATTCCGTGGCATTTATCACATCCCTAGGTAAGAAATGCCGCGAAAACACTCAATTACTAGGGTTACTTCTTACCTTTAATCAGCGGCAGGTTTGCTTCACTCCAAGCTGACAGGCCGCCTTTAAGCACGTAAACCTGTTCAAAACCTGATTTAGCAAGCAAGTTTGCACTCTCTTGTGCAGTCTGACCCGTCTTACATACCACAATGATTGGGTCTGATTTTTTGTTTTCAAGGCTAGGCGTAGATTCAGCTTTGATATCAGAAGGAAGTACGTTAACAGCGTCAGTAATGTGACCACGTTTGAAATCGTCTTTTGAACGAATATCCACAACAAGTGCACTGTCATGGTTCATCATTTGAGTCACCTGCGCGGCTGAAATCTCTTTGTACGCTGCATTGGCAGACTTCACGAAGTTGGCAATCAGAGCAACAAAAAGTGCGGCCCAAACCACGGCCATGATCATATTTTGTTGTAAAAAATCTAAGTACTCTTGCATAGCTTGCGCTCTTAATTAGTTGAAGATGAAATTCAGACGAGGAGTATAACGGCTTCGCCGCCCTCTGGCGAGGGGGGAACTTGTTTCGAATAAATAATTGAGATCCCTCTTTCGCTATTGCAGCAATAGCGCAAAACAATTGGTCTGTCTCCTACATCTGCGCTATTAATGGCTAAGCATTTAAGGAATCAGCGACGCATTGTGTCTATGATTACCTCATTACAACAATTAATGTGTGCAATTAACTTTCAAAAAACTGAAAACAAGCTACGGTAATCACAAACAATATTTGATCTGCCACTACTGTTTTGGTTAAAAAGTGTAGTAAAATTACGCTAATTTGTTTTCAGTAAAGTTATTTTAGATTCGACGAGGTTATAACTATGTCAGCTAAGAAGCCTATGGCTCTAGTCATTCTTGACGGTTGGGGATACCGTGAAGATAACGCAAGCAACGCAATCAACAACGCAAAAACTCCAGTAATGGACGGCTTGTGGGCAAACAATCCACGCACACTTATTTCAGCTTCTGGTATGGACGTCGGTCTTCCAGATGGTCAAATGGGTAACTCTGAAGTGGGTCACACTAATATTGGTGCCGGCCGAGTGGTCTACCAAGACTTGACTCGTATTACTAAATCTATCGCTGACGGTGAATTTGGTCAAAACGAAGTACTCGCTGCTGCAATGGATAAAGCCATCGCCGCAGGTAAAGCGGTTCACCTTATGGGGCTAATGTCTCCAGGTGGTGTTCACTCTCACGAGGACCACATTTACGCTGCCGTTAAAATGGCTGCTGAGCGTGGCGCTGAAAAAATCTACCTACACTGCTTCCTAGATGGTCGTGATACGCCACCACGCAGTGCTGAAGGTTCACTAAAACGCTTTGAAGCGCTCTTTACTGAGCTTGGTAAAGGCCGTGTGGCTTCTCTTGTTGGTCGTTACTACGCAATGGATCGAGACAACAACTGGGATCGCGTTGAAAAAGCCTACGACCTGCTTACTCAAGCAGAAGGTGCCTACACGTTTGACTCGGCTGTTGCTGGTCTAGAAGCGGCTTACGCTCGTGAAGAAAACGATGAGTTTGTTGCGCCAACTGAGCTACGTGCTGAAGGTCAAGAGTCTGCTGCTATCGTTGATGGCGATGCAGTTATCTTTATGAACTACCGTGCTGACCGTGCTCGTGAAATCACTCGTGCATTCGTTCCTGCATTTGAAGGCTTTGAGCGTAAAGTATTCCCAGCAGTCGACTTTGTTATGCTAACGCAATACGCAGCAGATATCCCTCTGCTTTGCGCATTCCCACCAGCATCTCTAGAAAACACCTACGGTGAGTGGCTATCTAAAGAAGGTAAGACTCAACTACGTATCTCTGAAACAGAGAAGTACGCACACGTGACTTTCTTCTTCAATGGTGGTGTTGAGAACGAATTTGACGGCGAAGAGCGTCAGCTTGTTGCTTCTCCAAAAGTGGCGACGTATGACCTACAGCCAGAAATGAGCTCTGAAGAGCTGACAGAGAAAATGGTTGCGGCTATTAAGTCAGGCAAATACGACACTATCATCTGTAACTATCCAAACGCAGATATGGTTGGTCACACTGGCGTTTACGAAGCCGCAGAACAAGCGATTGAAGCTTTGGATGCAAGCGTTGCGAAAATCGTTGAAGCCATCAAAGAAGTGGATGGTCAAATGCTGATCACGGCTGACCATGGTAATGCGGAAATGATGGTTGACCCAGTCACCGGTGGCACTCATACGGCTCACACCAATCTTCCTGTTCCTCTTATCTATATTGGTAACAAGGACATCGAGTTCAAAGAAGGCGGTAAACTGTCAGACCTAGCACCAACCATGCTATCAATGACAGGCATGAGCATTCCTGCTGAAATGTCAGGCGACATTCTTGTAAAGTAATGACACAAGTCTGATAAAACGCCGATGCTTATGCGTCGGCGTTTTTGTATGCTTGCACCTATTATCGCTTTTCAATAAAGTAGTGACCTAAGACGGACTTGCCCTCTTCTCTCAGCGGATACGACATGCACTCTAATCACAAGACGCACTTCCTTGTTGCTCTCACGACCCTCATTATTGGTGTTGCTACGGCCATTGCACCACTAAACAGCGCCGCGAGCCAAAATGAGCTTTCTGGTGTAAAAAGTGAGATAAAGCGTCAACAGCAGGGATTAAGCCAGCAACAAAAAGAGCTAGATAAGCTGCAAAAGTCGTTACGTGAGCAAGAGATTGGCATCTCGAACATTGAAAAGAATATTCAATCCACCACCTCCCAACTGGCCACGGCTAATCAAAATATTGATAACCTACATCAGCGTGTTATTGCCCTCACTGAACAAAAAAAGATTCAGCAAAAAATATTAGCTGAGCTCGTACAGACGTATTACATCACCAAGCAGAACCGTAATACCTCTAGTATGTTTAATAACAACTCCAACGATGATCGCATCAGTCAATACTATCAGCACCTTGCTGCCGCTCGGGCCGACACATTAGAACAACTGTCCACCACGGAACAACAACTTGTTGAAAGTGAAAGAGCCCTTGAATTAGAGCGCAACCAAATCGCGCAGCTGCTTCAACAACAAAAAGACAAACGCGATACATTGGCAAAAAATCAACGTAGCCGGAAAAGCACACTCGGCAAGATCAAGAAAAGCATCTCCAGTGATAAAACCTACTTAACTGAATTGCAGCGTAATGAAACCCGCCTAAAAGCCGAGATTGTCAAAGCCGCCAAACGTAATCAAGTCCCCATGGATGGACTCGCCAGACAAAAAGGCAAACTGCCATGGCCAATCAAAGGCAGCGTTTTACATAACTTTGGTACCAAGCAAACAGGCCAAGCAAGCTGGAAAGGCATGGTTATTTCCGCCAAATACGGCACGCCCATCAAGTCTGTCTACTCGGGCACGGTCGTATTTGCTGATTACTTACGGGGATATGGGCTGGTAGTGTTGCTCGATCACGGCAAAGGTGACATGACACTCTATGGCTACAACCAAACGCTACTCAAAAAAGAAGGGGACAAAGTCGCCGCTGGAGAAACCATCGCACTGGCTGGTGACACGGGTGGGCAATCAAGAGCCTCGCTCTATTTTGAGATTCGTCGCAACAGTAAAGTTCAAAACCCGAAAAGCTGGCTAAAACGCTAATCAAGCACAGCCTTACAGGTAAGCCTTACTGGTAGCTTGTTACTGATAGTTTATTGCTGGTAATAAGCCAATGCCGTATCAATAAGTCGCTGGATGCAAGCTCGCGGTAACTGATTAATCCCACCCGCGGCTTCTCTCCCTCCCCCTGTATCAAATTGACTACAGATTGCAGCGGCGCCTTGCTTATTGTTCAATGGCGCACGTACCGACACGGTATAACAGACCTGTCCATCACTCCCTCTTTGCTCTCGTTCTACTAACGTAATATGCGCACGCGAAGGGTGTCGGTTGGCGAGTTCATTGATATACGTCCCTGACATACGTCTTGCCGCCGCCGTCGCAGGTAGCGACACCACTTGGAGCGTGTCAGAATCAAAAAGCGTCGTCGCTTGACTCAGTGCCGACTGATCTTTTTCAAATGCTGCTAATAATACGTAATACGGGGAATGGGCATCTTCTCTGCATGCAAAGGGCGTTCGATAGCGTAATAGCTGTTGGTATAAATCGACCGGAGAAACATGCAAATCCTCCAGCTTTTCTCCGTAGCCATTGTAGTTAACCAAGGTGCCTAGTTGACGCAAAAAATGCCTATCAACATCACTGAGATTTGCTTTATCCGCCAGTGACTCCGCGCTGGCAATCATATTGTCTCCATACGCCGCAGTGATTGCCCATAATCGATGTTGCCCTGCAAGTTGGTCATTGACGATTAAGGCCGTACAAGTGTTCGCATCGAGATCGATATGGCGGGTCAAATACGCCGACTCTGGTGGCTGTGTTGCCTTGTGATGATCGATATAGGTGACGGGGACCTGATGAGCTAACAGAGCATTGAGTGCCGCTCTGTTCTTATCCATCGAGATATCAAGTACCGTTACCGAGCTAACCTCTTGAAGAGGTACGCGCTCAAGCAACGCAATATCACGCTTAATACCGGAGATGAGTTTAGCCGGTTTGGGATCTGACAACCTCAGTTGCAATAGCGACAATATTCCATCCGCGTCGCCATTAAAAACATCGTAGTGCATCTTGCGTCCTTTCATCGGAAATAGTTGCGACTGAATAACAATAAACCCTACTTTGGCAGCAGGGTTTATTGAAATACGAATTGGCTATATGACATGAGCGAACAGTGTGTCGCTGCTAACTAAGCGCTCGCGCCACCCATCATTTTTACGCCATCTTCAAGCAGCGCGAGCTGCTCTTGGCCTTTTGATGTCGCTACTGGCTTAACCACATTAATCATGTGCAGCATCCCTTGTTGAATCACCTCTTCCGTGATTTTAGTCTTGGGAGACATAGCAGATTGATAGCTCAACCAACCCACGGCCATCATATGTAATGTCGTCACCATGGACTTTAGCTCTTTCTCGTTTAAGCAAAGTAATTCAAGCTCAACAAAGGCACGCAGTATATTGACTAAGTTTCCTTGTAATCTCTCTTGCACGACGATGTATTCTTCATGCAGCTTTTCGTCTCGCTGTAAGATCTCTGGCAAGTTAGCGTAGAAAAAACGGTACTTCCACATCAGGGTAAAAATCGAATTGAGGTAATGCTTCAGCAACGCTAAGCTTTCTTGCTGCCCTTGAACAGGCGTAAACCGCTCGATCAACTCCTGAGAATAAAGCGTGAAAATATCGCGAACAATTTCTTGCTTGTTGCTGAAATGATAATACAGGTTACCGGGACTGATCTCGATATAAGCAGCGATATGGTTGGTCGTCACGTTACGTTCACCGTCTGAGTTGAATAACTCAAGGGCGGCATGCACTATTTTATCACGCGTTTTCATTCTCAATTATCCTTTGCCTGTTTTGCGCTAGTATACGTGTTCAACTTGTGAGCGAAAGCGTGAGATCGCAATAGTCTGACTGGTTCGACCAACTAAATAGAAAAAAAGCACTCACAAGGAGTGCTTTTCACAAATCTAAGAGACTGACGATTTATTCTACTTCGTCCATTTTACCAAGTAGGTTACGAATGCGTTCTTGCCATTGGGTGTGCTCACGCTGCATAACTTCAGCCTTTTGTTCAAGTTCTTCGCGACTGCTACGCAGCTCGTCTGCTTGACTAGCCAGTTGAACTTTCTCTTCCTTCAACTCTTCAACTTCCATTTGAAGAAGAGCGATAGTGTCAACTGCAGTTTGAATTTTTGCTTCTAGTTGTTCCAGTACTTCAAAAGACATCTCGGCCTACCTTGTTAAATTCTATGTAATGAAATAGCTTCATTCTACGTTGCCCCATTCTACTCAGCCTCGAGAAGATAGACACGCCCTATATTGCAGATTTTTCACTATTCGGTCAAAAAAACAACGCAAACTAACAAAAGAGGTAATTAAACCATACCGACTGATCGTAACTAACCCTTATCGTTCAATGTCTCCTACGTCTATTTCGATAAATAATCCACTAACCACACTCAGCTTTGCGCAGTATCAAACAAAAAAGCAAACGTTTCCTTCTTGGTATGTTAAAATTCGCGCCGTAAATTCTTTTGTCAACTTTCATCTATTGGAGTCAATATGAAGCGCGATTTAGCGATGGCTTTTTCACGAGTTACCGAAGGTGCCGCTCTGGCTGGTTATAAATGGTTAGGACGTGGCGATAAAAACGCCGCTGACGGTGCTGCCGTTGAAGTAATGCGTACCCTACTGAACAAAACCGACATCAGTGGTGAAATCGTTATCGGTGAAGGTGAGATTGATGATGCACCAATGCTGTACATTGGTGAGCAGGTTGGCATTGGTGGCGATGCCGTTGACATCGCGGTAGATCCAATTGAAGGTACGCGCATGACAGCAATGGGACAGTCAAATGCCTTGGCTGTGCTTGCAGCTGGAGAAAAAGGCAGCTTTTTAAAAGCACCTGACATGTACATGGAGAAACTGGTTGTCGGCCCTGGCGCTAAAGGGGCTATCGATCTAAACCTATCACTAACCGATAATTTAACGAATATTGCTGCAGCACTAGGTAAGCCGTTAGATACGCTGGTCGTGACCACACTCGCTAAACCAAGACACGATAGCGTTATTGCTGAAATGCAAGCCATGGGAGTTCGTGTTTTTGCGGTGCCAGATGGTGATGTGGCCGCTTCAATCCTAACCTGTATGCCAGACAGTGAAGTCGATGTAATGTACTGCATTGGCGGCGCACCTGAAGGTGTAGTATCGGCTGCGGTTATTCGCGCACTGGATGGCGACATGCACGCTCGCTTACTACCTCGCCACGAAGTAAAAGGCGACAACGAAGAAAACCGTAAAGCAGGTGAGCTTGAGTTGGAGCGTTGTAAAGAAATGGGTGTTGAAGCGAATGTCTTACTAAGAATGGAAGATATGGCTCGTAGTGATAATGTGGTTTTCTCTGCGACAGGAATTACCAAAGGTGATCTGTTAGAGGGAATTACACGCCAAGGCAATATTGCTACCACTGAAACGCTACTGATTCGTGGTCGCTGTCGTACCATTCGTCGCATTAAATCGATTCACTACCTAGAGCGAAAAGATCCTGAGATCCGAGGCATTATTCTGTAGTGTCGACGTATTAACGAAAAAGCGCTGCAACGGCAGCGTTTTTTATTGCTATCTAGTTGATAGTAAATAATTTGCTTTATAAAGCGTATCGGCCATAATAGCATCAGTTATTGATTATCACTACACTATCGAGCAACCGGACCACGACATGAAAGCTACTGATCACATCATCGATATCATCAAGCGCGAAGGTGCGGTCACGGCAAAGCACGTTGCACTCAGGCTAAATATCACCACCATGGGGGCTAGACAACACCTTCAGTCTCTTGAAAATGACGGCTTACTACACATCGAAGATGTGAAGGTCAAAGTGGGTCGCCCTAACCGCCATTGGTCTTTAACTGACAAAGGTCACGCGAACTTCTCCGATCGACATGCCGACCTCACGGTTCAATTTATTGATGCTATTGAAACGGTGTTTGGTTCAGAAGGGCTAGAAAAAGTGGCAAAAGAGCGCGAATTAAACACTCTCGCTAACTATGCCGAGCAATTGACAGGGCTCAGCGACCTCGAAAGTAAAATCATCAAACTCACCGAATTACGTGAGAAGGATGGCTATATGGCAGAATATCAAAAAGATCATTCAAGCTTTATTCTGATTGAAAACCACTGCCCTATTTGTAAAGCAGCGAGCCGATGCAAAGCCCTATGCCAATCTGAACTCAATGTCTTTCAGTCTCTTGTTGGCGAAAACACCCGTGTCGAACGAGATGAACATATCGTCTCTGGTGCACGACGCTGCGTCTATCGTTTCACTCAGCAATAACCTCTCAGCTCTCAGCTCTCAGCTCTCAGCTCTCAGCTCTCAGTGTCTTATTATTGAGACAGCACACAATTAAACTGTGACTTTGATCAATAACTCCTAACCTCATTGTACATGCATGGAGCAATGTTAGATGAGGACGAATCATGGCTGATCCACTTATGCTGCCTTCTTTCGATGAGCTTGCGGCAATGGCAAAGCACAATCCCGAGCAACTTAGTCGCTTACGTCAAAACCTGTGTCAGCAGCTGATAGAGTCTTGCTCAACAGAAATGCAACCTCGCCTGCAAGCACAACAATCACACATTGAACGAGTGCTTAAACGTGCCAACAACCCTATTCATGCCAACGTATTATTGCGACAAGAGCTGCATCGACAATTTATGAAGTTCTCACAAGCACTCAATGGCGAACTGGGCGACGGTCAACCAAAAGCGACCATTTTACCGTTCAACAAAAAAGAAGATTGGCGATAAAAAAGGAAGCACTCGCTTCCTTTTTAGTATTTAAACAAATGCAGTATTTAGACTGGGTCTTTACCAAATTGATTATCGCCAGACGTGCCTTTTAAAAAACCACACTCGACTAAGATCCACAGTCCACAGCCAATCGCTGCTAAAGAAATCATGTTCTGCAGTAATGAAGGTTGCGCTGCGGTAGCCGGGTCCAGAGTAGGTAGACTTAAACGCCCTATCACCAAAGGAATATTCAGTAGCAACCACCAACTCGATTTATTACGGTCATGCCATCGCTTTGCGGTAATTAGCAAATCCGGGATCAAAATAACCAATAAGAACGCAGGCAACAAAATATGGATAGCCCCAGGCGCTAACACGTTCATGCCCTGTGCAAAACCCACAATACTCAAATAATAACAAACGTTCCATACCCAAAACGTTTTACGGCCAACTCGCCCTTGTGACGAAAATAGCAGTGATTTAAACGACATTACCTATTCTCACTTTACTGACTGATTTTTTGGAAACACGACTTATCCATGTCCCGTATGTTCACCGTCAAGCTTTTCAAATGCCCGGCTTGCTGCTTGAGGACATCCATTAACTTCCTCGACAGTTCTCGCTTTTGCTCTTCCGTTCGACCCGATAAAAGCTCGAAACTAATATGCACAAAATCTTCGCTGTCACCATGCTCGCCAATGAGCCAATTGTGGCACCGTAGAGAGCGAGACTTAACTGAGTCCATTTCAAACAAGCCACAGTGTAGCGTAACTTGATGCAAGTCCTCCAGTAAGCCTTGTATATTCAAGCGTTGATCAGCCGTATTTGAATATTCCATTACCAGATTTGGCATCATCTTTCCTTTGAATTGAGAGCTAAGCGACAAGGTATAGCAAGCTAAAAGGAAAATTCCGAGAACTAATCTACTATTCTGTTTACCAAGTCACGATGATGGGCATACTCACAACGATTCATGAAAGCGAGAAAGTCATGACTCCAATCATGATCTACATGAATTAATCTGTTATATTCTTTCGTATTCACGTTTGTTTTTTACATTCGTACTTTTAAAAACATTGATTTTGGAGAAAATCTTATGCGTCAACCTGTAGTTATGGGTAACTGGAAACTCAATGGCAGCAAAGCAATGGTCACGGATCTGCTTACTGCACTTAATGCGGAACTTGAAGGCGTAACTGGCGTTGATGTAGCCGTTGCTCCACCAGCACTTTACGTTGACCTTGCAGAGCGTACGCTAACTGACGCGGGTAGCGCAATCATCCTTGGTGCTCAAAACACTGACGTGAACAACAGTGGTGCTTTCACTGGTGATATGTCTCCAGAAATGCTGAAAGATTTTGGCGCAACTCACATCATCATTGGTCACTCTGAGCGTCGTCAATACCACAACGAATCTGACGAGTTCATCGCTCAGAAATTTGCATTCCTAAAAGAAAATGGCCTAACACCTGTTTTCTGTATCGGTGAGTCTGAAGCTCAAAACGAAGCGGGCGAAACGGAAGCGGTATGTGCTCGTCAAATCGACGCAGTAATCAACAACTCAGGTGTTGAAGCACTTAACGGTGCAATCATCGCATACGAACCAATCTGGGCTATCGGTACTGGTAAAGCAGCAACAGCTGATGATGCTCAACGCATCCACGCTTCTATCCGTGCACACATCGCAGCAAAGAGCGAAGAAGTGGCGAAGAACGTTGTTATCCAATACGGCGGTTCTGTTAAGCCTGAAAATGCTGAAGCTTACTTCGCACAACCAGACATCGATGGTGCTCTAGTTGGCGGCGCTGCACTAGACGCGAAAAGCTTTGCAGCTATCGCAAAAGCAGCGGCAAAAGCAAAAGCATAAGCTTATTGCTCAATAGGTGAGCGTCAGCAACGACGCCACCTATTGAATCAGACATAAAAAAAACCGCTGACTTATCAGCGGTTTTTTTTATGTCTGAACAATGCTCTCCAACGGTATGTTCACTCCAAAAGTAGAAGTGAACATGACTCATTGGTTGATATAACTATTAGAACAACTCTTCAGCAACTTTGTACAAATCATCGCGTACAGGGCGCTTCATGTTCTCGATCGCATCAATAATATCGTGATGAACAAGAATCTCTTTCTGAATACCAACACAACGTCCACCATGACCTTCCATCAATAGGTGTACCGCGTAGTTACCCATGCGAGATGCCAGTACTCGGTCAAACGCTGTAGGACGACCACCACGCTGAATATGGCCAAGAACCGTTGCACGAGTCTCACGACCTGTTGCATCTTCGATTTCTTTAGCAAGATCATTGGCGTCCATCATAAGCTCTGTTAACGCAATAATGGCGTGCTTCTTACCTTTGGCAATACCATCTTGAATATTGCTAATCAGTTGCTCTTTATTAAGGCCAGTTTCTGGTGTAATGATGTACTCACAGCCGCCTGCAATAGCAGACATCAGTGTCAGATCACCACAGTGACGACCCATGATTTCTACAATAGAGATACGTTGGTGAGAAGACGATGTATCACGTAGACGGTCAATCGCATCAATAACCGTGTTAAGTGCTGTCAGGTAACCGATAGTGTAATCTGTGCCAGCGATATCATTATCAATCGTGCCCGGTAAACCGATACATGGGTAGCCCATTTCAGTCAGTTTTTTCGCGCCCATGTAAGAGCCGTCACCACCCACAACCACTAGCGCTTCAATACCGTGCTTCTTCAAGTTTTCAATCGCTTTCTCGCGAACTTCGACTTCTTTAAATTCTGGGAAACGTGCAGAGCCTAGAAATGTACCACCACGGTTAATAACATCAGAAACACTAGAACGATCTAGTTTCTTAATGCGATCTTCATAGAGACCTAAATAACCGTCGTAAACACCGTATACTTCTACGCCTTCTGACAAAGCCGTACGAACCACACCGCGTACCGCAGCATTCATACCAGGTGCGTCACCACCACTTGTCAAAACACCGATTTTCTTAATCATGCTCACCCTCGATTTAGCAATCTAATTTCAATTTAAGTATGGCGCACTTCGCGACATACGGAATTCTTATTGTTTTCGCTACGTTTACATCGCTTCTGCTGCTTTTTCATCGCATCAGCTTCGTAAAATTGTCTTGTTCCCCAAAACATTGACGACGTAACTTTATTACTTATGTAAGAGTATTACAGTTTATAGGCTAAATTGTGTTGATTCACATCAGAATCGCACTTTTTTATCACGAGCCCCAACAATAGACAATCAATTTTCGTTATGCCACAACTGCAATCTATCACCCTTTTTCCCCATCCTACCAATCCGCTTCTAACTGCTGTTTTTCGTCTTTGATCACCACAGAGTAAGGGTCTTGATGAATAAGTACATCCGATTCAGGAAACGCTACCATCAATTTTTCTTCAACTTCATCGGCAATTCGATGCGCCTCAATTAATGGCATTAAATCATCTAACTCAAGATGTAACTGAATAAAACGAACAGGGCCAGACATGCGTGTTCTTAGCTGATGAACACCTAATACCCCTTCCACTTCAGTACACACTTGTCGAATTTGCTGTAATTCTTCCTCAGGAAGCTGCCTGTCTAATAGAGATTGAACGGCGGTGTACGCCATTTTAAAGGCACTAATCAAAATAAACACACCAATTCCGATCGCGAAGACGGAGTCAGCTTGACCAATTCCATACCAACTCAAAGCAAGTGCCAACATGATAGCGGCATTCATGTAAATATCAGTTTGATAATGTAACGAATCAGCAGCAATGGCCTGACTGCCCGTTTTTCTAACTACGTAGCGCTGAAAAGCAACCAACCCAGATGTCACCACTAAAGCAAAGAGGCTGACATAAATACCTAATTCTGGCGAACGAAGTTCGGTTGGCCTGAAAAAATGGTCAATCCCGTTAAGGATAAGGAAGCAAGCAGAACCGGAAATAAACATCGCTTGCGCCAACGCAGCAAGAGACTCCGCCTTACCATGGCCAAAAGTATGTTCTTTATCTGCGGGTTGAAGTGCATACCGCACGACGACTAAATTGACCGCTGAGGCAGCAATATCAAGTAAGGAATCGATCACAGAGGCTAACAAACTCACCGAGCCCGTAGTCCACCACACGATAATTTTGGTAATCAATAGAAGGGTGGCAATGATGGTTGCAGCCCAAGCTGCCATTGTGACGAGTTTTGCGTAACTGTTTTTCATCTTCCGTGACGTTTTAGCTCAACATGACGCAAGTATACTTATTATTAGTGACAAAAATAGAAAAAGTGGCCAATTGGCCACTTTTAAAATATATCCACAGCGAAGCTAAGTGAAGTCTATTAGTAGAAACAGCGTTACTTTGCCGCTCTTGATTCCATTTTGCTTACGCACTTTTGCATGCGCTCTTGCTGTACTTCTTTAAGCTTGTTTTTTTGCTCTGGCGTCAAGATGCTGAGCATCTCATGTTGTTTTTCCATCATTTTAACGCGACGCTCAGTTTGTTGAGCTACCATTTCAGAAGCGAGTTCGTTGGCTGCTGTGGCATCAAATGTATCAGCAAGGACGACATCTTGCATTTTTTGATGGCGAGCTTGCATCTCTGTTGCTTTAACACCAATGTTGCCACTGTGCTTAGCTTTCATCTCTGACTTCATCGATTTGCGCATCTCTTTCATCTGTTCTTTCTGCGCATCCGTCAAATCAAGTTGGCTAAACATGTTACGGTCGAAACCACCACATTGACCATCACCCCCCTTACCGTGGTGACTACCACCTTTACCACCGTAGGCCAATGCACTCGCCGTCGCGAACGTTAATGGAAGAATAGCTGCAGCAAGAACCAATTTTTTAGTCAGTTTCATAATCAATACCTTTGTTTTGTGAGGGTAGCTGCGTTTGCATCCATTTGCTTTGCAGCGCTTGAGTATAGAATAGAACTTGCTACGTAAAGCAACGCACGCAGAGCGTAAAGAATCGTAAAGATAGATATTTACAATAATTAACGCATTATTATTACCACGTAGTCCGTATTTAAGAGATGGCCCCATGATGAATATTCTAATTATTGATGACGACACCGAACTCACAAGCTTATTAAAAGACATATTGAGCTTTGAAGGGTTTCAGGTCAGCGAAGCCAATGACGGCTTAGCCGGATTGGAGGCGATGAACCACGATATCGATATCGTGCTGATGGATGTCATGATGCCACGTCTTAATGGTATGGACACATTGAAAAAGCTTCGAGAAAAATGGCAAACGCCAGTGTTAATGCTAACCGCTAAAGGCGAAGAGATTGATCGTGTGATTGGCCTTGAACTTGGTGCCGATGATTACCTGCCTAAACCTTTTAGCGATCGAGAGCTTCTAGCACGCATTAAAGCTATTTTACGCCGCACACAATCAACCCAAGCAGAGCCAAATCGTGATTGTGTTCGCTTCGATGACATTGAGGTCTTCCCTGGCAAACAGGAGGCCATATGCCAAGGTCAAGCTATAGAACTTACCAGTACCGAATTTGCATTACTGCATTACTTCGTTCTAAAGCCGGGTGAAACCCTGACGAAAGAAGCTCTCAGCCTGGATGTATTAGGAAAGCGGCTATCCGCCTTTGATCGCGCAGTCGACATGCACGTGTCTAACTTAAGAAAGAAATTACCAGAAAAACAAGACGGTAAACCTCGAATCAAGACGCTACGTGGCCGAGGCTACCTGTTTGTTAAGGAGTAACGATGAAGCTTCCTAATTTTACTAGTTTATATGGGCGAATTTTTGCTATTTTCTGGTTTACCATGTTGCTGGTACTCATCGCCGTCCTCTCTTTACCTCACCTCGATCCACGCGTCGCCCGTGAAGTTCAAGGTGAACATCTTGAACGGCTATACAAATTACGCGATAGCGTCGAAAAGCGCTTCGATGGTCAAAAAAATCTGGGAAAAATCATTTATCGTTTTGATAAACCCCCGACACGGAAAAACAACCACCGGAACTCTAGTGGACCAAGACTATTTATCGCTGACATGGATGGGAACATCTTAAGCACTCAGCGCCATGAAGACTTTAAAATAAAAGCACTAAAGAATTTCATTACCTCGGTAGAATCACCACAGAAACCGATGCAAAAACTCTATGGTAAATACATGCTCGCGGGTCCAGTACCGGTCACACTTGCCGAGCAAGATTTACAGTTATTCATTGGCTTAAAGTGGAACCAGCCCCCCCCTTTTCTACTGAGAATGTTTGATAAACCATTCCAGCTACTGCTCGTTGTCATGGTCGTGAGCACCCCATTATTACTCTGGCTTGCGTGGGCATTAACGCAACCTGCGAGACGCTTAGAGCGTGCTGCAAAACGAGTCGCAAAAGGAGAATTTAAGCCAGATCCAAGCTTAGAAAAAGGCACCTCTGAATTCAAACAAGCGGGTGCAAGCTTTAACCAAATGGTGGCGGCAGTGAATCAAATGATTTCAGGTCAGCAGCGATTACTGTCCGATATTTCTCATGAATTACGCTCACCGCTAACTCGCCTGCGCATGGCTACCGCTTTGGCGACTCGTAAGCAGGGAGAAAGCTCCGAACTCTCCAGAATAGACACCGAAGCACAACGCCTCGAACAAATGATTTGCGAGCTGCTTGAACTGTCTAGAATGAACACCGATAGCCATATTGTTCGTGAGACTCAACCTGCGAGTAGCTTGTGGGAAGCCATATTAGATGACGCGCAATTTGAGGCAGAACAAATGAATAAAACGCTCACCTTTTCAGCTATTCCAGAGGCGAACGTATGCGGAAATCCCAAGCTACTCATGAGTGCCATCGAAAATATCATTCGTAATGCGATTCGTTATGGTGATACGGTCATTAATGTCGATATTCAGCAACAAGCGGAAAGCTTGATTATCACTGTTGAAGATGATGGTTCTGGCGTTCCAGAAGATGAATTGAGCGATATTTTCCGACCTTTCTATCGAGTCTCAACCGCGCGAGATCGCGACTCAGGAGGGACGGGGCTTGGGCTAGCAATAACACAAAGCGCCATACTGCAGCACAGTGGCCAAATTGAGGCTTCTCGCAGTGAGTTAGGTGGACTTAAGATGCGTGTAGAGCTGCCTTTGGCCTAAGACCTAAATAGCACTATCAAGCGATATAGATTCTGCTATCTTTGTGATAGCCTCGCAGTTATTGCTTAGCCTAAAAGGTATCAAAACCAATGAAAATTTTTAGTAATTTCGATAGTGGCAACATATCCGTTGTCAACGCTGATAATAAAGATGATATTCAACTACGTATCAACAACGATAATCAATCTGAATTCTATCAATGGTTTCACTTCCGCCTAGAAACGACGCCGGAGCAGTCACATACCATTAAGCTTATTGATTTGGCTAAATCCGCCTATCCTGAAGGTTGGAAAGGCTATGATGTGGTTGCCTCTTACGATCGTGAAGAATGGTTTCGTATTCCCGCCGAATTTGATGGCGACACGCTCTCATTTAACGTCATTCCTGAGCATGGTTCTATTTACTTTGCTTACTTTGCGCCTTACACCTATGACCGCCATCAAGACCTGCTGCACATGGCGCAAAGCGCGCACCACTGCTCATTAGAAACACTTGGTCATACGCTAGACAATAATGACATGAGCCTGCTTACCTTTGGTGAGCCGGAAGAAGGAAAAAAGAAAATCTGGGTCATTGCGCGTCAGCATCCTGGGGAAAGCATGGCGGAATGGTTCATTGAAGGTATGATCCAGCGTTTACTTGATGACAGTGATACTGTAAGCCGAGCGTTACTAGAAAAAGCCGTTCTGTATGTCGTCCCTAATATGAACCCAGATGGCAGTATTCGTGGACACTTAAGGACTAACGCAGCAGGGGTTAACCTCAACCGTGAGTGGCAAACCCCTTCAATGGAGCAGAGTCCAGAAGTCTTCTTGGTGCGTGAGCGTATGCTAGAAACTGGCGTGGATATGTTCCTCGATATCCATGGCGACGAAGCCATCCCTTATAATTTTGCTGCCGGCTCTGAAGGCATCCCTAGCTACGATACTGCTTTTGCCGAGCTAGAATCCACGTTCAAACAAGCATTATTAACGATAACACCTGAATTCCAAGATGACATCGGTTACGACAAAGACGAACCAGGCAAAGCCAACCTGACCGTTGGTTCTAATTGGGTAGCAGAGCAATTTCACTGCTTGTCGTACACAATTGAAATGCCATTTAAAGATAACAACAGCTATCCAGACCCTCTTTATGGTTGGTCACCCGAGCGCAGCGTTATCTTTGGCCACGATATGCTCGCTGCAACCCTTGCTGTGAGCGACAAAATCTAACGACATGAATTAGAATGGATATCGCCCTATGCTAAATGCACATCCATTGGTATAGGGCTTTCGGATTCCCTTCGCCACTTTGCTTATACCGCGAACTCCTCCACACTCCCCTTGAACACATTACCAACCACATAAGGTATACTCTCGCCATAATTTAGAAATTAGTGAGAAGTCACGTGATGTTTGATATCGCACTCTACGAGCCAGAAATCGCTCCTAATACCGGTAATATTATCCGCCTAAGTGCCAATTGTGGTGCTAATTTGCATCTCATCGAGCCGCTAGGGTTCGATCTTGAAGAGAAAAAAGTGAGACGTGCTGGACTGGACTACCATGACTTAGCCCGTGTAAAGCGACACAAAGACTATGCCGCGTTCATTGCCTACTTAGATGAGCATAACCCGGGGCATCGCATCTTTGCCTGTACGACAAAAACGACGGGACATCATACCGATGCTAACTTTAAAAAAGGGGACGTGCTGTTATTTGGTCCAGAAACTCGCGGGTTGCCCGCAGATCTTATCGATAGCCTACCTATGGAACAGCGCATTCGCATCCCAATGATGCCTGATGCACGAAGCCTAAACTTATCCAATGCGGTAGCTATTATCGCTTACGAAGCATGGCGTCAGTTTGATTTTCAAGGTGCAAGCTAATTGCTGACACAAAGGTAACGACTACGCACCACGCTGGTGTTGCCTTTCTTACAGACAATAAAAAACCCAGCTAAAAGCTGGGTTTTCATTACATGACAAATTGAAACCAATCAATTACTTGATTTTAGCTTCTTTGTACATAACGTGCTGGCGAACAACTGGATCAAATTTCTTGATCTCAAATTTACCTGGCATGTTACGCTTGTTTTTGTCAGTAGTGTAGAAGTGACCAGTACCTGCAGAAGATACTAGACGAATTTTCTCACGAATGCCTTTAGCCATTTGCGTAATTCCTCTTAAACGTTCTCGCCACGGGCACGTACGTCAACAAGAACAGCATCGATGCCTTTCTTATCAATGATACGCATACCTTTAGCGGTTAGACGTAGTTTAACAAAGCGTTTTTCGCTTTCTACCCAGAAACGATGAGTTTGTAGGTTCGGCAGAAAACGACGCTTAGTAGCATTTCGTGCGTGTGAACGGTTGTTACCCGTTACAGGACGCTTACCAGTTACTTGGCATACTCGGGACATGAATGTCTCTCCAAATCGTTTCAGCTCGATATCAACCTTGGTGGCCGAACCTCAAATACAAGAGGCCTTACCATTATGGAATACCCATACAAGGCTATCAAAGGTCGCGCATTATACTAACTTGCAATGCATTGCTCAAGACCCGAACAGATCCTTTTTTAGGATTTGTTGATCTTTTTGCTGCGAGCTGGCGTTAGATGATACTTTTAGTGCGCGAATAATAGCAGAAAAATATCAAAACAAAAGACCCGTCTCACAGATATTACAATAAAAAGTTAATTTCATCGCCAATCTGGTCAAATCCAGCCTCTTTCCGCAAATGATACCACTTCCCCCTCTCCCACCACAAAATGGTCTAACACTCTAATATCCACTAAACCCAATGCATCAGATAACCTTCTGGTTATTCGCCGATCGGCTTGGCTAGGCTCAGCAATGCCAGAAGGATGGTTATGAGCAAGTATCACCGCAGCAGCATTATGGGCAAGTGCACGCTTAACCACCTCTCTCGGATACACTGACGCTGCGTTAATGGTCCCCTCAAACATCACTTCATCAGCAATGACGCGATGTTGATTATCCAAAAACAGCACGTAGAAGGCTTCTCGCTGACGATCTCGAAGCATGCTCGTCAAATACTGCTTGGTGTGCTCGGCACTTTGCAGCGCATCGCCACGCTCTATCCGTTCGGACAAATATCGCTTGCTCATTTCCAGCACCGCTTGTAATTGAACATACTTTGCAACGCCCAACCCTTTATGCTGACAAAAATCCTCAGCTGAGGATGAAAAAAGTGCCCGCAATGAACCAAAGCTCTTAATGAGTGAGTCAGATAACTGAATCACATTGGTGCCCTTAATACCGGTTCGTAAAAAGATAGCAAGCAGTTCAGCATCGGTTAACGCTGAACTGCCCTGCTTAAGCAGCTTTTCTCGTGGAAGTGACTCTGGCGGTAACAATTTGAGCCCCATAACTGACACCTATTTATTCTATAAATGAAGATGTCGGTTATTTCCTAATCATCGATAGAAAGATAGTCCGGTGACACCCAGACGCGAGATAGGCGCTATTTCGCTGTAATAATGATGTTTCTTTATACTGAGCGACGCGTGAGAAATGCTTGAAAGTAGCGAGATTCGGACGCATTTGCTATCTTAGCCGCAGCTAAATTTAAGGAGCTAGTTATGCAAACGTTGGCGGGAAAAAAAATACTACTTGGGATCAGTGGCGGTATCGCTGCTTATAAATGTGCCGAGCTGACTCGTCGACTCATTGAACGAGGCGCCCAAGTTCAAGTGGTCATGACAAATGCAGCCAAAGAATTTATTACTCCGCTCACCATGCAAGCTGTCTCTGGTCGCCCTGTTTCTTATAGCTTGCTAGATCCAGCCGCCGAAGCATCAATGGGACATATTGAACTCGCAAAGTGGGCTGACTTGGTTTTATTGGCACCTGCGACCGCCGACCTGATCGCCAGAATGTCTGCAGGCATGGGGAATGATTTACTGACGACTTTAGTCTTGGCGACTGACGCTCCGATTGCCGTCTCTCCTGCTATGAATCAACAGATGTATCTTAATGTCGCGACCCAAGAAAACATCGCGACACTTGCTCGTCGCGATATGATGATTTGGGGCCCAGCCGCGGGTGAACAAGCCTGTGGCGATGTTGGTCCTGGTCGCATGTTGGAGCCAATGCAACTCGTAGAGAAGTGCGAGCAATTCTTTAGCCCTAAACCTTTAGCCGGTAAATCTGTCGTCATTACTGCTGGCCCAACCCGCGAAGCGATTGACCCAGTTCGTTATATTTCCAACCATAGCTCTGGAAAAATGGGATTCGCATTAGCCTCAGCCGCCCAGCAGCTCGGTGCAGACGTCACTCTTATTGCCGGCCCCGTATCAATGACAACGCCACACGGCGTTAAACGTATTAATGTGGTCAGTGCTGAGGATATGCATCAAGCCGCGATGGCACAAGCCACCAGCCACGACGTTTTTATAGGTTGCGCTGCTGTTGCTGACTACCGACCCGTTAATATTGCAACTCAGAAAATCAAGAAGACTGCCGATAATGATGATATGCAAATCACTATGGTGAAAAACCCTGATATCATCGCCGCCGTTGCCGCGTTATCAGTCTCTCGACCATTCACCGTTGGGTTTGCCGCAGAAACTCAAGATGTCGAAGCGTACGCTTTAGATAAGCTCAAACGTAAGAATCTGGATATGATTTGTGCAAATGATGTCTCTGTGGAAGGACAGGGCTTTAATAGCGACACAAATACGATTACCGTGTACTGGAATGGTGGCCAGCAAACGTTAGGCTGCGCAACAAAGCTAGCACTCAGCCATAGCATTATGCTGACAATCGCCGATCAAATGTTGGCTGTGAGCTAGCAAAACACGATTTAGCAAGACACATTAATAGAAGCCCATCCTGACCCCGTAGGTTTATGCCAGGTGCACGCGTGATTTCTACAATCAGATAACGCTTGAGAATTGAACAGAGATTGTTACCTAGCTCAATCATTTAGCATCTAAACCTACGTGGATAAAATGACCTTAGGTACACTATTTAGTCTACTTAAGGTTTTTTGTGATCAATTGGCAAAGCTGTAATCAAAAGGAATAGGATTTATGTCCGTTACGAGAAAGTCGAATAGAAAAGAGGAAATCCTGCAAGCTCTTGCTCAAATGCTAGAGTCAAACGAAGGCACCTCTCGCATCACAACCGCTAAACTTGCCAAGCAAGTGGGTGTGTCTGAAGCGGCACTCTATCGTCATTTTCCAAGCAAAGCTCGTATGTTTGAAGGATTAATTGAGTTCATTGAAGAATCGCTCATGTCTCGTATTAATCGCATTCTAGACGAAGAAAAAGATACCCTTACCCGTATTCAACTTGTTTTACAGCTCATTTTGGTTTTTTCTGAGCGTAACCCAGGACTCAGCCGTATACTTTCCGGTCATGCCCTGATGTTTGAGAATGAACGATTACGCGATCGTATCAATCAGCTCTACGAAAGAATTGAGACATCTTTACGTCAAATCTTGCGTGAGCGCAAAATTCGCGAAGGAAAAAGCTTTCCTGTTGATGATAAGATCCTTGCCGCGCAATTACTTGGTCAAGTTGAAGGCAGCCTGAACCGATTCGTTCGCTCTGATTTTAAGTATTCACCAACAGCAACCTTTGATGAATATTGGGCACTCCTAAAATTGCAACTACAGTAACCCTTATGAAAATAGATAAGAAACCCGATTTCACTCTATCCTTACTGCACCCAAAACATTGGGGTGTCTGGGTTGGATTTGGCTTACTCGCCCTCATCGTCAACGTACTACCATACTCCTTACTGTTTAGGTTAGGTCGTGGTATTGGCAAGTTTGGTATGCGATTTGGGGGCAAACGCGCCGATATCGCTCGTCGTAACCTCGAGTTAGCTTTCCCGGAAAAAACGCCGCAAGAGATGGATAACTTTATTGAAGAGAATTTCAAAAACTCTGGCATGGCGTTAATTGAGACTGGTATCACTTGGTTTTGGCCAACTTGGCGTTTTCAGCGCTTACTCGTCGTCAAGGACATCACCGCTCTCAAACAGCATGACGCTGATAATAAAGGGGTGCTCTTGTGCTGTGTACACGCCCTGAATCTAGAAATTACCGCCCGCGCCTTTGCCGTCTTAGGCCTACCTGGCTATGGGGCTTATCGTCCACACAGCAACCCTGCCTACGAATTCATTCAATATCGTGGACGCACACGCAATGGTAACCAACTAATTTACCGCACCGATTTAAAAAAAATGATCAAGGTTATGCGTCAGGGTCACCGTCTGTTTTATCTTCCAGATCAGGATTATGGCCACAATAAATCGGTTTTTGTGCCTTTTTTCGCGGTGCAAGAGACCTGTACAACAACAGGCACCAGTATATTGGCTCACACCAGTCGCTGCGCGATTGTTCCGGGCTCTGGTTTCCGAAATTCCGATGGCAAGTATGAAATTATTGCTGGTCAATCTATCGAAGATCAGTACCCTCGAAAAGATGATGTCGCTGCCGCAGCCTATATGAATCACTATGTCGAAGAGATCATCTTGCGAGCGCCAGAGCAATGGTTATGGATGCACAAGCGCTTTAAGTCTCTTCCTGATCATTCACTCACTAACTCTCGCTATCTATAGGAGTGCTATGAGCAACCAAAATAATACTGAGAAGCACCTCTATGACCCGCGGTTTCAATGGCCTTTCCTACACCCAAAACATTGGGGAACATGGTTAGGCATTCTGCTCGCGGCGTTTTTAGCGTTTATTCCAGCTAAACCTCGCGACCGCTTTGCTCGCTACCTATCAACGTTCATTGTTAAAAAGAACGGCCGTGTCATACGCCGTGCTCGTATTAACCTAGAGAAGTGCTTTCCGGAAAAGTCGCCGCAAGAAATTCAAGCCATTGTTGATGAAACCTTTGCCAAGGCGGCGCAGTACTTATTGGGTTACTCTGAATTTTTAGTACGCTCGACCAAGCACAACCAAAGCCGTGGAGTGATGATCGGCGAAGAAAACTTACTGCCTCTGCTCGATGCCGGAGAAAACGTCATCATACTGGCGCCACACGCGTGGGCCGTTGATTACCCAGCTGTCATGTTGGCCGCTCAAGGGCATAAAGTCACCACGATTATGAAGCCACAAAACAACCCTATTGGCGACTGGCTCATGCATGTACAGCGCATGCAATATGGCGGCAGAATCTTTGCTCGTAGCGCGGGTGTTAAACCATTCGTGCGCTCTATCAAGGATGGCTACATAGGCTACTGGCTACCTGATGAAGACCATGGCCCTCAAAACTCAGTCTTTGTTCCTTTCTTTGCAACAGAGAAAGCAACGCTAAAAGGATTTGGTAAAATGTCCCGGCTATCACGAGCAAAAGTGGTACCGGTATTACCTGCCTATAACGACAAAACCAGCCAATATGAAGTCCACATCCTTCCGGCAATTGAGGACTTCCCAACGGGTGATGAAGAATCAGATGCTCGCGCCATGAACAAGGCCATTGAAGATCTACTAAGAGAAAGACCAGAACAATATATGTGGAACTTGTATCTACTGGAAACACAAAGAGACGGTTCTAGGATCTACCAATAACAAAAAAGGGCTTATCGTCATCCACGGTAAGCCCTTTTTACTTGTCTCGTCCTATCAAGTGATAGTGCCTTCAAACCCTCTCACCTAACACCCTAGTTCATTCATTTTCGTTCTGGCTGGCAGACCTCACAAAAGAAGGTGTTTCTCTGGCCTATCTTTTGCTCTTTAATCTCCCCGCCACACAGCTTGCAGGGCTCACCAGCTCGACCATACACCAATAATTCTTGGGAAAAATATCCAGGCTTACCATCTGTTTGGGAGAAATCTTTTAGCGTAGTGCCCCCTTGTGCAATGGCCTGGGTGAGTATCGCTTTTATCTCTTTAACAAGTCGTTGCCAATCGGACATGTTTAAACTGTGAGTTGCTGTTAATGGATGGATACCGGCACTAAACAAAGATTCACTTGCATAAATATTACCAACACCGACTACATTCGCATTGGTCATGATAAACGTCTTCACTGCAACACGCTTATTTTTAGCCCGCTCCATCATCCACTGCGCAGAAAAATCATCGGTTAGTGGTTCTGGTCCACAGTTGTCCAAAAGCTCATGAGACTCGCCTGGCGCGCACCATAACCATGCACCAAAACGACGAGGATCGTTATAACGCATGACTTTACCATTGCTTAACACTAAGTCGACATGGTCATGTTTTTCTGGCGGTGGAGGGCTATCAAGAACTCGTAAGCTCCCCGACATCCCCAGATGAATGATAGCGCTACCTTTTGCGGTATCAACCAGCAGATATTTAGCACGTCGGCGAATATTTAAAATCGCTTCACCGTGTAACTGGTGAATCTCTTCTGGGATCATCCAACGTAACTGACGCTTACGAACAACTATTTCTTGAATGGTTTGATTAAGTAAATGTGGGCTAATACCAAGACGGGATACCTCTACTTCTGGCAACTCAGGCATAACTTCCTCTATTTGTTTCTATTGTGCGATGACGTCTCGTAAAGTGGCAAAAGATCACCTTCATCAAAGCTCACCGCGACCCACTCTTGCTGATAAGTGGTCATTAACCAAAACTGGTCGAGTCGATAGGCCGTGACACGTTGTGGTTCCTCTGCCTCTTGATACCACACTTCAATGGTTATTGGGTTTTCAAGGGCAGGTTTCAGGCTATGCAAAGTAGGTTCATCCACAACCGTACCACGGATCCCTTGCCAATTCTGCGCCAACTGATTTGCCTGTTCATTAAAACGCTCTGGAATCGCGAGCCAATTAACTCGCTCTACCGAAGAGGAACTATCCTCTAAATAGAGCTGCAGCCCCGCCGCGTTTATTTCGATTACGTGATCATTAGGATTTAAAATTATCCCGGGCGACCCCTGCAGTTGAGCGGAGGCTTGGGGTTGTGGGGAAATAAGATACTGCTTAATAAGCGTTGGTGCGGCCATGACTCCCATAAAGAGAGAAATGGCGACAATCAAAACGTTATTCCAACGTCGCCGAGTCAGTTTAAAGCGAGTTAACATAGCCCGTTAGTTCAACTTGTTTCTATCGTTGTCATCTTTACGCTCGAATTCACCTTCAAACGTATTGCTATCTTGCCCTTGGCCATCAAATGGACCACGCTGAAACGGGTCATGGGACTGAAATCCACCTTGAGAGCCGTGGCCTTGATGGAAACCACCTTGCATGGTGTTAACCACTACTTTGCTCATCAAGTATTTTGCAATGGCGGCACGAGGAGCCGGTAATAGCACCAACATTCCCATCGCATCCGTCATGAAGCCGGGCGTCAGTAACAGCACACCAGACACAGCAAGCATAACGCCTTCCACGATTTGCTGGGCTGGCATTTCACCTTTCTGAAGGCGCGTTTGTACCGACATCAAAGTTTGTAGTCCTTGGCTACGAACTAATGTTGCCCCAACAAAAGCCGTAATTAGGACTAGTCCAATGGTCGGCCATAGCCCTAAAAAGCCACCCACTTGAATAAACAAGCCAATTTCAATAATTGGCACACAAATAAAGAGTAATAATAATATCGGAAACACAGTGTCCTCCTTGGTTTGCTGTCAGTTTACGCCCACATTGAAGCAAACCACAAATAATTCGCTCACATTGCTTGGCATTAACAAAGAAATAGTTTTTCAGGATATGTCCCACAACGTAAGCAACGAATTATTTGATGCGCATCTCATCCCACATCAATCGATAAGATTTCTGCAATAATTAGGTTAAAAAGGTGATCTAGCTACTATTTTTATGTGCCACTTTAAGTAATATGTTTCCTATAAATCAGGACGTAATAACTAGCCAATTATTCTGGCGAATGGATTCTTTAAAACAGATATGGCAAAGACCCTGTAATCTAAGCAGAACAATTATCTAAGGATCCAAGTATGGCTACTTCCACCCTCGCTCCAAACACAGCGGCTAAAGCCACTCGCATCGAAGAAGATCTATTAGGTCAACGTCATGTTCCAGCGGATGCTTATTACGGCATTCATACTCTACGCGCGATTGAAAACTTCAATATCTCTAATGCAACTATCTCTGACGTGCCTGATTTTGTGCGCGGCATGGTCATGACGAAAAAGGCAGCAACACTGGCTAACCGCGAGCTAGGTGTCCTACCTAAAGATGTGGCGCAGTACATTATTCAAGCCTGTGACGTGATCTTAGAAACAGGTAAATGCATGGATCAATTCCCGTCGGATGTTTTCCAAGGTGGTGCGGGTACGTCTGTTAACATGAACACCAATGAAGTGATTGCTAACGTTGCCCTTGAATTAATGGGCAAGGAAAAAGGCCAATACGAATTCATTAACCCTAACGACCACGTAAACAAAAGTCAGTCAACCAACTGCGCCTATCCAACAGGCTTCCGTATCGCGGTCTTTAACAGCGTAAAAAAACTCATGGACTCAATCGAATACCTAAAAGGGGCATTCGAATCTAAGAGCCAAGAGTTCTCTGGTATCTTAAAAATGGGTCGTACTCAACTACAAGATGCTGTACCGATGACGGTGGGCCAAGAGTTCCACGCCTGGGCGGTGACGCTTAACGAAGAAATTAAAAATCTTGACTATACCTCTAAGCTTTTACTCGAGGTCAACCTTGGCGCAACCGCAATTGGCACTGGCCTTAACGCAGCACCTGGTTATCAAGAATTAGCCGTTAAGCACCTATCCAGCGTTACCGGACTTGAGTGTGTACCTGCAGAAGATTTGATTGAAGCAACGTCAGATTGTGGTGCCTACGTAATGACGCACAGCGCCCTAAAACGCTTAGCTGTTAAGCTATCTAAAATCTGTAATGATCTTCGTCTGCTCTCTTCTGGCCCTCGCTCAGGCTTAAACGAGTTAAACCTACCAGAGCTGCAGGCTGGTTCATCCATCATGCCAGCAAAAGTAAACCCGGTAGTTCCAGAGGTTGTAAACCAAGTGTGCTTTAAAGTCCTTGGTAATGACAATACCATTTCGTTTGCTGCTGAAGGTGGACAACTGCAACTCAACGTGATGGAACCAGTCATTGCACAGAGCATGTTTGAATCCTTAGAGATCCTAAAAAATGCCTGTGTAAACTTACGAGACAAGTGTGTTGATGGCATCACCGTGAATAAAGAAGTCTGCGAAAGTTATGTTTATAACTCAATTGGTATCGTGACTTACCTAAACCCGTACATCGGTCACCACGAGGGCGATATTGTAGGCAAAATCTGCGCAGAAACCGGCAAAAGTGTTAAAGAGGTGGTACTTGAGCGTGGTCTTCTATCGGAAGAAGAGCTTGATGATATTTTCTCGGTAGACAACCTGATGAAACCTCAGTATAAAGCCAAGCGCTACGAATAACGTTTACTTAAGGCTCCCTATCGGGGGCCTTTTTACTGGTTATTACGAACACATCGCATTCAATAATGCAGATTTAACGCAAAACAACCGTTCGCTTTCCGTCTATGCTTGTTGGGATTGATTAAGCGAACGATAACTCGAGGAATTACTATGGTTGCTATAGAACTCGCCGTCGTACTACTGTTCATTTATTTGGGCGCACGTATCGGCGGTATTGGTATTGGTTTAGCAGGGGGCGCTGGTGTCATCGCTCTTTCTCTCATTTTAGGTGTCCCTACAAGCCAATCATACATCCCTGTTGATGTTATCTTGATCATCATGTCTGTTATTACCGCAATCGCGGCTATGCAAGTTGCCGGCGGTATGGACTGGTTAGTACAAATTGCAGAAAACTTCTTACGAAAACACCCCGAGCGTATTACTTTTTACGCTCCCATCGTCACTTTCCTCATGACACTTCTCGCGGGTACTGGTCACACTGCTTTCTCCACATTACCTGTTATCGCTGAGGTAGCAAAAGGCCAAGGTGTTCGTCCTTCTCGCCCGCTGTCAATTGCCGTTGTTGCGTCGCAAATCGCCATCACCGCTTCGCCTATCTCTGCCGCAGTGGTAGCGTTTGCCGCCATGCTGGCACCAATGGGCGTCGATTACCTAACGCTACTTGCGGTTTGTATTCCAACAACTTTCATCGCCTGTATGGTTGGTGCGTTTGTTGCCAACTTTATGGGCAGTGAACTAAAAGATGATCCGGTTTATCAAGAACGTCTTGCTCAGGGTTTGATTAAGCTCAACACTACCCAAAAGCGCGATATTCTGCCGACAGCAAAGACGGCTACCTATATTTTCTTAGCAGCAATCATATTTGTGGTTTGTTATGCCGCGGCTATCTCCGGCTCAGTAGGTTTGATTGAAAATCCAGCACTAGGCCGTAATGAAGCAATTATGACCATCATGTTGGCTGCCGCTGGCGCTATCACGCTTTTTACAAAGATCGATGCTTCACAAATTCCTGCGGCGGCGACATTCCGTTCAGGTATGACAGCGTGCGTTTGTGTGTTAGGTGTCGCGTGGTTAGGTTCAACATTCGTCAATGCCCATGTCGATGAAATTAAAGACTTTGCAGGAGCCTTATTACAAGACTACCCATGGATGCTAGCGCTAGTCTTATTCTTTGCTTCCATGCTGCTTTACTCTCAAGGTGCAACAACCGTCGCGTTGATGCCAGCAGCACTCGCGATTGGTGTTGCTCCGCTTACCGCCGTAGCTTCTTTTGCTGCGGTGAGCGCACTATTTGTATTGCCAACCTACCCTACGCTGCTGGCTGCGGTAGAAATGGATGACACGGGCTCTACACGTATTGGTCAATACGTATTTAACCACCCGTTTTTCATCCCAGGTGTTGCGACGATTAGTACAGCCGTCGCACTTGGGTTTGCTTTTGGTGGTCTACTCATAGGCTAAGCACGACCTACATAGCCTCCATTTAAAAGAGCAACGCATTACGTTGCTCTTTTTTTATCCTTCCTTGAAACAAAACTTCCTATCTGCCTGTCTTAGGTTAAGATAACTTTCGGTAATTTTCGATAACTCAAACGTGAACTCACAAGTAACGCCTTATGATAAGAATATTCGTTAAGCTCGTATTGCTCTCTCTGATGACCTTCTCATGGTCAAGCTTTGCACAATTTGGACAAGGATCCGATTTAGCCTTTACGCCTAAATCTAGCAATACCTTTGTCCCAGTAGATGAGGCATTTCCACTTAATTATTATCAACAAGGACAGCGCGTTTTTATCGACTGGCAGGTCAAAGACGACTATTACCTATATCAAGATAGAATCCTTATCAGTGGTGATAATATCACCATTGGCGCCATTGAAATGGAAGATGGCACCCCCTACCAAGATGAGTTTTTTGGCAACGTTAACATTTACACTGAACCGCTATTTATTCAGGTACCGCTGGAGTCATATCAACCCGATGGCAAACTGATTGTTCAATACCAAGGTTGTGCCAAAGCAGGCTTTTGCTACCCTCCGGAAACTCGTATCATTGATATTGCCCCGTTTACCTTCGATGATGCCGCTACGACAACAAGCTCCGCTCAAGTAATCAATGATACACCCGCAGAGTCCGCAATACCTGCGCCAGCATTAGACAATGATCTAACCAGTAAACTCTCACAGGTCTGGTGGACACCAGCACTGTTTTTATTACTCGGTGTTGGACTCGCGTTTACTCCCTGCGTACTCCCCATGTATCCGATACTGACCAGTATTGTATTAGGTGGAGGGAAACGTACTCAAAAACAAGCGCTCGGTCTTTCTTTTGTCTACGTTCAAGGCATGGCGCTTACCTATACCTTGCTTGGCTTAGTCGTCGCTTCGGCTGGCATGCAATTTCAAGCAGCGATGCAGCACCCTTATGTCCTAATTGGCCTTAGTGTGCTCTTTGTCGCGCTCGCGCTCTCGATGTTCGGCCTATATACCATACAGTTACCATCTAAAGTTCAAACGTGGTTAAACGGCCTGAGTAATCAACAGCAGGGAGGCAATCTACTCGGTGTGTTCTTAATGGGCGCCATCTCAGGGCTCGTCTGTTCGCCTTGCACAACCGCCCCTCTTTCTGGTGCTTTACTTTACGTCGCACAAAGTGGTGATCTTCTGGTGGGTGGTATTGCTTTATATGCGCTGGCACTCGGGATGGGTATCCCGCTTATTGCCGCTGCCGTCTTTGGTAACAAGCTACTGCCTAAAGCGGGCGGATGGATGGACCGCGTGAAAGTGTTGTTTGGTTTTGTATTACTCGCGGCACCTATTTTCTTACTTGAACGAATTCTACCAGAGCTGTGGGCAACCCTACTTTGGTCTGGTTTAGGGGTAGTCGCATTTGGCTGGCTATATCATCAAAAAAATAGCCTCACTTTTGGTGGCTGGAAGCAAAGCTTTGTCGGTATTGTCGCGATCCTCGGCCTGTTCGCCTCTGCTCAACCCGCCTTACAATATTGGTTTGGTGACGCAGTCCAGAATGAAGCACAGATTACCTTTACACGCGTCAATAATATCAACGAGCTCAATCAAGCACTCGAACAAGCAAAGCTCGCGGGTAAACCTGTCATGCTCGATTTCTATGCAGATTGGTGCGTCGCGTGTAAAGAGTTTGAAAAGTACACCTTCCACGATCCTGCCGTTGAGTCGGTATTAGATGACTTTGTGCTACTGCAAGCGGATGTCACCAAAAACCAACCTCAAGATATTGAACTGCTCAAAGCCATGAATGTTTTAGGGCTACCGACGATTGAATTTTGGGACGCTCAAGGGCAAGCGCAACCCAATGCAAGGTTGACAGGGTTTGTACCAGCTGAAGATTTCTTGCAACACCTGAGAAAAAACCAACTAACTCGGTAAAAAATTCGATTCTCATCAGAGTTTTGCATTGAGATAATTGTTTGCTAGCGCAAGAGAATCAATAATAGTATTAACATTTTTTTAAAAAGTTGAGATAGCATGGAACCGACGTACACCATCATTATCGCTGACGATCATCCGCTGTTTAGAAACGCGCTTTTTCAATCAGTACATATGGCGATAAGTGGTGCCAACCTATTAGAAGCGGATTCATTGTCTTCTCTACTTAGTTTGCTTGAAAAAAGCGAAGAGCCAGATTTGATTTTGCTTGATTTAAAAATGCCGGGCGCAAATGGCATGTCGGGACTGATTCAACTTAGAGCAGACCACCCAGATATCCCCATCGTGGTTATTTCAGCAAGCGAAGAAGCCAGCATTGTTTCTCAGGTAAAAATGCATGGCGCTTTTGGCTTTATCCCTAAATCAAGCGATATGAAAGTTCTCATCGGTGCTCTAAATCAAGTGCTTGAAGGCGAACCCTACTTCCCTATCGAGTTAATGTCTGAGGACTCCGCTTACAATGACCTCGCAGAAAAAATTGCCACACTGACACCGCAACAATACAAGGTGCTAGGCATGTTGTCTGATGGGTTGCTAAATAAGCAAATTGCCTATGACTTGAATGTCTCGGAGGCCACTATTAAAGCGCATATGACGGCAATTTTTAGAAAACTTGGCGTAAAGAATCGAACCCAAGCGGTCATTTTACTCAATGAGGCGAGCGAATAAAGCCCCCCCAAGCAATCCTTATGATTGCTTGGGGGGGCTTTATTCTATACCCATCGTTGTAGTATTAAGGCGCGATAGTGCTATTCACGCCATTCACGCCATATCGCTACTCATCCGGGGCCTCTGGCAAACAAAGCCCTAGTTTCGTCACTTCATTCTCGTCAATGGCGGCAACAACCCATTGCAGTCCGTGCCATTCAAAGCTATCCCCTAAGACAGGCTGAGCACCCAGCTCTTTTTCAACCAAACTTTTGAGAGTCATATCCGCATCGACATCCTCAAACTCAAGGCCATAAAACGTCGAAACATCAGACAGCTTCGCTGTGGCATCAAGGAAAAAGTCACCAAAGAATCGAGCAAGATTTTCATCTTCTGGGGCCTCACTAAACAATAAACTCAATGCATCTAAATTTTGATCTTGCGCTAATACACATAAAGTATCACTCGCTCGCAACTCTGTGCTTCCCGACGGGTGCAACAACTGATTATCTCGAAATAATGCTGCAATTCGGGTTCCTTCTGGCATTTTTAATTTACGTAGCGGCTCGCCGACACACCATTTTTCTGGTTTCAGTTTGTAGATGAACATCTCCCACTCGCTGGCGGGAAATATTTCCACGCCAGAGCGAGAAATAGGCTCTGGTTTAGGAGGGAGCTCAACTTTGGCTAACGCCGCCGCTTTCATTAACGTACCTCCTTGCACCACCAATGACACCAGTACGACGAAGAAGGCAATATTGAAATACAGCTGAGCATTAGGTAAACCCGCCATCATCGGATACACAGCCAAAATGATGGGAACCGCACCACGTAAGCCTATCCAAGAAATAAACCACTTTTCACGAGCACCGAAACTCTTAAACAGAGATAAACCTAGCCACACGGAAATTGGCCGGGCAAAGAAGATCATACCAAAGGCTAAGGCAAAACCCGGCACCATAATGTCGACCAGGCTCGACGGCGTCACTAATAGACCCAACACCACAAACATCACAATCTGACTTAGCCAAGTCATACCATCCAGTACACTAAGTATTGAATGACGCGAACGTGTCGGCTTATTGCCCAGCAATAGCCCAACAAGATAGATAGATAAAATACCACTGCCACCAAGATGATTGGCTAACGCCAATAACGCCACACCACCACTAATCACCAGTATTGAATATAATCCTTCGTGCAATTGCGTACGGTTAACAAGCTTCCACAGTAACCACCCTCCAGCTAAACCAACAATAATTCCAATACCAAATTGCATCAGAAAGCTTTTGATAAGGAAGGTCGCGCCCAAATCCATACCAGAGCTACCAAGCACAGCAATAAGCGTGACGGTTAAGAATACCGCCATGGGATCGTTAGTTCCGGATTCAATTTCTAGTGTTGCTCCAACACGCTCATTGAGCTGGCGTCCTTTTAATAAAGAAAACACAGCGGCTGCGTCGGTAGAGCCCACAATAGCCCCCACCAAAATGCCTTGCAGTAATTCTAAGTCAAACAGCCACATGGCCATTAAGCCGGTCAGCGTTGTGGTACAAGCAACGCCCAGTGTTGCCATAGTGATTGAAGGCCAAAAAGCGACTCGAAAGCTGGCCACGCGTGTACGCATGCCACCATCAAGCAAAATAACCGCTAACGCTAGGTTACTCACTAAATAAGTAATGGAATAATCATCAAAATAGATGCCCCCTGGGCCATCTTCTCCCGCCAACATACCGACACCTAAAAACATCACTAGGATAGGCACGCCCAGCTTTGCGGATACCTGACTAAACAGCACACTTAATGCGACAAGTACTGCTCCAGTCAAAAACAGGCCGTTAATTGAATCTGCGTCCACTCATTACTCTCCGTGATTTCTGTAACCCATTACTAACATGACGATTAAAACATACTTGTGGGCTATCAACTCAGCTAATTTACTAAGCACATGTGTATTAATGTGTACTTAATTTCACTCTCGCGGCTTGTTGATACCATTAAATATTAGACCTTTGGCTAATTTAACAGCAATTTAACATCACACTTTTGGCAAGCATCCCACTCAACACCTTGTTATTAATGCATTTCACCCGACTCCCCGCTCGACTAAAGTTGCACAGAGTTCTTGCTACGACCCTGCTACCTTATTAAACGTAACATAACGTTAACACCACTTAATAAGGAGATAGCCATGGCGTTCGAATCATCGGAACATGCGCAAGCCTACTGGAAGGAAAACTTGGGAATCATGGGGACACTGCTCGCCATCTGGTTCGTTGTATCTTACGGCGCAGGCATTCTATTTGTTGATGCCCTTAATACCATTCAATTTGGCGGTTTCAAGCTAGGATTTTGGTTTGCTCAACAAGGTTCGATATACACCTTCGTGGCGCTGATATTTATTTACGTTGCTCGCATGAATGCGCTCGACAAAAAATACAACGTACAGGAAGACTAGAGGCTAGAACATGGATATTCAAACTTGGACGTTTATTCTCGTCGGTATTACATTCGCACTGTATATCGGTATCGCAATCTGGGCTCGAGCAGGCTCGACCAGTGAATTTTACGTGGCTGGTGGTGGTGTTCACCCCGTCGCAAATGGTATGGCTACCGCAGCAGACTGGATGTCTGCAGCATCGTTCATTTCTATGGCAGGTATCATCTCATTCGTTGGCTACGACGGTGCGGTTTACTTAATGGGTTGGACTGGTGGTTATGTACTACTCGCACTATGTTTAGCACCTTACTTACGTAAATTCGGTCAGTTTACCGTTCCTGATTTCATCGGTGAGCGTTACTACTCGAAAACAGCTCGTATGGTAGCGGTATTTTGTGCCATCTTCGTTTCATTTACCTATGTAGCAGGTCAAATGCGTGGTGTGGGCGTCGTCTTCTCCCGCTTCCTAGAAGTTGACATTAACTTAGGCATCATCATTGGTATGGGCATTGTGTTCTTCTATGCCGTCCTGGGTGGTATGAAAGGCATCACTTATACGCAGGTTGCTCAATTCTGTGTCCTCATTTTCGCCTTCCTAGTACCAGCAATCTTTACCTCTATTATGATGACAGGTAACCCGTTACCACAAGTAGGTATGGGGTCGACCATCTCAGGCACGGACGTTTACTTACTCGATAAACTCGATGGCTTAACCGAAGAGCTCGGATTCACCGCCTATACCGAAGGTAACAAGAGCATGGTCGATGTCTTCTTCATCTGTGCAGCTCTAATGGTCGGTACTGCGGGTCTGCCACATGTAATCATTCGTTTCTTCACTGTACCTCGTGTACGTGATGCACGTATCTCAGCAGGTTGGGCACTACTGTTCATCTCTTTGCTTTACACAACAGCGCCAGGTGTTGCTGCTTTTGCTCGTGTTAATATGATTGAGACCATTAACGGCCCTGATATGAAAGGGGTACCCGCAGCAGAAGCACCAAGCTGGTACAAAAACTGGGAAAGCACTGGCCTAGTAGGCTGGGAAGATAAGAACGGCGATGGCAAAATGTTCTACTCGGGCGATGAACGCAACGAAATGAAGATTAACCGTGACATCATCGTACTGGCTTCTCCTGAGCTAGCGAAACTACCAAACTGGGTTGTTGCACTACTTGCAGCTGGTGGTCTAGCAGCCGCACTATCAACAGCCGCTGGTCTACTATTGGTCATCTCAACGTCGATTTCACATGACTTGTTGAAGAAAGGCTTCAGACCAAATATGACCGACAAGCAGGAGCTATTAGCTGCTCGTCTAGCCGCCATGGTCGCGATTGTCGGTGCAGGTTACTTAGGTATTAATCCACCAGGCTTTGTAGCACAGGTAGTAGCGTTTGCCTTCGGCTTAGCCGCAGCATCCTTCTTCCCTGCCATCATCCTAGGTATCTTCTACAAGAAGATGAACAAGGAAGGCGCAATTGCAGGTATGTTGTCAGGTATTGCCTTCACAGCAAGCTACATCATTTACTTCAAGTTCATTAACCCAGCAGCAAGCACACCAGAAAACTGGTGGTTTGGTATCAGCCCAGAAGGCATCGGTACGCTGGGTATGTGTCTAAACTTTGTTGTCTCTATCGTAGTGAACAAGTTTACTGCTGAAGTACCTGAAGATGTACAAGAAATGGTTGAGTCTATCCGCTACCCGAAAGGTGCTGGTGAGGCACACGACCACTAATAACAACGTTTATTCGTTGGCTAAAGAAGAAAAGACCAATGCGTTCGCATTGGTCTTTTTTACGCGACTCGCAGGCAGTCACCTAAACGGTAAGTAAGCCGCTATGAGCGCTCTTTATACGAATACTCAACATCGATAATCGCTCGGTACTTAATTTCACCGCGATTTTCTGCATATTCCTGCACGGTGACCTGCGCATCGTCAACTTGGACACTGTTTCGCAATAAATCGCCTTCATGCACTCTCAACTTATAAACTAAATCCGTCGAAGGCATCGCTTTCAAATCATTAACCATCTGAAAGCCTGCATCATAAGCTTGCTGTTTAGTGCTAAAGCCTTCTGAATGTAAGTCGACATCACCAACCAGTGATGTTGTGGTCGCCATTGCTGTAGATGATAGAACCAAAGACGCGGTAATTAATGCTAGTTTATTCATGATGACACCTCATTACTTACTAAATTCTCATTAGAGATAAAGATAGTGCGTCAAATAAAAGTTCGTATTCTCGTTAAGTTTGGTGATATTGAGAATAAACCTGTTTTTGCCACCCTATTATATTGCCTTTTCCTAAGATAAGACCTGAACAGTACTAACTATCTTTCGCGTCATATTGATAACTGACATTCACCTGAGCGCGATACTTTATAGTTCCTTGTTTTTCGGAGAATTCTTGAACTGATATTTCAGTGTTTTTTAATTCAACATCTTGGATGTTGTCACTGTGAGCATTCAGCTTGAATTGATGCGCCAAGGCACCACTGGACATCTCATTAAGTTCATCAACCAACTGGTAGCCAGCCTCATAGGCTTTCTGCTTGCTGGAAAATGCTTCGGTTTCCAACTTGCTATTACCAATATCGCTTCCTGCGAATACACTTCCAGACATAAGCGCAACACACGCTACAACTAATCGTTTTTTCATATATTCACCTTTTCTAACTGACGTGTTTGAAGAGGACTCTAGCGTAACTCACCTGATGTAAAGCGTCTGTCAAGCTATGTAAAGGAAGCGTTATATAAGGTAAAGCAATGGAAAACTTAACAACACAATCATGACATTAATGTTTTCCATCACTTTTATCTGACTAAGTGCGATTGAGCATCGCCCTTAATTTGAGGGGTTTAACGGGTTTTGGTAAAAAGCTAAAGCCATTAGATTTAATGCCTTCAAGCATAGTTTCAGTACGATCGGCGCTAATAATCACACCTTTAAATGAGTCGCCCAACCGCAGCCGACACTGTTGGAGCACTTCTAAACCTGTTCGACCATTGTCTAAACGATAGTCTGAAAAAATCACATCGGGTTGCCAATCATCATCCAGATGTTTCAGACTGCCAACTAAGTCCAGCGCCGTTCTAACGTCACAACCCCAGCGAGCAAGTAAAGTCTCCATTCCCACTAAGATATCTTGTTCATTGTCGACACAAAGAATGTTTAAATGCTGAAGCGCAGCATGTGGCGCTGTTGTCACTGGTTGCAAGATAGGCTCAATCTCATACGCTTTATCTAGAGTGATCGAGAATACGCTACCCTTGTCTTGCCATGACTGCATAGAAATTTGATGGTTAAGAACGCGGGCTATCCCTCTCGAGATCGCTAGCCCTAGCCCTAGCCCTTGATCGGCTCGCGCTTGATCGACACGAGAGAACTCGTCAAAAATCTCTTTTTGTTTATTTTCAGGAATACCAATACCATCATCCCAAACATCAATTCTCACTCGGCCGTTTACTCGCCTAGCCCCCAACACCACTTTCCCCTCGGGGTTATAGCGAAAAGCATTGGTAAGAAAGTTCTGCAGTACTCGGCGCAGTAATTTCGGATCCGACTTAACGATTAAACCTGAAGAAACCACTGAAAATCGAATATTTTGCCCAACCGAGATCGCACTGAATTCGGCCTTTAGCGTGTCGAACACTTCCGACAGCTCAAACCCACGCACCTTCGTTTGCAACTTACCTGACTCCAAACGAGAAATATCTAATAAGTCGCCAATAAGCTCTTCCGCAGCGCCGAGCGCACTCTCTATGTGTGACGATAGCTTTTTCGTTTCATCATCTTTACTGACTTCAGATAACGAGGAAGCAAACAAACGAGCGGCATTCAAAGGTTGCATCAAATCATGACTGACCGCTGCAAGAAAACGCATTTTTGATTGTGATTCAGACTCGGCTTTTTTTGTTGCGAATACAAGACGAGCATTTAATTGCTCCAGCTCTTTCGTTCGCTCGGTCACTCTGGATTCCAAGCGCTCATTTGCATCACGCAACGCACTTTCTGCGGCTCTAAATACGGTAATATCGGTAAAACTCATGACAAAACCGCCACCGGGCATCGGGTTACCTTGAACTTCAATCACACTACCATCTGAGCGAATCCTTGATGAAGTATGCGGCGATCCTTGCTCTAAATGATAGATACGTTTACGAACATGTTCATTCGGATCGCCCGGACCACAAAGCCCTTGCTCGGCATTATGTCGAATAACCTCTGCAATAGGGCGCCCTACTTGAATCAACCCTGGTGGGAAGCTAAACAATTCAAGGTAACGTCGGTTCCACGCCACTAACCTAAGTTGCTTATCAACAACCGCAATACCTTGTCCAATATGCTCTATCGCTCCCTGTAGTAACCCTCGACTAAAGTGATAGAGCTCTGATGCTTCATCAACGATCGTCGCAACTTCTTCGAGTTGCATATTGCGACCTTGCAGCGCAGATGTCAGGACGAGCTTAGCAGAAGAGGCACCAAATACTCCTGCCAGCACTCGTTCGGTATGTCGAATCAATTCGGCCGACGCTTGTTGATTAGGTAATCCATCTTGTTGCTGCTGCCGCCAAAACTGTCGATAAGCGCTGCGAACTCGCGTTCGCCCCACAAAACGAGAGGCTAACATTTCGAGTTCAGCCACCGTCACTCGGCTTTGATATAAGCTAATATTTTCACTTTCGGGTAATGGCGTACCGACAAAAGAAGCCGACTGCAAGCGCTCCGTTAAACTCGCCCTTGTCGACAACGACACGGCAATGAAACACAACGCATTGAGCACAACGCTAATCAGCATGCCCCAATCAGAACTTTTTATATCCAAAGATAACAACATCTCTGGCGGAGTAATCACCCAAATCAACAGGTTATTTTGCGCATCACCTGCAAGTAACCCGGTCTCGCCCATCAAGGTAATCAACCAGATGGTAAAACCCACTAGCAAGCCGACATAAACACCCTTTCTATTCCCCAGTCGCCAATACAAACCGCCAATAAGCGCAGGGGCAAACTGGGTAATGGCTGAAAATGACAAAAAGCCAATCGCAGATAAGGAATGTATCGAATCTAACGCCTGATAAAACAACCACGCCCCAAACAACAACAAACAGATCAGCGCTCGACGAATGATCAACAGCAAGCCAGACAGGTGACGATGGGAGCGATGAGCGAGCTTGATTCGTCGCAACAACAATGGCATCACGAGATCATTTGAGACCATAATGGCGAGCGCAATGGTCGACACAATTACCATACCACTCGCCGCAGAGGTCCCACCTAAAAACGCCAACAACGCGATATGGTCGGCATCGGCAAACTTAGGGATACTAATGACATACGTGTCTGGGGAGGTCCCCATTAACAACCCCTGTCCCACCCATGCAATCGGCAACACAAATAGCCCCATAAGGAGCAAATAAAGTGGAAATAGCCAGCGAGCAGTATGCAAATCTTTTGCTCGTTCATTTTCAACCACCATGGTATGAAACTGCCGAGGAAGACAGATAATCGCCATCATGGTTAACGCGGTGTGGATAAGTAACGTCGGAATATTGGGGGACTGATAGGTACTAGATGCTAACTCCGCTAGGCGAATATCAGGACGTTCCCATGCCAGATAAAGGATGAAAAACCCAACAACCAAAAAGGCCACCAACTTGACGATAGACTCGAACGCCACCGCCATCATCATGCCACGATGATGCTCGGTATTATCAATATGACGAGTTCCGAATAGCATGGTAAAAACCGCTAATGCACCGACAACGAACCAAGAGATATGGGTATCTTGATAACCAAGATCATTGGCTAGGTTAGGGGCGACAACGTCGAGTCCCATAGTAATACCACGCAACTGCAGCGCAATATAAGGCAAGATCCCCGCCACCGCGATTAGGGTGACAGCCACAGCCAAGCCTTGTGATTTTCCGTAACGGGCAGCGATAAAGTCGGCAATCGACGTGATATGTTCCCGCTTGGCAATCAGCACTAAACGAGCGATCACGCGCCAACCTAAGGTAAAGACTAGAATTGGCGCGATATAAATAGGTAGGAACGACCACGGGTTGTTACTGGCTTGCCCCACTGTGCCATAAAAGGTCCAAGAGGTGCAGTAAACCGCGATAGAGAGGCTATAAACCCAAGGTCGCCACTTCGACAACCACTTTTTTTGCCTGTCTCCATACCACGCGATGAGAAATAACACCCCAAGGTATGCCAGTGAAACAGGAATTACTATCCATCCTTGCATTGGCTATATCCCTTTAAAACCTTTGGTCTCATTTAAAGGGCTATAGCCTAATAACTCAAACGCTTAGCATCATTTCTGTGGGTCAGGCTTAGAAAACTCTTTGATGTCTTTCACGGGTTTACTTTTTGGTTCAACCTTAATAAATAACGCTAATACACCCATAAACGCCATACCCCAGAAAATGTTTGCCCCCCATTGTTCATACCCCCAGCCGCTTACCGCCATCATTAGCGCTATAAAGGCACCAAGAGGAATCGCATTATAAAGCGACTGTAATGCCACCATTTTATTGGCTTCTGACTTTTGAATGTATTGAATGGCAGCAATATGCGCGATACCAAACGTGACACCATGAAGTAGCTGGATAACCACCAAAGCAGGCAGTGCCACTGTTGACGCCGTCAACCCCCAACGTACGATCACACCAATAGAAGAAACAACAAATAAGGTTCGCAAAGACCAGCCAGCAAACCATTTTTTACTAAAGGCAAACAATAGCACCTCAGAAACGACACCCAGACTCCATAAGTAGCCAATGACACTTTCAGGGTGACCCGCTTCTTTCCAATATATAGAACTGAAACTGTAGTAAGCCGCATGACTACCTTGAATAAGGGCAATCAATACCAAAAAGCGAATCACCTCTTTATCGCACAACAAGCTTTTTAAACTCGGACGCTCTGCCGTATGTGACGCTTCTGATTCGGGTGGGTTAACTGGCGTTCTCATCACCAACAGCATCGACAGCACAAACCCAGCCAAAGCAGTGTAGACAATCATATTGGCGCCATACTTCGAGGCCAAGTACCCGACAACCGAGGAGCCGGCGATAAACGCGACAGAGCCCCATAACCGTGCTCGACCATAGTCCAATACGCCTCGGTTCGCATAGTGATTGGCCATTGCATCCGACAGCGGCACCATAGGGCCAAAACTCAGATTAAATAATACCGTGACCAATGCCAGCAACATGAAATTGGCACCGGCAGCAAGGTGCATGGCAATAAATAGGGTACAAGCTAATGTGGCCCAGCGAAGTGCGGGAAGTAAGCGTTCAACCTGATGAATTCTTGGTGTAATCAATAAATTAGCGACACAGCGCGTCGCAAATCCAAGCCCCATGAGCATACCAACATCCGTTGCGGACACGCCTTGGTCTTCAAACCACAACGCCCAAAATGGCAAATAGACACCATAGGCAAAGAAGAAACCAAATAGGTACTGGGAGACCCAAGCAAAAGGGGAGGGATTCAACATAACAACAACCTAAAAAGAAGAAATAAATCAGGATAGATAACCTGATCACTGCGCGATCGGCCACATTATGCAATGACACGTGTTTCCAAAAAAGGGAATTGTTACTAGAAATAAATTACCTCAAATATCGAATCCTATCTTTTCTCCATCGTGCACCAAGCCATCGCCAATTAAACGGGTAACATTAGCCGCCACCTATCGCAATAACTATTCGACTAAAGTCGTCTGGAGGTTAATGCAATAGGTGTCACAATATGAGGTACGGTGAGACAACACAGAGACCCTATGATGCCTGACAAATTTAATATGTCGTCGCCTCCGTTCGACCGTTTGTCTGAACGCGAGCAAAACCAGTTGCGCTCATCATTAGACGTCGCTTATTTTCGAGAAAAAGATGTCCTACTAAAAAGCCATCAGCTCAGTCAGCATCTCTACATTTTAATTAAGGGCTCGGTAGAGGAACGCGATGAACTCAGCAATGAAATATACGCCCACTACACCTTTGATGACATGTTTGATGTGCGAGCCCAATTTGGCGACCCAGTAAAACATCATTACGTCGCCCTTGAAGACACGTTAGTGTACTTACTCCCCAAAGAGATATTCCTCTCCCTTTATCAGGCCAATGGTCAATTTGCCGCCTATTTCGATAGCAACTTAGCCACCAGACAGCAATTACTCGAAGACGCGCAAAAACAACAAAATCTCGCAGAGTTTATTCTGACAAAGGTCGATCAAGATATTTACCATCCGGCGTTAATACTGGATGCTGAGCATTCTATTACCGAAGTCACACAGTTATTGCTTGATCAAGGCGTTGATGCCGCTCTTATTGGCTTACACGATAGTGACCCAAGACGGCAAGCGCATCCCTCTGCCCTGCCTTATGGCATCGTCACCCGTACCAACATGCTGCATGCCGTCGTTCTGGATCAATTACCCTGCGATACTTCGATAAGTGATATCGCCACCTTTCCCGTTCATCAGGTTGAAAAAGAGGACTTTCTCTTTAATGCCATGGTGACCATGACAAGGCAACGCGTTAAGCGGCTGATGGTATGCGATGGTTCAAAGCCGGTTGGCATGCTCGACATGACCCAAATACTCAGCACATTCTCAACCCACTCTCATGTGTTGTCGCTCAGTATTGCTCGGGCTAATAGCATTGAAGAACTTGCTCTGGCATCCACAAAACAACAGCAACTTGTCGATAGCTTGGTGAGCAATGGTATTCGCACTCGCTTCATGATGGAGCTTATCTCAGCGGTAAATGAGCAAATTATCGAAAAAGCCTTCGAATTGATCCTCCCTCCCGCAGTACATAATCACTGCTGCTTTATCGTATTAGGCTCAGAAGGTCGTGGAGAACAAATCCTAAAAACCGACCAAGACAACGCACTTATCTTAGATGACACATTAGATTGGCCAGACAAAGAGAAGGTATTAGAAACACTAAGCCATACACTGGCTCGATTAGGTTATCCACTATGCCCCGGCAACGTCATGGTGAGTAATAGTCAATGGGTTAAATCTGTTTCTGAATGGCACCGTCACGTCCGGCAATTAATTTCTAAAGCGACACCCGATAACGTGATGGAGTTAGCGATTCTTGCCGACGCCCGGGCTATCGCAGGAAACCTCGCACTTCTTGCCCCTATAAGCACGTCATTACGAGAACAAATGGAAGGGCAAGAGCTGATTCTGGCTGACTTTACCCGCCCCGCCCTCACTTTTGCTGTACCGCTCACCTTATTTGGTAATGTCAAAGCGTCCAAGGACGGCTTGGATATCAAGCAAGGCGGCATTTTTCCTATTGTTCACGGTATCCGAGCACTCAGCCTAGAGTATGGGCTAGAAGCAACCAACACTTTCGAGCGAATTGATCAATTGGTTGAGAAACGCGTTTTAGAGACCTCGACTGCCGATAATCTGTCAGAAGCACTCAAGCAATTTTTCAAACTCAGGTTACAACAACAGCTCACTCATCATCACACCCAAAATGCGATTCAGTTAGCGAACTTAGAACGCCCAGAGCGGGACTTGTTACGTCACGGGCTACATGTGGTGAAAAAATTCAAGCAATGGCTTGGCTATCATTACCAAATTCGCATATAGCGACGCCCAGGAAAAAAACAACCAGCGTTCAAGGAGCAGTATGAACCCAATTCGACGATATTGGTGGCACTATAAACTTAAAGGCACAGCTTATGCGCCACTGTTTGCCCGTGCCCGCTGCAATGAGTTTGTGTCACTCGATTGTGAGACAACCAGCCTCGATCCTAACGTGGCTGAAATAGTGACGATTGCCGCGACCAAAATCATTGGTAACCGTATTATTACTAGCGCCCCATTTGAAGTGCATCTTCGTGCCCCACAGTCACTCGACGAAAACTCGGTAAAAATTCATCATATTACTCATCACGATTTGAAACATGGCATCAGTGAACAGCAAGCTATTACGTCCCTCATTAACTTTATTGGTAATCGCCCTTTGGTCGGTTATCACATTCGCTACGACAAAAAAATCCTCGATCGTGTCACGAAAAAGCACCTTGGCTTCCCGCTTCCCAACGCTCTCATTGAAGTCAGCCAGCTCTACAATGACAAGCTGTTGCGAATTCTGCCGAACGGCTATTTCGACCTGAGCTTAGAGGCTATTTGTCGGCACTTAGAAATCCCCGCCTACAATAAGCACGATGCCCTCAATGACGCCAAAGCCGCCGCACTGGTCTATTTGAAACTGACAAAAGGCACAATGCCGCCCTTTATTCCCCAAAACTAATTTTGCGACTGGGATCTCATTTCAGCACTAGCGCAAGTAACTGATTTAAAGGCATTTAAAACAAGTACGCCTAAAGTCTAATTGCCGTTTATGCCAATCTAGCCGAGAGTTAGTAGCAGATGTAACTCAGCCCAAGTTGGAAGTGCTCAATTCACAAGGAGAGAAGCAATGAGTGAAGTTCATGTTTATCCGGTAAAAGAAAATATTAAAACGCATACGCACGCGGATAACGACACTTACCTATCCATGTACCAGCAGTCCGTTAGTAACCCTGAGGCATTTTGGGGCGAGCACGGCAAGATTGTAGATTGGATCAAACCCTTCACGCAGGTGAAAAACACCTCTTTCGATACCGGTCATGTTGATATTCGCTGGTTTGAAGATGGCACACTCAATGTGTCTGCGAACTGTATTGACCGTCACCTCGCCGATAAAGGGGATGACGTAGCAATCATTTGGGAGGGCGATGACCCTGCCGACGATAAAACACTCACCTTCAACGAACTGCACAAAGAAGTGTGTCAATTTTCAAACGCTCTAAAAGCGCAAGGCGTGAACAAAGGCGACGTGGTATGCCTTTATATGCCAATGGTGCCTGAAGCGGCGGTTGCCATGCTAGCCTGTACCCGAATCGGTGCCGTTCACACCGTGGTATTTGGCGGCTTTTCTCCAGAAGCCTTGTCGGGCCGCATTATCGATTCAGATGCGAAAGTCGTTATCACCGCCGATGAAGGCGTTCGTGGCGGTCGCGCCGTACCACTAAAGAAAAACGTTGATGAAGCACTAACAAATCCAGACGTGAAAAATATTTCTACTGTCATGGTTCTTAAACGTACTGGTGGTGATGTGGCTTGGCACAGTCATCGTGACGTTTGGTGGCACGAAGCCACAGCAACGGTGTCTGATATTTGTCCTCCTGAAGAGATGCAAGCGGAAGATCCACTATTTATCCTCTATACCTCAGGGTCAACGGGTAAACCTAAAGGCGTATTGCACACCACTGGCGGTTACTTAGTCTATGCTGCGATGACGTTTAAGTATGTCTTTGACTATCAGCCAGGTGAAACCTTCTGGTGTACTGCAGATGTGGGTTGGATTACGGGTCACACCTACCTCATTTATGGTCCACTTGCTAATGGTGCAAAAACTATTTTGTTTGAAGGCGTACCAAACTACCCAGATACGAGCCGCATGAGCGAAGTGGTCGACAAGCACCAAGTCAATATTCTCTACACCGCTCCAACGGCCATTCGCGCACTTATGGCAAAAGGGGATGAAGCAGTTAAAGGCACCAAGCGAGACAGCTTAAGAATCATGGGTTCGGTCGGCGAACCGATTAACCCAGAAGCGTGGGAATGGTACTACAAGACCATTGGTAACGAGCAGTCACCGATCGTTGATACATGGTGGCAAACCGAGACTGGTGGGATTTTGATTACCCCGCTACCGGGTGCAACAGATTTAAAACCGGGTTCAGCCAGTAAGCCATTCTTTGGTGTTCAGCCTGCACTTGTCGATAACATGGGTAACATCATTGAAGGTGCGACTGACGGCAATCTAGTGATTCTAGACTCTTGGCCGGGACAAATGCGTACCGTCTATGGCGATCACGACCGATTTGAACAAACCTATTTCTCCACCTTTAAAGGGATGTACTTCACCAGTGATGGTGCGCGTCGCGATGAAGATGGTTACTACTGGATCACGGGTCGTGTCGATGATGTACTCAACGTTTCTGGACACCGTATGGGCACCGCAGAAATTGAGTCGGCATTAGTCGCTTTCGATAAAATTGCTGAAGCAGCAATTGTTGGCATCCCACATGACATCAAAGGTCAGGCCATCTATGCCTATATCACGCTCAATGATGGTGAATACCCATCAGCAGAGCTTCATAAGCAAGTAAAAGATTGGGTAAGAAAAGAAATCGGCCCAATCGCCACCCCTGATGTGTTGCACTGGACAGATTCATTACCGAAAACGCGTTCCGGTAAAATTATGCGCCGTATCCTACGTAAAATTGCGACAGGCGATACCAGCAACCTGGGCGATACCTCAACCTTAGCGGATCCAAGCGTAGTTGATAAACTGATCGCAGAAAAAGCCGAACTTGCTTAAAGCCGCAACATATCCACAACAAACCGCCTTGTTCTAGGGCGGTTTTTTTGTATCAAGTTTTTTCAGAATTGAGTAAAAACGTGCACTGTGTTGCAAGTTTTCTGACAAAGATAGGGTGATTAGACCAGTAAATTGCTGCTAAATGCTGTGAATTAGCTATAATCTTGGTCAACTTTTAAAAAACAGCCAAAATTTGGCGTCAAATTAGGCTGATTTTTATATAAACTTGAGATAAATCACGTTCATTTCACGTTAACAGAAGATGGCAGCATTATGGCAGCAAAGTCACGAATTCTAGTTTTAAATGGCCCAAACCTTAATCTATTAGGACTAAGAGAGCCTGGACACTATGGTTCGGAAACACTATCACAAATTATTGATAACCTAACTGACTTAGCGCAAGCACAGGGCATAACCCTGACACATCTGCAATCCAATCGTGAATACGAGCTCATTGAAGCGATACACGCCGCCCATGGTGATATTGATTTTATCATTATCAACCCAGCAGCCTTTACTCACACCAGCGTCGCATTAAGAGATGCTTTGCTTGGCGTTTCAATACCATTTATCGAAGTGCACTTATCAAACGTTCATGCCAGAGAACCATTTCGTCATCACTCTTATTTGTCCGATGTGGCACAAGGGGTGATATGCGGACTGGGATCGCAAGGCTATGAATTTGCTCTTTCTGCTGCCATTAAGGCGCTGAAAGCAAAATAGATACTCTATGGCTGCACGACAGTCATCTGACTCACATTAGAGAAGAGATAGAAACATGGATATTCGTAAAATCAAAAAACTTATCGAACTAGTAGAAGAATCAGGCATTTCTGAGCTAGAAATCTCTGAAGGTGAAGAATCGGTACGAATCAGCCGTAATGGCACAGCACCTGTTGCACCGATTCAATACGCAGCAGCTCCAGCTCCAGTTGCCGCACCTGCACCAGCGGTTGCTTCAGCAGCACCTGCAGCTCAAGAAGCACCTGCGGCGCCTGCTGGACATCAAGTTCTTTCGCCAATGGTAGGTACGTTCTACGGCGCGCCAAGCCCTGATGCAAAACCGTTCGTGAAAGTGGGTCAGCAAGTAAATGCTGGCGATACACTATGTATCGTTGAAGCGATGAAAATGATGAACCAAATTGAATCTGATAAGTCTGGTGTTGTTACCGCTATCCTTGTTGAAGACGGCCAACCAGTTGAGTTCGACCAAGCTCTAGTCATTATCGAATAATAGAGAGCGCTCATTATGTTAGATAAATTAGTAATCGCGAATCGTGGTGAAATTGCACTACGTATTCTGCGCGCTTGTAAAGAGCTCGGCATAAAGACCGTAGCGGTTCACTCAACCGCTGACCGCGATCTTAAGCACGTGCTACTTGCAGACGAAACCATTTGTATCGGTCCAGCTCGTGGCATCGACAGCTACCTTAACATCCCTCGCATTATTAGCGCGGCGGAAGTCACTGGAGCTGTTGCCGTTCACCCAGGTTATGGCTTCCTTTCAGAAAACGCTGACTTTGCTGAACAAGTTGAGCGTAGTGGCTTCATTTTTGTAGGCCCTAAAGCTGAAACCATCCGCATGATGGGTGATAAAGTCTCCGCTATCACTTCAATGAAAAAAGCGGGCGTGCCTTGTGTTCCAGGTTCTGATGGCCCTCTTGATGATGATGACGCGAAGAACAAAGCACACGCAAAACGTATTGGCTTCCCTGTTATCATTAAAGCCTCTGGCGGCGGCGGTGGTCGTGGTATGCGCGTGGTTCGCTCTGAAGCAGAACTGACTGAAGCGATAGCCATGACGCGCGCTGAAGCAAAAGCGTGTTTCAACAATGACATGGTTTACATGGAAAAATTCCTAGAAAACCCTCGTCACATTGAAGTTCAAGTACTGGCTGACGGCCAAGGCAACGCGATTCACCTTGGTGAGCGTGATTGTTCAATGCAACGTCGTCACCAGAAAGTTGTGGAAGAAGCACCAGCACCAGGTATTACCGAAGAGATGCGTAAGTACATCGGTGAGCGCTGTACTCGCGCGTGTATCGAAATCGGCTACCGTGGCGCTGGTACGTTTGAATTCTTGTATGAGAATGGCGAATTCTACTTTATCGAAATGAATACGCGTATTCAGGTAGAGCACACCATTACTGAGATGGTAACGGGTATCGACCTTGTTAAAGAGCAGCTACGTATCGCAGCTGGCCAACCGCTTTCATTTACTCAAGATGAAATCAAACTGCGTGGTCACTCAATCGAGTGCCGAATCAACGCCGAAGACCCAGTTCGCTTCTTACCTTCACCTGGTAAGATCACACGCTTCCATGCTCCTGGTGGCATGGGTGTACGTTGGGAATCTCACATCTATACCGGTTATACCGTACCACCGCATTATGATTCAATGATCGGTAAGCTCATCACTTACGGCGAAAACCGTGACGTGGCGATCGCTCGTATGAAAAATGCGTTAGGTGAAATGATTGTCGAAGGTATTAACGTGAATACCGAGCTACAACTGGCTATCATGAACGACGAGAACTTCCAACACGGTGGTGCGAACATCCACTATCTAGAGAAGAAGCTCGGTTTACAGTAAGCCTATTGCCCGATGATACTAAGCCCACTGATGTGGGCTTTTTTTATACGCTCTTTTCGCTAATCTGCTACACTCTGCGCAAAATTACTCACCACGGACCAGACTCATGCCTTGGATTCAAATCAAACTTAACGCCACAAATGACAACGCTGAACTTATCGGCGATATGTTAATGGAAGAAACAGGCGCGCTGTCTGTTACTTTCCTCGATGCACAAGACACGCCTGTCTTTGAGCCCCTACCGGGTGAGACTCGACTTTGGGGTGATACTGACATTGTTGCCCTTTATGATGCCGAAACTGACACTAAGCTCGTCCTAGAACAAATCAAAGCCAGCAACATGTTAGTCGCAGGCTTCGCACATAAAGTTGAGCAGCTCGAAGACAAAGACTGGGAGCGCGAATGGATGGATAACTTCCACCCAATGCAATTTGGCCAACGCCTATGGATCTGCCCAAGCTGGCGTGATGTTCCAGAACCAGATGCGATCAACGTGATGTTAGATCCTGGTCTAGCATTTGGTACCGGTACCCACCCTACAACTGCATTGTGTTTAGAATGGCTAGAGTCGCTAGACCTTGCTGGTAAAACGGTCATCGATTTTGGTTGTGGTTCCGGTATTCTTGCCATTGCGGCGATCAAACTTGGCGCAGCTAAAGTCATTGGTATCGATATCGATCCTCAAGCTTTAGTCGCCTCGAAAGATAACGCCCAGCGCAACGGTGTTGCTGACCAACTTGAACTTTACTTGCCACAAGATCAACCTGAAAACCTACTCGCCGATGTTGTGGTAGCGAACATTCTTGCGGGTCCATTACGTGATTTGTCAGCCGTGATCAAATCGCTGGTCAAAGACCAAGGTAAGTTAGCAATGTCAGGCGTACTTGATACCCAAGCAGAAGACGTCGCCAACTACTATCGTGATGAAATGACGGTTGACCCTATCGTCGAACTCAAAGAATGGTGTCGTATCTCCGCCACTAAATAACCCTTTTTCGCGATGAGAAGTCGTTTAACCCGTTAACAGGGGCGACTTCTCATGTTGAATACCGAATACTTTCACCACTAAAAGGCTGAAAATCAGGCATTTTGCAGAAACAAATTGTAAATGCTCAAATATTAGTCTTTTCACGCATCGAAAAAATGCGTAAAATGCGCGCCCTTGCTTGTGTAAACCTGTGGCGATGTTTTGAAAATCGGAAAATACCAACTTAAGAACAATCTTATCGTCGCTCCTATGGCTGGAGTAACAGATAGACCATTTCGCGAGTTGTGTCTTCGTTACGGTGCTGGAATGGCGGTCAGTGAAATGATGTCCTCTAATCCTAAACTGTGGAAAACATCTAAGTCGCAGCAGCGCATGGTGCATGAGGGTGAATCGGGTATTCGCTCCGTGCAAATTGCAGGTGCCGACGCAAAGCTTATGGCTGATGCGGCACAATTCAGTGTTGAGAACGGTGCACAGATCATCGATATCAACATGGGATGCCCTGCAAAGAAAGTAAATAAAAAGCTAGCGGGCTCTGCACTGCTAAAGCACCCAGAGATTATCGAAGATATTCTGCGTGCTGTTGTGGATGCAGTAGATGTTCCAGTAACGCTAAAAACCCGTACTGGCTGGGATACAGACAATAAAAACTGTGTCCAAATAGCAAGGCTTGCCGAAGACTGTGGCATACAAGCACTCGCCCTTCATGGTCGAACTAAAGCTTGTATGTATAAAGGTGAGGCTGAATACGACAGCATCAAAGCGGTTAAAGAAGCAATCTCTATCCCTGTTATCGCTAACGGAGATATAGATAGCCCTGAGAAGGCCAAGTTCGTTTTGGACTATACTGGCGCTGACGCTTTGATGATTGGACGTCCGGCCCAAGGACGGCCATGGATTTTCGAGGAAATCCAACACTATTTGGAAAACGGCACACTGATGCCTGAACGTCCAGTTGGAGATGTTGAGGGCATCTTGCTTGGCCATGTTCACGCCCTCCATGAGTTTTATGGAGAGTATTTAGGTCCACGTATCGCGCGCAAGCATGTTGGCTGGTATTTAAAAGAACATGCACAAGCCAGTGAATTTCGTCGTGCCTTTAATGCAATTGAAGTTGCTCACGAGCAGCTAGATTCATTACAAGGCTATTTTAAAAACGTTGCATCATAATTACGAGAAGAGCTAAACCGATTATGTTCGAACAGAATTTGACTTCAGAACCATTGACCGTTACTACAGTAACATCTCAAGACCAAATCACTCAGAAGCCACTACGTGACTCTGTCAAAGCGTCTCTAAAGAACTACCTTGCTCAATTGAATGGTCAAGATGTCACTGAGTTGTATGAACTAGTGTTGGCAGAAGTTGAACAACCACTACTAGACACCATCATGCAGTACACTCGCGGTAACCAAACTCGCGCAGCAACCATGATGGGTATCAACCGCGGTACTCTTCGCAAGAAACTAAAAAAATACGGCATGAACTAATAGGTTCTCGTAACTAGCAGAATACCAAGCCACCTTCGCTAAGAAGGTGGCTTTTTTTTGCTTGTAACAGCAACGCCCCAGCCAACTCTTCCTGGTATTCCCCCCTTTCCAAGCGAAAGTTGAAGCTAGCTCAAGTCTTAGACTATTGGGGGATGGTATCAATAGAGCGAATACCGTAAGGTAAATGCATAACAATTATAAATTTAAGTCAGACTGCCTAGTTCATAATTATTCATAAAATTAACTTAAAAGTCAGCATGCCAATATTACCCATTGGTGATGTGTTCACTTTAAGAAAAAGGAGTTCTTAAGATGAATACCCAATTCTTGCGCCGCATTTCTATTCAGAACCGTTTGTATCTATTGATCCTAGTTGTTTCTGTTGCCCTGCTTGTTCCACTTGCTCTGTCACTTGTCGACTACGACAAATCTCTGACAGAGGCAAAACAAACCAAAACCCGCCACCTTGTTGAGAGCGCCTATACGCTCGTCAATCATTACTACCAAAAACAGCAATCAGGCGCCATGACACAAAGCGAAGCTCAATCAGCAGCTAGCCAAGCGATTCAGGCTCTTCGTTACGAAACTAACGACTACTTTTGGATTAATGACATGACACCCAACATGATCATGCACCCTCTTAAACCAAAACTCGTTGGACAGAACTTAAGCCAAATATCGGATCCTAATGGCAAACGCTTGTTTGTCGATATGGTTGAAGTAGCAAAAAGCAAACAATCTGGATTCGTGAACTATATGTGGCCAAAGCCGGGTGCCGACGCTCCCGTGGAAAAAATATCCTATATTAAAGCCTTTACCCCTTGGGGTTGGATCATTGGTACTGGCGTTTATGTCGATGATATTCAAGCCTTGGTCTGGAACGAAATCAAAAAGGTGATGACATCCGTCTTAGTGGCTCTAGTCTTTATGTTAGCCCTTGCTACTTGGCTCAGCCGCAGTATTGTCACGCCATGTAAAGAAACATTAGATGCGCTTAATGATATCGCCAGCGGGGATGGCGACCTATCACGCCAGTTACCTGAAAAGGGCGCCGATGAACTAAGCCAGATTGCCGCGGCATTCAACCGTTTTACAACCAAGCTTGGTGTCATTATTAGTGATATTAAACCCGTCACCGAAAACATCACTGAAGCCGCTGTATCACTAAACAAAGTCGCGCAAGGCAGCGCAAGCAAATCTCAGCAACAACAACAGGCTGTCGACACTGTTGCCTCAGCAATGAATGAGCTTCACGCCAGTAACCAAGAAGTCGCCAACTCAGCTCAACATGCAGCAAGCGCCGCTAAGCAAGCCAGTGAGCAGGGTAAACACGGTACACAAGTTATTGAGTTAGCATCAAGCTACATGCAGTCTTTATCGGTTCGCCTAACGGAGACTGACGCCAACATTCAGATGCTAGCCAATGATACTCAAGAGGTGGGGTCGGTTCTGGAAGTCATTCGGGGTGTCGCAGAACAAACCAACTTGTTAGCACTCAACGCAGCTATTGAAGCAGCAAGAGCTGGAGAGCAAGGACGAGGATTTGCTGTCGTGGCCGATGAAGTCAGAACACTGGCGACTCGAACCCAAACCAGCACTGATGAGATAGAGCAAATCATTCAAAAACTGCAATCTCAAGCGTCAGAAGTCAGCCAATCAATGACTCAAACACAGCAACAATCAAAGGCGACACTCGAACAAGCTGCGAATGCGAAACAAGCGCTCACGGAAATTGATGATCAAGTGAATGCCATTCTTTCTCTCAATCAACAAATTGCCGAAGCCAGCTCACAACAAACACTGGCAACCGATGAAATTAGTCAGAACCTAACACAAATTGCCGACCACGGCAGCCAGTCCGCGATTGAAGCCAAGTCACTTGCCGATGCAAGCGAGCGCCTACTGGAGGATGGACAGACGCTCGCCAATGGCGTTGGGGCATTTAAAGTCTCCTGATTTCCGTTTATCGCAATAAGAAAAGGCGAACGGTAAACCGTTCGCCTTTGATTTAAGTGGTCGTCAATTGGGGTAGCGGCCACTGCATTTTGATGAGAGCGTGATGGTGGAGCATGCCTGCCGACATCACAATGTCATCATTATTGGCCCTTGAGTACCTTCACGGTATAGCTGCCATCCTTCTGGCGATACAAGCCATGAATATCCGTTTCAAAACCTGGATAATGGGCACCAATCTCACAAAGCATTTCTAAGAAATCTAATACTGGACGCGAACTGTCTGTCACCATTTCGCCTGGCAACACCAATGGAACACCAGGAGGGTATGGCAAAATCATATTGGCACTGACACGTCCTACCATATCTTGCAGATTAATCTCTTCAATTTGGCCGCGTAACTCTTGTTGCCACGCAGCATGAGGAGTCACTTTCATTTCCGGTAAGACATCAAAGGCTTTATACATGAGTTCTGGAAGCTGATACTTCATCGTCAAATCATGTATGCCCTGCGCGACTTCTTGAATTCGTTTGCCTTCATAAAAGCTAGGATCTTCTCGATACAATGATGGCAACATATTACGTACCGTTAGATTTAGGTCGTAACCACGTTTGAACTCGGTTAAGCCACGTAATAGCTGCATCGCTTTAGACTTATCAATACCAATAGAGAACAAGAACAATAGATTATAAGGACCTGTTTTCTCAACCACGATACCACGCTCGTCAAGGTACTTAGCCACTAATGATGCAGGAATACCAGAAGACTCCAGTTCACCAGATTTATTCATTCCCGGAGTCAGTAGTGTGATCTTAATAGGGTCCAAATACATATGGTCATCATCAAGATCTTTGAATCCATGCCATGTCTCTTTTGGATCCAGTTTCCAGCACTCTGTCGTATCAATATTATCTGGTTGCCACACATCAAAGAACCAGCCTTCACTCTCACCTTTTAGTCGCTTAATCTCTTTACGGAAACGAACAGCACGGTCGATGGAATCTTGCATCAACTTACGTCCCGTATTACCACGCATCATCGCAGCAGCCGTTTCCGTAGAAGCGACAATGCCATATTGAGGAGACGTTGAGGTGTGCATCATAAAGGCTTCATTAAATGACGCCTGATCAAACTCACCTTTTATGTGAATCATAGAAGCCTGCGAGAACGCTGCGAGCAATTTATGCGTGGATTGCGTTTCATAGAACACTTTACCCGGCATCGCCTCACCGCTCATGCCAGATTTACCATCGTAGATCGCGTTGAAATTAGTGTATGGCACCCAAGCACTATCGAAGTGGATGTGTTTGCAATCTAAAGACTCTTTGATGAATTGAGTATTGTAAAGCAGCCCATCGTAAGTGGAGTTAGTAATAACCGCGTAGCTCGGCGCTGTGGCACCTTCTGTCATAGCGACTTTGTCTGCTATCACGTCACGGCTAAATTCTCGCTGTGGAATGCCACCAAGAATTCCATAAGCATTGCGTGTTGGTCGGAAGTAAATCGGCGTAACGTCCGTCATCATCATTAAGTGTGTCAGCGATTTATGGCAATTGCGATCCACCAGCACAGTACTGCCTGCTGGCGCTGAATACATGCCGACGATTTTGTTGGACGTGGATGTACCATTAGTCACAATATAAGAACTATCGGCATTGAACGTACGGGCAATATACTCTTCCGCTTCTTTGTGAGGCCCTGAGTGATCAAGTAAAGAGCCTAACTCAGGCATCGAGATAGAAACATCCGCCTTAAAAGTATTTGGACCGTAGAAATCATAGAAAATACTGCCCGCTGGGCTTTTCTGGAACGCGGTTCCGCCCATGTGCCCTGGTGTACAGAAGGTATATTTCCCCTCTTCTACATACTTAAATAATGCTTTAGTGAACGGAGGCATGATGGCACTTTTGTAGGCCTCAGTCGCTTGCTTCACTTTCACGACAATATCGTCTGCCATACCTAAAGCATACTCAAAGAAACTCACATTCAAACGCAGATCTGTCAGTGAAATATCCAAGGTTGATTGGTCATTGGCAAAAGCATGGACTGGCAGCTTGTCGTTTACAGCACTGATACGTTCACATAAATTCAGTGAGTACTTATCCCAGTCAAATAACACACCGCATACCCGCGGGTTCATCTCGATAAGTTTCATTAAGTCTTTGTCGTCAACAGGATAGACCACATCATAGCCAGCTTTTTCTAATGCAGCATGCAACTGACGAACGGGCTCTTCTTTAAAGAACACACCCATGTGATTAAGGATTGCAAAAATATTCATTTGGAGATCTCCAAGGTGAATGAGGGCGCTCCCTGCCAATGACAGTGAGTAACTAGAGCGCCTAAGGAATAAGTTGTTGGTGTGATAGTTCACACCAGCAGAGAATTAGTGACTGGATTGTTGTGACGTTCTTTCGTTCGGGTGTTGCTCCATATATTGAGCCAGCCCCGCTTTCTTGCTATAGAACATCAGAATAATCAGCGACATAATGAAGGTAGCGGTGAGTGTTGTCCCTTCCGCCCCAGCCAATGCCACCATGCAAAATAAGCAAGCAACACCAGAGAAGAACATGACAAAGCCATTACGAGTGGTCATGCCCTCGAAACGAATCAAATTAATACTTGAATAGAAATAAGGCAGCATGGTGAGTAGAACCGCATCGGTGGTGAGCTGGTTAAAGAGATCGGCAGCGTGAGCAGTTTTAGAGCTAAAGACCATCAATACACACATTAATGCCGTCATCTTAATCGACGCCAAAATCAGGCCCTTTCTAGGCACACCATTTTTGTCTACTTCACCGTACACTTTAGGGAAGTTACCGTCAGTGGCGGCACGTTTACCGGCTTCGCCAACCAGCATCATCCAAGAGCCCAGAGAAGTGAAACACGCTAATGCAGTGAAAGCCGCTACAAATGGGGCTGTCCAATGGCCAAAGATTTCTGTCGTTGCTAGCGCAAAGGGGGCACCTGAAGCCGCGACTTCTGCCGCAGGGAACATGCCACTAATCATTTGGGTAGAGACAATATAAATAACCCCTGCAATCGCGGTTCCTAACATCGTTGCCATCGGCACAGTGCGTTTCGGATTCTCAACCATACCTGACGATACTGCGGCAGATTCAACGCCAACAAACGACCAAAGACAAATCAGCACAGCGGCGATAACAGCATGGCTGTCGCTGCCTGCAGAGACATTCCAGTTTTGGCTATAGAGTGCAGGTTCAAAGTGCGTCCAACCAAAGAAAGCCGTACCTAAAACGGGAACCAGAATAAGCACAAGTCCTAATGTACATAGGCGACTCACCCAGCTGCCACCTAACAAGTTGACCATGGTAAAAACCCAAACAGACGCGATGGTCGCAAGACCTGCTGGCACTGGGTTATTAAGCACTGGAAAAAAGACCGAGAGGTAAGACACGCCGGTAATTGCAATCGCCAAATTACCAATCCAGTTAGCATGGTAATAAAGCACACCAGTTTGGAAGCCAAAAACAGGAGAGATTTCACCCGCGTAGGCAATAGGTCCACCCTCTTGTGGGTTTTTCGTTGCTAAGCGCGCAAAAACAAAGGCAAGACTCAACGCCCCGACGATACATATTATCCAGCTATATAGTGAAATAGAGCCGACCGCCGCTAAACTTGATGGCAACAAAGCGATACCACTGCCCATCATGTTTCCGGCAACAACCCCCGTACAGGCAACAAGACCGATTTTCTTAGTATTCGATGACATAACATCTCCACATGTTTTCTACTTAAGCGCGTTGCGCCCAAACTGAATCCGATTCGAGATGCCACCAGAAAGTGATGTTGCACCTCATTAAATTTCGAAGTGCAGGTTACGCCCTATCATCGCTAAAAAAATCAATCTAAAGTTATCAATAAAAACATTAGCGACAGAACGTTAATCTTGATATAAACCTTATCATCAATACAAACAAACCCTAACAAAAACAATGAATTAACAAATAACCGAGTAAATTATAAATCACTATAAAAATATCAGGACGTCAATATTATCCATGTCCATACACTGCCCTGATATCAAGGTTATGGTGAAACAAATAAAAACGCCCTCCACATAGGGAGGGCGTTGAAGCATTCTTAGCTCGACGTATTACTTTGAGGTATACGCTTCAAGATCTCTATTTCAACGTCGGTCTTTTCAACGTCCATATCGTAAATACTTCACCTGATCCGCATTATTACAGGAGACGAACAACAGAAGGGTGAACAGCCCGATACATCGCGTGGTCAATCTGTTTGAGATTACTCGAAAACACTAAGTTTTCGCACAACAGATACGTTTCTACTGAGGTATCAATATAAAATGCCTCACTATACGCTTCACTGGCATTATCCAGATCACCAGCAAGCTCGGCATGCTTGCCTTTGATCACATAAGACAATACTGAATCGCGTATCTTTAACGCTTGTTTAAGGTGAGCTTGAGCCTTAGCTTGCTCCCCTAACATGGTTTCGTGTAATGACAATGCCTCATAAATTCTAGGTTGGATCGGACCACTTTCACTAGAGACAAAATGATTAAGCGCCAAACTGAGTTGCGTTAACCTCTCTTCTTTTAATACCTTACTTTCATCAAGAGCTTGCTGGACGTAATAAGCGACTAATAACTCAGACTGAACATAAGCATTATCAGGCTCCGAGATTAGGATCTGCTCTAACAAGTCAATCGCATGCTGAAATTGCTGGTTATCAGACACATTGAGGTAATGATTGGCGCGAATAAACAACGCTAACGCTTCAGGATCATTGGGCACACCCGACACCGTGTTAATGGCTCGCTGCTCTGCATCTTCAATCTTTAAGATCCGCATAAGATCTAACGAACTCTGCTTCAGCACTGACTTAAGATGCTTATTCGCCAACGCGTACTGCCGACTAAACAACACTTTCTCTGAAGAGTTGTCTCTATATTCCAATTCTAGAAAGTCTCCGCCATCGTTTTCATCCACTCTGACTAAGACGGTTTTCCCGGGAACAATGCCTGTTTTGAACGCCGTCTTGTGTAACATCACTCGATAGTCGGTGACTCGGGTAATATCTAGCATCAACTTCTGAGCAAACCCATCCGCCAATTCGTAACTACGCCCAAAGCTACGAATCCCATCTTGGTATTCAAACGCGATCAAATGCGTATCAATTACCTGAGTAATACTCACTTCCGACTGCTTATAGGTAAACACCCCTACCGCCGCCACTAATATACCAATCCAAATTGCATTAATAATTCCTAAGCGCCAAGGGCTAAGAAGCGATTTTACTTTAGGGTGTTTAGGATTTTTTTTCTTTTGATATAGCGCGCGGGTGAGCGGAGCGGCCGGAAAAGCCATCGGCTCTTGTAGTGCTTTTGATTGAGTCTCAATTGGAGGAGAAGTTGGTGTAGTCACTGAGGTGACGTGAGCCACATCCGTTACATTAGCGGTAGATAACGTCCGATATTGATGAAACTGTTCAGTGGTCATAGGGGTGACGGCCGCGACCAGTTTATAACCGCGTTTTGGCACAGTGCCGACATAGTGTAAATTTTCTTCACGGCCATCACGCAGAATTTTACGCAACTCAAACACCGATTGAGTTACCACTTGATCTGTGACGATGGCGTTATCCCAAACATAGCGAATCAGCTCATCGCGGCAGTAAACTTGCCCCGAATGTTCAGCTAAAAAAAGTAATAAATTGACTAAGCGTGGTTCAACGGAGACTTCCCTATCTTGTCGATACAGCTTATTTTCATCAACGCTGAGTACCCAGTCATTGATTTGAAAATAGACCTCTACCATATAAATTGTCGTCTCTCACATACCGCATCGCACCCGCCAAATAGCACCACGCTACTAGTAGGAACACGAAGAAAGGCGGGATTATAGTAGCCCTATAGGCATTCACCTACCAAATGCGAATGATCAAACATGCAAACTTAGGTTATTTACCTCCTAATCCGTTTTACCACCGTTATTCCAGAGCCGCCAAGATAGAGCAGTGACTGGCATCATGCTGATGCCCACAACAAGCATCATTGATTTTCTTTAACGCTGAACGGATACGCGTGAGTTCGGCAATTTTCTGATCGATCACCGCTAATTTAGCAGACGTAATGGCTTTCACTTCTGCACAACTATGCTCTGTCGCTTCCAACTTTATGCCCAGCAATTCTTTAATTTCATCCAGACTCAGCCCCAACTCTTTAGCTTTCAGTATAAAATTGACCTGCCTTTGGCTTTCTTCATTGTAAAGCCGATAACCCGACTCACTGCGACCCGCTGGAATAATTAATTGGTTTTTCTCATAAAACCGCAACGTATCCGCCGTCACCTTGCAGCGTTTTGCTAACTCACCTATCTGAAACATAACCTTTTAATTTAACCTCTTCGTTACAATGTCGACCTAAAATCTATTTTTTTGCACTTTTTTTTGCGATGCCAAACGATTGCGCGAGCTTTTTTGTAATAGATTGGTTAGAATACGCGCCAACAGCATCAACGATGCTTTTTTGTGCAAGGGTCATTGCCCAAATGGATAATAAGCGCTCTAAACGGCGCTGCAAAGCAATCTGTTTTGGCAACAATCTTTTAGCCGTGAGTAAGCATAATCACAACGCCTACCCACAGCAACGTTAACTCTGTGACTTTGAGGAAGACAGAAGCATGAATAACGCTCGTCCAATTCGCCGCGCTCTTATCAGCGTATCTGACAAAACTGGTATTGTTGAGTTTGCCCAGGCACTCTCGCAACGTGGTGTTGATATCCTTTCTACTGGTGGCACTGCTCGCCTACTTGCTGAGCAAGGCATTGCGGTGACAGAAGTATCCGATTACACAGGATTTCCTGAAATGATGGATGGCCGTGTAAAAACACTGCATCCAAAAGTTCACGGTGGCGTTTTAGGCCGTCGCGGCCAAGATGATGATGTGATGGAAACTCACGGTATTAATCCTATCGATATGGTTGTTGTAAACCTATACCCATTCGCAGAAACCGTTGCTAAAGAAGGTTGTACTCTTGCTGACGCTGTTGAGAACATCGACATCGGTGGACCAACCATGGTTCGCTCTGCTGCGAAAAACCACAAAGACGTAACGATCGTGGTTAACGCACACGACTACGACCGCGTTGTCGCTGAAATGGACGCTAACGAGAAATCTCTAACGCTAGAGACTCGCTTCGACCTAGCTATCGCAGCATTCGAGCACACCGCGTCTTACGACGGCATGATTGCTAACTACTTCGGCACTATGGTTCCATCTTACGGTGAGAACAAGGAAGGTGATGAAGAGTCTAAATTCCCTCGTACGTTTAACCAACAGTTCGAGAAAAAACAAGACATGCGCTACGGTGAGAATAGCCACCAAGCAGCCGCATTCTATGTTGAAGCAAATCCTGAAGAAGCATCCGTTTCTACCGCTCGCCAAATCCAAGGTAAAGCACTGTCTTACAACAACATCGCTGACACTGACGCTGCACTTGAGTGTGTGAAAGAATTCGACGCACCAGCTTGCGTTATCGTTAAGCACGCTAACCCATGTGGTGTTGCACTAGGTGAAGATATCCTAGAAGCTTACGACCGTGCATTTAAAACAGACCCAACGTCTGCATTTGGCGGCATCATTGCATTCAACCGTGAACTAGACGCAGCAACAGCAACGGCAATCACTGAGCGTCAATTCGTTGAAGTCATCATTGCGCCGTCAGTTTCTGCTGAAGCGGTAGCAATCGTAGCGGCTAAGAAAAACCTTCGCCTCCTTGAGTGCGGTGAGTGGACAACTAAGACCACTGGCTTTGACGTAAAACGCGTTAACGGCGGCCTGCTCGTTCAAGACCGCGACCAAGGCATGGTTTCTGAAGATGACCTGAAGGTAGTTTCTAAGCGCCAGCCTACAGCAGAAGAGCTAAAAGACGCTCTATTCTGCTGGAAAGTAGCGAAATACGTTAAATCTAACGCTATCGTTTACTCGAAAGGCGACATGACTATTGGTGTAGGCGCTGGCCAAATGAGCCGCGTTTACTCTGCGAAGATTGCAGGCATCAAAGCTGCAGACGAAGGTCTACAGGTTGAAGGTTGTGTAATGGCATCTGACGCATTCTTCCCATTCCGTGACGGTATCGACGCGGCAGCAGAAGCAGGCATCAAGTGTGTTATCCAACCAGGCGGCTCTATGCGTGATGACGAAGTTATCGCAGCAGCAGACGAACACGGCATGGCGATGATCTTCACGGGCATGCGTCACTTCCGCCACTAATATTTAGTTTATCTAAACGATTAGTAGCTATCGAGCCTCTCAAATTTGAGGGGCTTTTAAGAATTATAGACTTAAGGATTAAAACATGAACGTATTGATCATCGGTGCTGGCGGTAGAGAACACGCCTTGGGTTGGAAAGCGGCACAAAACCCAAACGTTGAAACAGTATTCATTGCTCCAGGTAACGCAGGTACTGCACTTGAGCCTAAACTTGAGAACGTAAACATCGGCGTTGAAGACATCGCAGGTTTAGTCGCGTTTGCTCAAGAGAAAAAAATCGAACTGACTATCGTCGGCCCTGAAGCACCATTAGTTATTGGTGTGGTTGACGCCTTCCGTGAAGTGGGCCTGCCAATATTTGGTCCTACTCAAGCAGCAGCTCAGCTTGAAGGTTCGAAAGCATTCACCAAAGACTTCCTCGCTCGTCATGATATCCCAACGGGTTACTACGCTAACTTCACTGAGATTGAGCCAGCTATCGCTTACGTTCGCGAGCAAGGCGCTCCAATCGTGGTCAAAGCTGACGGTCTTGCTGCTGGTAAAGGCGTTATCGTTGCGATGACGCTTGAAGAAGCAGAAGACGCAATCAAAGACATGCTAGCGGGCAACGCATTTGGCGAAGCTGGCAGCCGCGTTGTTATCGAAGAATTCCTTGAAGGCGAAGAAGCAAGCTTCATCGTTATGGTTGACGGTTCTAGCGTTCTTCCTATGGCAACGAGCCAAGATCACAAACGTGTTGGCGACAAAGATACAGGTCCTAATACAGGCGGCATGGGCGCTTACTCTCCTGCGCCAGTTGTAACTCCTGAAATCCATAATCGTATCCTTGAGGAAGTTATCTACCCAACGGTACGTGGTATGGACGCTGAAGGCGCACCTTACACTGGTTTCCTTTACGCTGGCCTAATGATCGATGCTGACGGCACACCTAAGGTTATCGAATACAATTGCCGTTTCGGCGATCCAGAAACGCAACCAATCATGATGCGTATGGAGTCTGACCTTGTTGAACTTTGCCTAATGGCTATCGACGAGAAACTAGACCAAGCAGAATCGAAGTGGGATCCACGCGCTTCTATCGGTGTTGTTCTTGCGGCCGGCGGTTACCCTGCTGACTACGCAAAAGGTGACGTTATTTCACTACCAACAAGTGAAGTTGAAGGCCAAAAGGTTTTCCACGCGGGTACGACAAATAACGAAGCTGGCGATGTTGTGACAAACGGTGGTCGTGTACTTTGTGCTACGGCACTAGGTAACACCGTTTCTGAGGCTCAAGAGCGCGCTTACGCGTTGACTAAGCAAGTTAGTTGGAATGGCATGTTCCACCGCAACGACATTGGCTATCGCGCTATTGCTCGTGAGCTAAAAAAGTAGTTTTTATCTAAATCTATTAACGCTATACCAAGAAGGGCGCCATAACGGCGCCCTTCCTTTATCGAACCAAAGTAGCCTGCTTACTACTCATCAGCAATTAGATTCGGTCTTTCAATACAATCGGCATCGCCTTCAGATAACATCAGTAACTGCTCTACACGAGCGCCAGTTAAACGCGTACTCCCCAAGAAGGCCACGTAGCTCTCTACCGCCGCTAATCTTTGCACAACGAAGTCTGGTAGTGTTTGCTCAAACTTAATGTTTTGCAAAGCGATACCATTGCAGGTTTCTAATGTTTTACCATCCCAATGCCCCTGAATGAGCTCCAAGCCATCGCTATCTTGCTCTTTGACTCGCTCGGTGAGTAAGGTTGCTTCTCGCTGGTAATTCTCAAGTTGAGCCCGTTTGATTGGCAGCACTTTACCATTACGACGATACTGCTGGTAAATCGCCTCACCATCTTTATTAAAACGCACATGGATTCGGTATTCTACCGGTTTGTTTGGCGGATCATTTTGCAGCCCTTCACGAACAAACTCACGTAACTCACCGCCACTCCATCGATAATTAGACTTGTACCAACCGTAATCATTCATGTTGACATATTCCGCCGCATTATACGGCTGAGTCAAACGCTCTGTGTACCAGTAAAGGCTAGTTGCATCACCAAGAGTTTGCCCTCCCGTGAACTGAGAGTACTGGTTAATACTAGGGGTAGGCGTTGAAGAACAACCCACTAAGGCAACCGTGAGTAATGATAGCAGTAGCGTCTTTTTCATTTACGTTCTATGACCTCAAATGATCGATACTATCGAGAAAATAACCAGCGTTAATCGGAAAGTGCACTCTATGATAAGACCATAAAAATGGCAGGATGTTCATATAAGTTTAGTATCTGAGAAAGGGAAGCATTGGTAAAACAACGAGAGATAAGGCTTGGGCAGGTTTACCAGTAATCCTCTTTAGTAACAACAGCACCGATGATACCAATATCATCGGTGCTGCTTTAATTACTTAACTGCGTCTTTAAGCGCTTTGCCTGAAACGAATGCAGGTACGTTAGCAGCAGCGATTTGGATCTCGTCACCCGTTTTAGGGTTACGGCCCGTACGTGCAGCACGGTGATTAACTTTAAACGTACCGAAACCAATTAGTTGAACTTGGTCACCTTCACTTAGTGCTTCAGAAACACCTGAAAGCGTTGCTTCAAGAGCTGCTTTTGCTTGTGCTTTAGATAGATCAGCTTTTTCAGCGATAAAGTCGATTAATTGGGTCTTATTCATTAGGTTTCCCTTCTTTCATGTTATCGAATTAAAGCCCACTCTAAATCATAAAGCCCCCATCTGGCAAAGGTTTGTAGAGCATCTTTATCACTAATGATTGAGATTTCGCCATTTTATGAGCATTAACTCACAATTTGTTACCCTAAGATTGAATTTGAAACCTTGTAATTTGTGTCATAAAGTCCCATAAAGGCACTGCTGCACAAGTGATAAGCCTGATGAATCCATTGGAGCAGCCCTATTTTATTAACACTCACCAACAATGCACAGGCTGAAGTTTCAGCAAAGTTAGGTTGATGTGTGTACACACTAGGACATAAATGTTTCTCTTAACGGTATATATTTCGGTTGCGATCGGTGTTTCTTTTATCTGTTCGGTATTGGAAGCAGTGCTACTTAGTATTACACCAAGCTACCTTGCTCAGCTACGACAAAATGAACACCCGGCAGCGGGAAGACTGGCGAAACTAAAAGCCGATATCGATCGCCCACTGGCCTCTATTCTAACGCTCAATACCATTGCTCATACCATTGGTGCAGCAACAGCAGGCGCGCAAGCGGCTGTGGTATTTGGAAGCGAATGGTTAGGTGTGTTTTCTGCGGTACTCACGCTTGGCATCTTAGTACTGTCAGAGATTGTTCCGAAAACTATTGGGGCAACCTACTGGCGCCAACTCGCGCCGTCAGCGGCTAGCACCCTGCGCTGGATGGTATGGGCTTTGACACCATTTGTTTGGTTCTCTGAACAAATCACTAAGCGTCTCGCTCGTGGCCATGAAGCACCTAAAATGCGTGATGAACTCTCTGCGATGGCACTACTCGCAAAAGAAAGTGGGGAGTTTGCTGAAGGCGAATCGAATATATTGACGAACATCCTTAATATACAAGATATCCCAGTCACTCACGTGATGACGCCAAGACCGGTTGTGTTTCGTGTACCCGCAGAAATGACGATTAATGAATTTCTCGACCAACACAAAGATACGCCGTTTTCTCGCCCACTGATTTATCGTGAGCAAAAAGACAATATCTTAGGCTTTGTACACCGTCTTGAGCTATTTAAGCTCCAGCAACAAGGTGCTGGAGAGCAGCAACTAGGTGCGGTCATGCGCCCTATTCATGTGCTATTTAACACAATAATGCTACCTAAAGCCTTTGAAAAAATGATGGCTGAACGATTACACATCGCCATCATTGTTGATGAGTACGGCACGATTCAAGGCATTATTACCCTGGAAGATATCTTCGAGCACTTACTCGGCCAAGAGATTGTCGATGAGGCAGACAAGACCACAGACATGCAAGAGCTTGCCTCACAACGCTGGGAGCATTGGAAAGAAAAGCATAGCATGATTGATGGTTCTGATGAGGACGATGAAGAGCTAAAGGACAAACCTTCGGATAAGCCTGCAGAGACCGCTGAAAAGAAAGACTCTGACCAATCTCCGTCATAGCTTTTAGCTTCTAGCTTCTAGCTTCTAGCTTCTAGCTTCTAGCTTCTAGCTTCATAACGATACCAAAAAGCGCCAGTGAGAATCCTCGCTGGCGCTTTTTATTTTACTGCGGCTTCTTATTCTATCGATGACGTCGTTTTAGTGACTACCAATCTCATTACCAAGTAAAAAGTTTTCATCACTACTCACCACCACCCCATACTTGAGGAAGTTTTTACCCAAAATCATGCTGTAATGAAAGCGAGAGCGGTCTTGTAGATTCACCTTTACGGTTTTCTCCACATCCCCTAATTGCACTCTCATCTCAACGACAGGGCGGACATTGGCTTTTTCACCTTGCTTGGCCTTGATGCGCATAACGTCGACAACTTCACGAGTAAACGTCTGCTTCATACCCATATCATTGGCATAGGTAAAGGTGACCATTTTTTTACCGTCTTTTTCAAACTGCTTGATATCCAGTGCATTCATCGAACTAACATCAGCGCCAGTGTCTAATTTAACTGGAAATTGCAGCCCTTCGACGGTTGCATTCTCAATATGCCCCGCGGTAAATACAGGATACGCATCAAGCAAATTTTCACTGCGTGTATTCACTAATACGCCGGACTTCTTAGCTTTCTTGCCAATGACAAAATACGGTTGGTTGCCTTCGTCACTATCCAGCGCCTCTAAAGCAAACTCAACATTAACGTCCTTGCCTCCTACGATGAACTCACCATCGACAACGGGTCTCACCGTGTCACCTACTTTAATTTTTCGCAAAATGGTTTTACGAATAATCTCATCATTTCCAAGATCATTAGAGAGGTAGTACTCAACTTTATCTCGCCCTTTCGCCTCAATCATTTCAAAGCTGGCGACCTTAAGTAAAGGGGTGCTAACTGTGAAAGAAGGCTCAGCATCCAATTTGTGCCCATCTAAAATCAATGTTTCAACCGGAGAAACAACAAGTGGGCTGTCACTCATTCGCGCTTTAAAGCTTTGCTTTTTCTTTGTCAGTTTATTCTTAGCTTGAGTGTCGATAATGAAATGCTGATTTATCGTATTCAAACCTAGACGCAATTGAGTGCTATTTTTCGAACGGTCTTTCAGATAGACCAAAATTGGCTGCTCAAATTCTTTTTCCCCTTTAAAGGTCACGTAAACCATTGGGTACTCATTATCGCCCATCGACAACATTTTCACTAAAGGATACGTCACCGACTTTGATTCCTTATCCTTACCAGCCAAATCAAAAGTGACACTGCCTTCTTTTTGATTTACTTGGATATTTTGTGCGTTCAAGATACTGTAGTTATTCTTAAGTGAAAGGCTCACATCGACATTCACGCCGTCTACAGAACCCACTTCGCGACGACCAATCACCTGCGCGTCTTTCTGCGCTTGTAAATAATCATACCCAGCCATCACCCACGCGTTATTGGCTAAGAAAGTTTTGCCAATTAAAATAGGCGCACTAAATCCACTGCGATCTGTCAGGTTTACTTCTGTTTCAACGGTTTTTCCCGCGATGGTCATTGGAAGAGTCACTACCGGTCGGTAGATTGGTGTACTGCTTGTGCGGCTTCGAATCACACTCGTTCTCGTCAACGGGCGTTCCATTGTGATTTTTTCACCGGTATAAGGGTGGCGTACTGAAAAACGTACAATACCTTGGAAGTTGCGCTGTTCATTGTCAAACTCTTCTAGCCACCAGTCGCTCGCCGAGCCACCGTATTCATCGACTATGGTTTGCAGCAGCTTGTCATTACTGAGCCCTTGATATTTAGGGTTGTTACTGATGACTTCAATATCTTCAGCATGCATTGATGTCGTGTCGGCACCGGTGTCAATTTTTCCGACAAATGGCACGCCTTCTAACGCTTCAATACCTTGATAATAAACACTTTCAACACGACCTAAGACGATCTTTTTCTCAATCGTGAGTAATGGTGCTTGAGTCGTAGAAAGATCAGGTGCGGCCATTGCCCACCCACTGGTCATAGAGGCAAGAATTAACGCCAATTTAATTGCTGATTTCTTCATTATAATACATCCATTCACTGACCGACCGACTAATGGTATCCACTTCATATAAGACAACGAGCATCCTAATTTCTCCCTGCCTTCTTTTAACTTTACAGAAAACTAACGGAATATCCACGCGCATATCAATAAATTAGCAAATCTACAGCTATTTTCACCTCTGTCATGCAGAGAAAAATGACCGAGCAATTGCAAACTTGCTTTCGAGCCCTTATATCCTAAAGATATCAAGGAAGGGAGCATTCCTTTCTCTCACATAACAAAAAGAGAATACACGGATGAGCCACGCTATCTGTCAACTGATTGCTAAAGAGCTGAGCGTCAGCCCAAAGCAAGTAGAAGCTGCTGTCACACTGATTGATGACGGTAATACTGTTCCTTTTATCGCTCGCTATCGAAAAGAGGTCACGGGGGGGCTTGATGATACTCAGCTTCGCTCACTGGATTCGCGCCTGAGCTACTTACGAGAGCTCGACGACCGACGTCAAACCATCCTTAAATCCATTGATGAACAAGGCAAACTCTCCGCCTCATTAGCCAATGAAATTAATGAGGCTGACAGTAAGACTCGTCTTGAAGATCTCTACTTACCTTACAAACCAAAACGTCGCACTAAAGGACAAATTGCTATTGAGGCCGGTTTAGAGCCGCTCGCTGATCTCCTTTGGTTGCAGCCAGATAATGAGCCTGAAAGTTCGGCTCAGCGCTATATTGACGCTGCAAAAGGCATTGCCGATAGCAAAGCCGCGCTTGATGGTGCCCGTGCCATTATTATGGAGCGCATCGCTGAAGACGCGAGCTTACTCGATAAGGTTCGCCGCTATTTAACCAGCCATGCGGAGCTCACCTCTCGCGTGATCGCGGGTAAGGAAAGTGAAGGTGAAAAATTCAAAGATTACTTCGAGCACAATGAAGCGATTAGCAAAGTACCTTCTCATCGAGCGCTCGCTATGCTGCGCGGCCGAAATGAAGGCTACCTGCAACTTTCCCTCAACGCCGATCCAGCAAATGAGGAGAAAGTAAGAGAATCATACTGTGAGACCCTGATTGCCCAGCACTATGGCATTCACCTTAGTACCGCGGCTGCCGACGTTTGGCGCAAACAAGTTATCAGCTGGTCATGGCGTATCAAAGTGTCGATGCACATGGAAACAGAATTAATGGGCGCGCTAAAAGAACGCTCTGAAGTCGAGGCTATTGAGGTTTTCGCGACGAACCTAAAAGACTTACTCATGGCGGCACCTGCGGGTCCTCGCGCCACTCTTGGTTTAGACCCAGGTTTACGAACTGGCTGTAAAGTTGCGGTGGTAGATGCCACTGGTAAGGTATTGGCCACCGATGTTATTTATCCTCACGTGCCGCAAAAGCAATACGATAAATCTGCACACACCATCGATAAGCTTATCCAACAGTTTAATGTTGACCTCATTGCTATCGGTAACGGCACGGCATCACGTGAAACCGATAGCTTTGCCGCTGACGTGATTAAACGTGGCAACCATAAAGTACAAAAAATCATTGTCAGTGAAGCGGGTGCATCGGTCTATTCGGCTTCAGAACTCGCAGCAAAAGAGTTTCCGAACATGGATGTCTCTCTACGTGGCGCAGTGTCCATTGCTCGCCGACTGCAAGACCCACTCGCAGAGTTGGTAAAAATTGACCCTAAGTCAATTGGTGTAGGTCAATACCAGCACGATGTTAGCCAAACCATGCTCGCAAAGCGCCTTGATGCTGTGGTTGAGGACTGTGTAAATGCGGTAGGTGTCGACGTTAATACAGCATCGTCCGCCCTACTGACTAGAGTTGCTGGCTTATCAACAACCTTGGCGCAAAACATTGTCGACTACCGTGATGAGCACGGCCGTTTTGACGCTCGTACTACGCTCAAAAAAGTCGCTCGTTTAGGGCCAAAAGCATTTGAGCAATGTGCTGGCTTCTTACGCATAATGGGTGGCAAGAACCCATTAGATGCCTCTTCTGTTCACCCAGAGGCCTACCCCGTAGTCAAAACGATTGCTGAAAAAACTCATCGCCCATTGAATTCATTACTCGGCGACAGTGCTTTTCTAAAGTCATTGAGTGCCATCGATTACACCAATGATGTTTTTGGTTTACCCACCGTCACTGACATCATCAAAGAACTCGACAAACCTGGCCGAGATCCAAGACCAGAGTTTAAAACTGCGACGTTTGCAGAAGGGGTGAACACCGTTGCTGATTTAGAGCCAGGAATGATTCTGGAAGGTGTTGTCTCGAATGTCGCCAATTTTGGTGCCTTCGTCGATATTGGTGTGCACCAAGATGGCTTAGTTCATATTTCAGCATTGACCGATCGCTATGTTTCAGACCCTCGCGAAGTGGTGAAAGCGGGCGATATTGTCAAAGTAAAGGTTATGGAAGTGGATGCGGCTCGAAAACGTATCGGGCTTTCCATGCGCCTGAACGACGAGCCAGGACAAGATAATCGAACCTCTCGATCAGGTGGTCAAAATAACAAGACGACTTCTACGACAAAAACAGCTTCTAAGCCGCGTCAGCCGCGAGCAGAGACTGGTGGCAATGCGATGGGTGGAGCCTTCGCGGCTGCGTTTGCTAAAGCAAAAAAATAACCGCAATCCATCGTCATCCTCATGCCCGTAATAAAAAGGGCATGGATAATAAAAAGAGCACAATTTGTGCTCTTTTTACGTTACCGCAATAATATCAGAGGGCGTATTCGGCGCAACCGCATGGCCATAATGGTAGCGAATAACGGTACGTCGCTTTGCCATTCTCCCTTCCATAATGGCCGCTTTGAGTATTTTTTGCGGTAAGCGAAAACGCATTGCGTATCCTTTTCCTTGTGACGCACTGTAGGTATTCAATGCCAACAGCTGAAACAAACGTTGAATAGGATCGCTTGTGGAACGCGGCTCATTATCGTCGTCATATTCGGGATGCTCAGCCGGATCCCAAGCATTTCGTTTGCGCCGCTTTTCCTCTTCATTAATACGACGTTCCGCATTGGTTCTTGCAAGCTCAACCGTAGGGATAATTGGCTCACGAACCTTATTATCACGGGCTGCTTGCTCTGTTTGTGGATTAACAGAAGAAGCCACCACAGGCGCACTGATATTATTGGGCGACACTATCACTTATCACTCTCCTCTCAATTGAGTGAAAATAACTAATACTGCACAATTTAGTGGGTTACAAATGACGACGTATAATTCGCATTTATGCACGCGACCTAGACGCCTACCATAGAACAGTAGCAGCTTAGATTTACACGCTGCTACTGCCATTTAAAAACATACTTTCTTTTTATCGTATCGGAATATCTGTGAAAAACTTTACTCAATTCGAATGAAAAACCAACAATTTATCGAGCTACAAGGTTAAAGGAGAGACTTTAACTTTCCGACAAAGTTATCTAATTCAGTAATAAAGGGGGCATGAGAGGAACCAGTAAACACATGAGAATCATGTGCACTCATTTCAGAGTCCAGCACATCAGCGACTTTCACTGGTACTAAACCATCTAGGCGACCATACCAGCGATGAACAGGAACATCGACTTCTCGTAAAGCTTGACGCAAATCTAAACTCCCTAACCACTCTAAGCCTAAATGAAGCGCCTCCGGTGCCGGCATTGGACGAGATAAAACCGCCTCTTTCAACTGTTTTACATCCTTGCGAGCACTAGGACTCCCCATCGCTTGCAGTGCCATAAAGCGCTCAATCGTTAAGGTGAAATTCGCGGACAACTGCTCAGTGAAGGCATTCAACACCTCCTGCTTTATTCCTTTCCACGGTAATTGTTGCGAAAATTTCGGTGAACTCGCTAACGTCACTAATTGTACAACACGATCTGGATGCTGATTCGCAATCTGTGTGGCCACCAGCCCTCCAAGCGACCACCCTAACCAAATCGCTCTCGATGGCGCGCCCTCTAGGACAAGTGTTATCAAGTCAGAAAATGATTGGCATGATACTTCGCCACTTAAACCGTAACCAGGTAGATCAACGACATGTACCGTGAAGCAGTCTTTTAACTTCGGTATGCACTGCTCCCATACCGCACCGTTCATACCCCAACCATGGATCAAAATAAGATCGGGGCCCTGTCCTTCTGATTGCCAGTGAACTTTCACATCTTGACTCACATTCTCTCCTACTGAATTACAACTTTCTCGATTGAATTTTACTTCATGCTAATCACTATCTTACAAACGTCAGTTGATAGCGTCATGCAGAATTTTACTCCCATACGTAAGCGATGCCATATATGTGGTCTCGGTATCCCTTCTTCGCTCGGTCATAACCTTTGGTGCCACTATTGCCAACCTTATATCGAAGATGTTGTTCCACGCTGCCTGCGCTGCGCCTTACCTATTCTCAATGAACAATGTCCCAGTGAACAACCTCTCAATGAACAGTCGGTATGTGGTGAGTGCCTCAAACTTCCACCACCATGGCAAAGGATGGTTTGTTTAGGTGACTACCAATTCCCGCTTTCACTCTTTATTCAAAAAATAAAACAGCAGCGGCAATTTTGGTTATTACCGCCACTGATACAAAAACTCCAGCAACGCATTCCTGATCCCGCTCCGATACTCATTTCTGTTCCCATGACCTGGCATCAAGAATTATGGCGAGGCTTTAATCTTAGTCATTTAATGGCAAAACAAATGCATGCCTTGTGGCCTAACTGTCACCTTAAAGGGCAGGTTTTTCATAAACGGATGAATACGCCGAAACAGAAGTCACTTAACCGGCAGGCAAGACTCACTAACGTAGGCAACGCCTTCTCTTTGCAAAACGCCCCCACAGCCAAACATGTTGCCATTATTGATGATGTGGTCACAACTGGCGCGACGGTTAAGCATTTAAGCCAATTATTACTTGAAGTAGGCGTAGAAAAAATTGATATTTACTGTCTGTGCCGCACGCCAAATTGATTCACTGCACTCGACGACACATCTTGTACAAGCCGTGAGCAAAAAATTTTGGCATCCTCTTAGTTCAAGAGTAGAATAGCGGTAATAACCTACAAAATTACTCGGGTACTCGTCGTGTCAAATCCAATTACTATTACAGAAAGTGCACAAAGTCACTTTTCAAAACTTCTGGCACAGCAGCCAGAAGGTACCAGCATCCGCGTCTTCGTTGTGAACCCTGGAACACAAAATGCAGAGTGTGGCGTGTCATACTGCCCACCAGAAGCCGTTGAAAGCAACGATACTGAATTTAAATACGAAGTTCTAACGGCTTACGTTGACGAGCTTTCTCTTCCCTTCCTTGAAGACGCTGAAATTGATTTTGTCACTGACAAAATGGGCTCTCAACTTACGCTAAAAGCACCAAATGCAAAAATGCGTAAAGTCTCAGACGATGCTCCGCTAATGGAGCGCGTTGAGTATGCGATTCAAACACAGGTTAATCCGCAATTAGCCGGCCATGGCGGTCATGTTAGCCTAATGGAAATTACACCAGAGGGGATTGCCATCGTCCAGTTTGGCGGCGGCTGTAATGGTTGTTCCATGGTCGATGTTACGCTAAAAGAAGGCATCGAAAAGCAACTGCTTGAAGAGTTTTCTGGTGAGTTAAGCGCGGTTCGCGACATGACCGAGCACGATCGCGGCGAGCATTCTTACTACTAGCCCTCCCTTTAGGCGGCTTACCCTCAAGTAAGACAGCAGTATTTAAAGCGGCGCGTAAAGTTACTCTTTACGCGCCGCTTTTATTTTTCTTCGCCACATCATCGCAGATAATGACACCCTCCTAGCAAACTCAAACACGAACCTAGCCATAAGTAATTGTCACAGAACCTAGCATCTTGAAGTTACTTAGGTATATATTAACCACTACAATCAATGCGTCGCGATGGTATCGCTATCATTGCATATGCTAAGGAGAACTCCCATGCCGTCCAAACAAGGACCTGAAATCTTAGCCCAAAAAACCGTTGCTGAATCTAGGCTCTTTAAGATTGAAGCGCTAGACTTACAGTTTTCAAACGGGACTAAGCGAACCTACGAACGCATGAAGCCCAGTGGTCGAAATGCCGTTATGATGGTCCCAATCACCGAGCATGGCGATATTCTATTAGTTCGTGAGTACGCGGCAGGCACAGAGCGTTACGAGTTAGGATTCCCTAAAGGTCTTATTGATCCAGGCGAAGAAGCAGAACAAGCGGCAGTGCGTGAACTTAAAGAAGAAATCGGCTTTGGCTCTCGTACTCTGACACCACTCAAAGAAGTTATTTTAGCGCCGTCTTACTTCTCTAGCCGTATGACACTCTTCGTCGCACAAGATCTTTACCCTGAAAAGCTAGAAGGTGATGAACCAGAGCCACTGGAGATCATCAAGTGGCCACTTGCTCAAGCCGATGAGCTACTCACGCACATCGATTTTTCTGAAGCTCGCAGCATCACTGCGCTATTGTTAATGTTAAGACTAAAACCAACTCTGGGGCTGTAACGTAATGACTCTCAATCACGACCTCTCCCACCATTTACCTGATGTTATTGAAATTGCACGCTCTGCTGGGCAGCTCATTCTCGATATTTATGAAAAGAATGACTACGAATCCTATACCAAGGACAACGATACACCCGTCACCAGTGCTGATTTAGCCGCCCATAAATTGATTATGGAGCAATTGTCTCAACTTACCCCAAACATCCCAGTTTTGTCGGAAGAAGCCGCTGATATCAGCTTAGAGCAACGCTCCCAGTGGCGAGAATATTGGTTAGTTGATCCCTTAGACGGGACACAAGAGTTCATTGCTCGCAGCGGCGACTTTGCCACGATTATCGCCTTGGTTCGTGATAACAAGCCTATCATGGGCGTCGTTTATGCTCCCGTGTCTGGTGTGACCTATTACGCTTATCAGGGTAAAGGGGCGTGGAAGATTCCCGAGATGGATGAGAGTTTAAGAATTAAAGTGCACACGCATGAAGTGGCTAGCCACGCGATTTCTATTGCTATTAGCCGTAGACAGAACATCAATCGTGTGACAGAAAAAATGAGTAGCGCATGGAATTATGACTTAGTCCCTCTAGGCTCCGCCGCCCTGAAAGCATGCTTTGTCGCAGAAGGCGCTGTCGATTGTTATTTAAGACTCGGGCCTACCGGAGAGTGGGACACGGCGGCGACACAATGTATTGTTGAAGAAGCGGGAGGGGCCATTCTTAGCACTCAACTCGCGCCGCTTTCCTATAACTTAAGAGAAACGTTAGAAAATCCCAACTTCATCGTGATTGGTGATCAAGCTCTGCCTTGGGACGATATTCTTATTAAAGAGTAACCTCCCTCTAGTGGCAATAACTTACACTCAAGTATCAATATCAAAAAAGACCACACTATAAACGTAAAAAAGGTGGTAACCACCGCCTTTTTATTGTACCTGTAGCGTTAGATGAATAACTCGCCCCTATTAGCACCAGTCATCAAGTACAAGTCATCAAACCATTTAAAAGCGTCCTTGATAGTTAAAAGAATAACGCCCCTGATTATCTGGATTACCAATCCATTTAAGTTGTTGTTGCATAGAAGTCGGAAAATCGGCGCCGGGTTTAAACCAAGCTTGAGTTTGATACTGACGATTCGCCTTTAACTCACCCGTAAACTCGCTGGATACTTGCGCACTATTTTGAGCACCACTGGCTTTAATCGTACTATCACTACAAGTCATATCAACCACTGTCGGGCCAAAACTTAAACTCCCGACTGGCGTCTCCACATAACCAGCATTCCATGATAATGAGCCATCACCACTGCCGCACCATGGCGATTGATATTGCATAGAACGAATCGCTAGCTCTATCTGACCACCGGCATTAATAGGAACGGGTGGCGTATAAATATCAAGAATACTCTCTGCAGGCAGAGAAGCCAGTAAGGTATGAATATAGGGTCCTGAGAAATTAACACCGACATTGCCTTTCCCTGCAATGCCCAGTGCACTACCGCGCCCAAAGCGAACCGCATATTCTGGTGAAAGCGTCAGTATGCTCGACCATGAAAAACGCCAACTCACCTCGCCTACTTGCTGACGCTGGTAACTCACACTCTGTGCTCGTCCCTGCCATATGGTTCCTTGGACACCGCTAATCACCAAACTAGGTGGCAAGGGGGCGACGCTTAATAACACTTGCGCAGGCGCGTGATAAATCACACTGGCGAAAAAGACAGCAGTGAACAACGCGATATACTTTATCACTCGTTTCATTTAGCCCCCTCGCTTAAACTGCAAGCGGTTCACTTCAATAACACCACTTTGGTCCGCTTTATCTATGTCCATAATTTCTACGTTCACACCATGTGTTTCTTGCAGATAAAATAACCAGTTAACAAAAAACTCAAACGGTATCGGTTTGATCCACACTTGTAGCTCTTCCCCGCGAGGCTGCATACGAATAAGTTCAATATTAAAACGCCCCGTGGATGAGGTGATAATTTGGTTAAGCGCCTGTTTTGACACAACGACACCACCAGCCTGACGTTTTTCGGTAATGTGATTGGCTTGCTCTTTTACCCAAGACAGCAACTGCTTTTCCGATTGTATACGTGACTGAGCTAATTCTGTTCGCACAGCAAAAGGAGAGAGAATGCCCCAATAAATGACACCAAGAATCAAAAAAATAGAGCAGACAATCATCAGCCTTTGCTCTCTCTGGCTAATTGAGATCCACCAGCTTTGGGCCGTCAATAATAATCCTTTCATGTAATGACCTACTTCTTCTTCAACACAAAATTACCCATCACCAATTCACCGTTTCGATTCAGTGGCCCCTGTGAAACATCAAACTGCGTTTCTAGTTTGACCTTAGCCGATTCAAAACTCTCAAAATCACGGCTTGTCACGCTTAAACGAACTTCATTACGATTACCGTCATAAGTAAAGCTGATGACCTGCATTCCATTCACTTGACCGACGGTATTGGGCAACTTAGCCAACCATTCCAATGCTGAGGTGCTAGACATACCAGATCCACCAAGCTTGGTTAACTCATCTTGCATTTGCCTTTTAAGATAACTGACTGTGGGTATTCGTTTCTTATCTGGGAATACCGTGCGAAAAATACGTTCGCTTTCCGCTCGGTATGCCGTGGCTTGTGATTCATACTGACTCACCAAAACCACCTGTTCTGCAATAAGCGCAACCAACAAAATCACCGTAGCAATCGCAACTTTACGCCAAATATTCCAGTACTTAACAAATGAGGCTTTCGGCTTTAACTCACCCGTTAATAACGTTGCTTGGCTATCAATAGCACCTTGCGATAACAGCGCCATCGGCATTTCAATCGGCGCAAATTGCCATGTGATATGGGTCGAATCAGCCTTCATCTCTTCACAAGGTTGGGAGTAAACATCAACCGTGATGACGTCAACTTCGCCTTCCTCTGACATTGAGGTTAGGTAATCAGAGTCAATCGCAGCGCCAAGCCAGTGCTGATCTACCGTCATTCCTCGCCACTGACTGGTTCGAAATAGCCACTGTTCATTTAATTCAAGCGCACTAATATGCTCGGATTCTGGCAGAGCTAATACATCGGGCACGACTTTCTTAACGTCAATACCACACTCTAAAAAGCACGCTAATATTTGCAGTAAATACGCGCGGTCCACGGCACAAACTACCGCTTTACCATTGTACTTATGCAGTATCGAAAAATGTAAGTCATCAACATCTTGGGCAATGTCATCCTCAACTAAGTAAGGCAACATCGTCTCAAACTGACGAGCTCCCCCCGCCGGGATCTCTACTTCGGAGAAATGAACGTCTTGAGAGCACAACAGTAATAAAGTCACTCTTTGTTGAGCGTACTCTTTTATTGTTTCCAGCTGCTCAAGACTTTCCAGCTCACCACTGGCAATCACTTCCTTTTGTCCAGTCGACCACACCGCCCAACATACTGGGCTATTAGGTTGACTATTCAGTCGAACGGTTAAGAACTCGCTCACTCAATCCTCCAAATCGACGACGTACCACCGTCAGATCTTCTCTATCTTTGCTATAAAATAACGTTCTTAATCTCAGCCGTGATTCATCCACCACGACCTGAGCATCAAGCTCAAAGTACACACTGTCTACAGATAAATACTGAGACGCTTGTTTACGAGTATTCTCATCCACACTACTCATTTGTGATTCTGCAAGAAATTTGTCCACTCCTGACCAACCATCAAATGGGCGATTCTCCAATAATTGCAACGCATTATCTCGCGATAAGTTAGGAGCAAACAGTGCAACCAATATATCAGCATCTTCCGTAGCGAGCGTATTGACGTTCAATTGCCACGTCGAAACTGGAAGCGCGCAAATCGCTGATCCTAAGCGCAGCGTGACATCCCCCATCACTTGATTTACAGCCCGTAATTCAGAGCTATCCGCCAATAAGCCGTTAGCGGTGACATAAGCAGGAGATAGTGATTCATAATAACTGTCACCCACACCCGATACGGACCGTACTGTGGTTTCTTTATTTACAAATTCCCAGGTTGAGTCTGCTATCTGCTCTGCTTGGTAATTTTCTACGTCATACTGTTCCAACAGTCGCTGAAAAAATCGCACTAAAAAAGGCTTCTCCGTACTATTTGCAGTCGGAGCAATACTCGACAAAGCATTGATGTTAAAGCATGACTGCATGTCGACAATACGCCCGGTAGCTTCGCCGTAATCTAGCGGGTACGTACGCTCTTCAATCGCCCATGGCTGATTGAGGTTAATACTGTCTTTATTGTCTTTAAAACTCTCTTTAATCGCGACGGTTGCGAGAGCCTCAACCCCAATAGAGTACCAATAGGCTTGCTGGTAATTAATCTGGCTATTAGCTCGGGTAAACTGGCTAAATAAGCGCTCCGACATCGTCGCCGCAATCGACACCATGATCGCCAATAACAACAATATCACGATCAACGCGACACCTTTTTGAGATGATGAATGACCATGCACTTTTTTCATCATCCACCACTCCCTTGGTTGGCATCATTACTGCCATCACCCTGACTCGATCCGCCACCTTGATTGGCATTGCCTCCTGCTGACGCAGAGGTATTGACTGTGCCGTTCGGCGTCAAATAAATTCGGGTAATTTTCCCGTAATCCTCTAGTTCCAACGTGACTTCTACTGCTTGAGGTAAAGTAAGTTCTTGTTGCCACTCTTTTGACCACGAATCGCCATTATAGAACCGCAGTTCGAAAGTATTCACTTTCGTCAGAATCGGCAAGATAACGGGTAGCTCTCCGACACTGGTATCGGGATAACGCCACCATAACCTTTCTAACTTATCCTCTTTCAGGCGGTAGCCTATCTTCGCCACCTCACCTCTAGGAAATTGGCTTTGCGGGTTCATCCAACCTAAACGGGTAAAGAGTACCCCCTTACTATCCGAGTCGAGCAAATTCTGCTGCCATATCATCAGAGCAGATAATGGTGCTTCACCTTCATGTCGAAACTGTCGTAAAGCTATCTGCCTAAAATCACTATCTAAGTAGACAAAAGCTCGCTGAATCTCTTGTAGTCGAGCACTGCGCTCTTGAGATAACTCATTACTTCGCTGTACTTGATTCACGACCTGATAAGCAGCCACACTCAGACTTGCGAAAATCGCCATCGCCACTAAGACTTCAATTAAAGTAAATCCGCGTGAAGGCGCCCCGTTGCGATTATTTTGCAACGTAACTCCTTACGGTCACAATTGGGCTCGATTTTTTGTCAGTCGCGACACTGACATCAAAAGCCTTAAGCAAATTATCTGATGTTTTAACGGGTGTAACTCGCCAAAACCACTCTCGCCCCGCTAACGTCTCTTTGCCATTCGCGGCTTTTAATGCACTGCTATTAAGCATAACTTTCGCCATTTGATTATCAACGACCATCGCGGCGAAGGTTTTCTCTTCTAGGTAACTCAAGGTATTAATATGCTGAGAAACCGAGCGAATGACAGAAATCGCAGCGGTGGCAAAAATAGCCAAGGCAACTAGCACTTCCAGCAGCGTCATACCCCTAACGCTTTTCATCATTCCAATCCCTATCATCCATTGCTTGTACCAAGCCATTTTCCTGGATTTGAATATGCCACGTGAGATCTTTCTTAGCGCGATTTTCTGGTGCTAGGACAAAGACACCTGGGGTAAATTCACCGCTCGACAATATAAATATTTGCGGTGGCTTCTCTGGTTTTTTCTTCTTTTCGACATCTGCAAACATCTCATCATCAAATAAAGATGTGGGTTCAAACAGTCGGTCGTCCACGCCCCAGACACCATTACTCAAATCAAGCTTAATGGTTAAACCATCCGGAAGTGTGATCTCATCTGGGATCGTTTTTAATGATATTTTTTCCCAACCTTCCGGTTTGAGTTCCAAAAACACATAGCGGCGCTGTTCTTCATCAACTCTAATTCCAAAATCCTTGCCAGCCAACATTGCTTCTTCATTGAACAGCTGAAGCCTTTGGAATAAGCGCTGAGCTTCTTCTTTTACTTGATTATCTTGTTTAGGCGGTATTGACGCAATTACGGCTACAGCACTAAGCGAGAGCAGCACTAGTACTAAAAGTATCTCTAGTAGCGTAAAACCTGAATGAAAGGACTTAATAGGACGCATCGGTTACCACTTCATTGATAACAGAGCGCTCACACGCTCTGTTATCTTACCTATTACTGAAAGTCTTGAAGATTCCAGTTACCAATATCGGCTGCTGCGCCTTCACCACCTTCTTGACCATCAGCACCAAGAGTGAACACGTCAATCGTTCCTTTATCACCCGGGCTCAAGTATTGATAATCATTGCCCCAAGGGTCGTTAGGCAAACGACGAATATAACCACCATCACGATAATTGCGAGGCTCTGGATTACCTGGTTTCGTCACTAACGCTTCTAGCCCTTGATCCGTGGTTGGATAAATACTGTTATCCAACTTATACATGTCCAAGGCATTTTCTAGCGCTACAATGTCGGTAATCGCTTTCTGTTGATCGGCCTTTTCTTTGTTACCTAATAAGTTAGGAACAACAAAACTGGCTAACACGCCTAAAATAACCACAACGACCATCACTTCTAGCAAGGTGAAGCCTGCTTGTTTTTTCATTTTCTGTTTCATCTAGTACTCCAAGGAAAACACCTCGTAAACGAGGTAATATCATGCTGTCTACGTGGTTAGATTACCCAGACATCAAATTGTTCATTGCCAGTATTGGCATCAATGTCGCCATTACGATAAACAATACTAAACCCGCCATCAAAGCGATGAGCGCGGGAGTAAATATTCCTAGCGCAATATTGATCGTCGATTCAAAATTTTGGTCCTGATTATCAGCGGCGCGAGTGAGCATACTCTCTAGTTCGCCACTCTGCTCACCACTCGCTATCATATGCAACATCATAGGAGGAAACAGTTTCGTCTGCTCTAACGCCTTACGTAAACTTGCCCCTTCTCGCACATTATCAGCTGCAAGCGATACTTGCTTCTTAGCGAAGTGATTCGTCATCACATCCACTGACACCTTCATACCATCTAAAATTGGGATGGCACTGGAAGTGCATATCGCCAGTGTTCTAGCAAAACGCGAGGTATTCAGGCCTCGGGCTATTTTTCCAATCAGTGGTAGCCCCAGAACCTTGGTATCCCACTTCATCCGTATGACTGGGCGACGCAATGCGGTTTTAATTGTGTACATTATCAGTACAAAACCAATCAGCAGTGCGATACCCCAGTTTTGAATGAAATCACTTGAGGATAAAAGAAACTGAGTCGATTTCGGCAACTCTTGTCCCATTTGCACAAACTGCCCCACAATTTTGGGTACGACAGCAGCCAGAAGAAATGCGACAATCGCCACCGCAAACACCACCAGCACGACTGGATAGATCATCGCTTGCTGCAACTTTGAACGCAGCTTTTGTCTATTTTCGGCGTAGTCTGCTAAACGCTCTAAGATGGAGTCTAAATGTCCAGACTTTTCCCCTGCAGAAACCATTGAGCGAAAAAGCTCATCAAATACGTGAGGGTAATCAGCCAAGCTATCTGACAAAGTGTAGCCTTCCGTTACTTTGGAACGAATGGCCGCCAGCATTGTCCGAATTCGAGGCTTCTCTGATTGCTCAGATACTGCTTTCAAACACTCTTCAAGTGGCATCCCCGATTGAACTAATGTCGATAATTGTCGAGTAATCAAGGCCAAATCTGGGGTGCTGATACCACGCTTAAATGCCGGTTTTGCTACCTCTCCGTTGGCGCTTCGTGTAGGTTTGCTTCTTGCTTCAACCACATCTATTGGCATCAACCCTTGCTCTTTGAGACGCTGGCGCACTTGTCTTGCGTTATCGCCCTCAATCAGCCCTTTGGTCTGCTTGCCTTTGGCATTTAAAGCCTTATATTCAAATGCGGCCACTTATGCTTCCTTTGTCACTCGCATTACCTCTTCCAGTGAGGTAATACCGCGCTTAACCTTACTCAATCCGTCATCTCGGATGCTCGGCGTGTAGTTTCGCACTTCTTTTTCAATGGCTTGCTCACCCGCCTCATTATGAATCAAGGTTTGTACCTCATCATCAATAATCAAAAGCTCATGAATACCCGTTCGCCCTCGGTAGCCTTTTTGATTACATTTTTCACAGCCTACCGCTTTATGTAGGACTAATTCCTCAGTCTCTGACATTTCAAATAGCTTTTTGGTTTGCGTATCAGCTTGGTAAGGGACTTTGCAATCTTTACACAAGGTACGCACCAAGCGTTGCGCGAGTACGCCAAGCAAAGAAGAGGAGATCAGAAACGGCTCGATGCCCATATCTCGCATACGAGTAATGGCACCCACCGCCGTATTAGTATGTAACGTCGACATCACTAAGTGACCCGTCAATGATGCTTGAACACCGATTTGCGCTGTTTCAAGATCTCGAATCTCACCAACCATCACAACATCTGGATCCTGACGCAAGATCGCCCGCAACCCTCGAGCAAACGTCATGTCCACTTTAGGGTTAACTTGCGTCTGACCAATCCCATCTATATCAAATTCAATCGGGTCTTCGACCGTTAGAATGTTGCGTTCATTACTATTGATTTCTTGCAGGCCAGCATACAAGGTCGTCGACTTACCCGACCCCGTTGGACCCGTCACCAGAATAATGCCATGAGGTCTTTGGATAAGTTTACGGAAGTGATCATGATTGGTCGCGGTCATCCCTAAGCTATGCAAATCGAGACGTGTCGCATTTTTGTCTAATAATCGCATCACGACACGTTCGCCGTGTGAGGAAGGCATCGTTGACACACGAACATCTACCGCTCGTCCACCAATTCGCAATGAGATACGACCATCTTGAGGCACGCGTTTTTCAGCAATATCCAGTTTGGCCATAACCTTAACTCGCGAGACCAATAATGGCGCAAGCTTACGGCTCGGCGCCAACACATCCCGTAATACACCATCTACGCGGAAGCGAATAGAGAGCACTTTTTCAAAGGTCTCAATATGAATATCCGACGCCCCTTCTTTAATTGCTTCGCCTAACATCGCATTGATCAATTTGATAATAGGTGCATCATCTTCCGACTCGAGTAGATCCTCATCTTGTGGCAGCTCTTCTGCTAATGAGAAGAAGTCGTCGCTATCTGCGCCGATATCTTCCATTAACTGCCTCGCTTCCGAAGAGTCCCGTTGGTACGCTTGGGTCAATTTCGCTTCAAACTTTTCAGCCGGTAGAGGCTTTAACTCAAATGTTTGTCGATAAACACGTTTAACTTCTTGCAAAGCATTAAGCGCCAATGGCTCAACGTAAAACAATACCGCCTCAGATTCACTGGCTTCAAATACCACCTTGAACCGATTGGCAAAGCTAAATGGCAATCGGGTAACTAACGGGCGAAACTCCACTGTCTCTCCCATTACTTAGTATCCATTTGCTCAATAAAGGCTTGTATTTCAGATGGGTAACGTGTGGTTTCACCAAATTCAGGTAGAACAGGAATATAACCATCATCCATCAACTTCAAGCCTTGATCCGCTTTAAACAACTGTTCTGCACGAATGTAGTTATACTTACGCTGCGTCAAACCGTCAGCAGTAATACCATCACGGATAATGGTCGGCTTGATGAAGACCATCAGGTTCTTTTTCTCAACCGTGGTACTGGTTGAGGTAAACAAGCGTCCTAGGTAGGGAATATCCCCTAAGAAAGGAACCTTAGATTCACTTTCCGCCGCTCGCTCATCAATCAAACCACCTAACACCAGCATCTGACCATCTTGGATCATCACCGAGGTATTGAGCTGACGTTTAGCAAATCTTACATCGACCGCACCACTCGCACCCAATACGTTGGAAACTTCTTGCTCAATGGTTAGCTGAACGGAATTACCTTCGTTAATTTGGGGCACAACTTTCAGCTTGATGCCCACTTCTTTACGCTCAACCGTTTGGAATGGGTTGCTGTTGTTCGAGCCCGCAGTAGAGCCTGTTAGGACAGGCACTTCTTCACCAACAATGAATGAGGCTTCACCATTATCCATGACGGTAATACTTGGCGAAGACAGAATGTTAGAGTTAGACGTACTGGAAACGGCGGTAATTAATGCTGTCCAGTCACCCATTGCAATGCCGACGGCCGCACCTTGTACGCCACCTAGCGCACTAGCAAGTTTTGTGTAATCACCCGATGTTTTTGTCTCTACATTATAAGGGTTGCCGTCCGCATCAGTACGAGTTTCTGTCGTAGTCTTATCTTTCGCATCCTCCATACCGACCATAACACTGCCAATCGACGCGCCAGTATTGGAGAACTGAACCACACTACCGCTCGTCGCATTACCCCATTGCACACCCAAATTAGCACCATCAACGTCTGCTAACTCAACAATTAGCGCTTCGATAAGCACCTGTGCACGACGAATATCCAACTGTGAAATAACTTCCAATAACGCCTTCATAATATCTGGCGGCGCAGTCAGTACGAGCGCATTAGTATCCGCATGCGCCGTGATCATCACTTCTGTACGGTTGGCACTGGATGTTGATTTACCACCTGACTGTTTTTCTTTTTGCAGGTTGTCCGATACACCTTTTAATACCTCGACCAAATCTTCAGCCTTGGCATAACGCAGATATTGCACGCGGTTATTACCTTTCGTCGCCATTTCAACATCTAGCTGACTGATTAGGCTACGTAAACGCTTACGAACTTTAGGATCACCCGAGATAAGAATAGAGTTGGTGCGGTCATCGGCCACCAGCTTAGGCTGCAAGAATGCCGGGGTATTTTTAGCATCCGTAGTTTTGTTTAATGCATCAACGATACGAACCATTTCTGCGGCAGAAGCATTTTGCAGCTCAACCACTTCAATCTCTTTATCACCCGCTTGGTCAACGCGGCGAATGATATCGGCAAGGCGGTTTACCACAGCTGCGCGCCCGGTAATTAAGATGATGTTGGCAGGATCATAATGCACGACGTTACCCGCACCAGCATTGTCATTTAATTGTCTTAGTAACGGCGACAATTCACGCACCGAGACATTTCGAACGGCAACCACACGAGTAATAACGCTATCACCTTTGGCAATGTCGTTATCCCCAACAACAGGAATGGCAGACGTTTTTGCGTCTTTCGCTTTAATGACTTTGAGAATGTTATTGTCCATTTCAACAACAGCATAACCATACACCTCGAGTACATTTAAGAAGAAACTGTAATATTGCTCTTCACTCAAGACGTCATAACTTCGAACATCCACTTTGCCACGCACAGACGGATCAACAATGATCGTTTTATCGAGGTTACGACCTACGATATTAATGAACTCTTGTATGTCTGTTCCCTTGAAACTGGCACTAAATTCATTGGCAGATACTGCGGGAGCTGCCAACAAGCTTCCCACCAATAACCAAGTACTTTTCTTAAGCCAACTCTTCACTTGTTGCTCCCTTGAAATACTACATTCACGACTAGAATTGAATAAAGATGTCGTGCTGTTGTCCATCCCGTTCAACCGTGAGATTGAGTTCGGTTAAATCCGAAATGGATTGATAAATTTGTCCCATCGCTGCAGGGTCGGTAAGATCAGCGCCGTTAAGTGCAACGGCAATATCACCATTTTGTAGACCTACTGCGTTAAAAAGCTCAGCATCACGACCTGGACTAACACGGTATCCCGATATTTTCCCGTCACGTTTTACTTGAGAAAGCCTGACATACTGAAAAATCTGTTGTGGGTCTTGGGTAATCGTACTGCGAATTGCGGCTAACTTTTCTTCATTATCTCTTGGATTATTACCTACGACATTTGACGCAGCAGCCGGTGCTGGTTGTTTTAAGTCCAGTTTTTTATACTCAATACCTTCCAGCATCACTGTTTCATCACGACCCGAATTGGAAATAATAATACGATCAATCAAAACAGCGGCGATGGTGGCACGAGTTCCTTCAATTTGCTCTCCAATACCATAAGTGCCTTGCTTGCCCCTATTTGCCACGACTGCCAAGCTGCGATCTGGGTTGTTACTCACAACAGAACCCACTAACACAACATTCAACCTCGTCTTTGGCGCATCCGTAACAACCGGCGTTTGTACGACTTTTTGCTCGCGTTGGTACTGACCAAAAATATTGGCCTTATTAATTTCTGATGAGTAAGCGCTATTGCTCGTACCTGTCGACTGCACCTTCACAATAGTTGGAGGCACCCAACGCCCTACCGACGATGATTGTGGAAATAACTGCCACGCTAATACACCGGCAATCCAAGCAGATAAACCGAGCAGACACAGCGCGATAAATAAACTCAATTGAGGTTGATAATGTAGACAACGACGTAAGTATGAAAACAGAGGTGTAGATTGTAATGTTGTTGTCGATATGGAAAATCCTTTCACGCACCTAGTATCCTGTCTCTAGCCGTATTCCATCATAATGATGCATTATGAATCCTTTTCTTGGTTTTTTCATTTACTAGCGTCAATTTCTGCTGAGAACACTCCATAATTGTGAGTTTACGTCACATATAAATATTAGTGCCATGCAATCTACTTGCTAGGGTTGATTTTTTGGGAGCTAAACACCATTTAGTGGGGTAATCATTGTAAACCCGCCGCAACGTATTTAGTGTCTTACACTATAATGCGGGTTAGAAAGCAGGAATCGAGATGAGTTCAGAAAATAATGCCGTTCGCCTCGACAAATGGTTGTGGGCCGCTCGCTTTTACAAAACACGCAGTGTTGCCCGTAATATGGTCGACGGTGGGAAAGTCCACTACAATGGACAACGTTCAAAACCCAGTAAAATTGTAGAGCTGAACGCCGTAATAACCCTCCGTCAAGGCAACGAAGAAAAAACGGTGATGATTGAACGTATTTCAGATCAGCGTAGAGGAGCACCGGAAGCCCAGACTCTTTATTCTGAAACGAAAGAGAGTATCGCTAAGCGAGAAGAATTCGCTTTGCAGCGCAAACTGAATGCACACAACCCAAGTCCAGAGCGTCGTCCTGACAAAAAACAGCGTCGCAATATCATTAAGTTTAAACACCAATAAGCTGGAGCTTCCTTAAATGGCTAATAACACATTAAACCGCTACCTTTTTGAAGAGCTATCTGTACGAGGAGAATTGGTACAGCTCGATACGGCTTATCAAGAGATTATTTCTAGCAAAGAATACCCTGCAGCACTGCAAAGCCTGCTTGGAGAGCTTCTTGTTTCAACTAGCCTACTCACCGCGACGTTAAAGTTTGAAGGCTCAATTACCATGCAACTGCAAGGTGATGGTCCAGTCTCTTTGGCGGTAATCAATGGTGACCATAACCAAAAACTACGTGGTGTGGCACGCTGGGAAGGTCAAATTGCCGATGACGCCTCGATTCACGACATGCTTGGTAAAGGCTATCTTGTTATCACGATCACTCCAGATAAAGGTGAGCGTTACCAAGGCGTAGTGGGTCTAGAAGGCGCTAATTTGTCAGAGGTGTTAGAAGGTTACTTTGAGCGTTCAGAGCAACTCAAAACTCGTCTTTGGATCCGCACAGGCATTCAGGATGGTCAAGCTAAGGCGGCAGGAATGCTATTACAAGTCATGCCTGATGGCACTGGCTCACCTGAAGACTTTGAACACTTAGAGCAATTAACAAACACTGTAAAAAATGAAGAGCTGTTCACCTTAGAAGCCAATGACCTATTGTACCGTCTTTACAACCAAGACAAGGTTCAATTGTTCGAACCAAAAGAAGTCGAATTTTTCTGTGGCTGTTCACGTGAACGCAGTGCAGACGCTATTGCCACTATTGCCCAAGATGAAGTCTATGAAATTTTAGCGCAAGAAGGGTCGGTAGCACTACATTGTGACTACTGTGGTAGCACTTACTCATTTGATGATGGCGACATAAAAGAGTTATTTGCTCAAAAAGATGAGCAAGGTGAGAAACCGACTCTACACTAATTTCGGTGTTAGAAATATGTTACACAAGCCAGTTCTATCTGAACTGGCTTTTTTTTATGAAAAATTTAACGATAACACAACATTTCCAGACGGAACGTATCACTATCCTGTTATCACTTATGTTACATTTACCCTAACGCAAAGGTTTGCCCTAGAATAAACCACCGCGATTTAATATGTGACCAAACACTTAAAACCGTCACGATATGATGAGTAATTTTTGAACTGCATCCCTGTTTTATCGGGTTTCCGTTGCTAGCATGGAGTTCAAAATAAAAAACAAATTATAACAATTTTAAAATCCCTACAAAAATCCAATAAGGAGCACCTATGACCGTTATGGACATTAATAAGGCTGCACAACTCGATCTAACTCAATATGGCATCACTGGCTCTACTGAGATTGTTCGCAATCCTAGCTATGAGCAACTTTTCACCGAAGAAACATTAGACACCCTACAAGGTTACGAAAAAGGTGTCGTCACTGAATTAGGCGCAGTTGCCGTTGATACAGGCATCTTTACAGGTCGCTCCCCTAAAGATAAGTTCATTGTTCGCGATGACACGACTCGTGACACGATGTGGTGGTCTGATCAAGGAAAAAATGACAACAAAGCAATTTCTGCCGATGTCTGGGATGAGTTAAAAACACTGGTCACTGGGCAGCTATCTAACAAACGCTTGTTTGTTATTGACGGCTACTGCGGTACCAACCCTGACACTCGCTTATGTATCCGTGTTATCACAGAAGTAGCATGGCAGGCACACTTCGTTAAGAACATGTTTATTCGCCCAAGCGATGAAGAACTTGCAACGTTCGAAGCTGACTTTGTGGTAATGAATGGTGCTAAGTGCACCAACCAAAAATGGCAGGAGCAAGGTCTGAATTCAGAAAACTTCACCGTCTTCAACCTGACAGAAAAAATGCAGCTTATTGGTGGCACTTGGTACGGCGGCGAAATGAAGAAAGGCATGTTCGCAATGATGAACTACTTCTTACCGCTTAAAGGCATCGCATCCATGCACTGCTCTGCTAACAAAGGCGAAGATGAAGACGTCGCTGTATTCTTTGGTCTATCCGGTACAGGTAAAACAACACTGTCTACCGATCCAAAACGTCAGCTGATTGGTGACGACGAACATGGTTGGGATGATGATGGCATCTTCAACTTCGAGGGTGGCTGCTACGCGAAAACGATCAATCTATCCAAAGAAGCTGAGCCAGATATCTATAACGCGATTCGCCGTGATGCTCTGCTAGAAAACGTAACGGTTCGCAATGACGGTTCTATCGACTTTGATGATGGTTCGAAAACCGAGAATACCCGTGTTTCTTACCCTATCCATCATATCGACAACATTGTAAAACCCGTTTCTAAAGGTGGTCATGCGAATAAAGTTATTTTCCTATCCGCTGATGCATTTGGCGTGCTTCCACCCGTTTCAAAGCTAACTCCAGAGCAAACTAAGTATCACTTCCTATCGGGCTTTACTGCTAAACTAGCCGGTACAGAGCGAGGTATTACTGAACCAACACCAACATTCTCTGCATGTTTCGGTGCCGCTTTCCTAACACTGCACCCAACTAAATACGCAGAAGTGTTAGTTAAACGTATGGAAGCCGCTGGCGCTGAAGCTTATCTAGTGAATACTGGCTGGAACGGTTCTGGTAAACGTATTTCAATCCAAGATACTCGCGGTATCATTGATGCTATCTTAGATGGTTCAATTGAAAATGCGGAAACTACGACAATCCCAGTGTTTAACCTAGAAGTTCCGACTTCGTTACCTGGCGTCGATTCTGGCATTTTAGACCCACGCGATACATATGTTGACCCACTACAATGGGAAAGCAAAGCGGAAGACCTCGCGAAACGTTTTGTGAATAACTTTGAGAAGTATACTGATAACTCGGAAGGTCAAGCATTAGTCGCGGCAGGACCACAAATAGACTAATACTTAGATTAATATTCAAGTTTTAGTGACCAAGCCCCTCATAAGAGGGGCTTTTTGATCACTTTCGAGCTAAATTACTGATTATGCTCAGTAGGTAAGAGAGAACAACGTGATACGAAAAACACTGGCCATAGTAATAGCGCTCATCGCTCTAGGACTACTTTCTGTATTAGCACTCTTTTGTTTGCTGCATACACAGTATGCGAGCCCTATGGTTTCCTATGCATTAGACAAAACACTGAACATTAAAGTAATCAGCGAATCCGTACGCTACCAGTACCCAAATCAGTTTGACTTCAATAGTGTCCATATTGAAAGACAGGGGCAGGAATCGATAGATGCCAATAGCATGTCTATTTGGCTCTCACCCTCACAATCAATTACTGCGCCACTCCGTATTCATGAATTGCTACTTTCAGGCTCAACTCTGTCTCGTCAATCTACATCATTAGCCCATGACTTATCGATCGATAATATAGCTCTCGATCATATTGATTACTCTGATGACAATGTGATCATCAACGATCTTCAATTGCAGCTCCGCAATGTTCAATATCAGCCAAACATAGCGAGTATCCGTGGTGAGTTTCAGCTACGGGCTTCTCAAATATACTACCAAGGAGAATCCGCCAACGACGTACTCATTGATGGCGTACTCAACGGCGAGGAAAGCAAGATCTACGGTGCGTCTTTCACCTGGAATCAAGCAACGGTATCCACTCAAGCACAGTATGAAAATGGCACGTGGTCCTTAGTGAATGCGACAGTAGATAAGCTTAACCTCGATCTTACAACGGCTTCTATCGCTCATTACAACAAGATCTTTACTGCCATTGGTCACATCAATAGCGTAGATTTACTGCACGCTAATCTACGTTTCAACGATGTCAAAGTAGAAAATCTCAACGCGTCTTTTGAACAAATTGATCTTCGCCACTCTATTTGGGAGCAAATTGATGCTTACGTCTCGTTTGACGCTGATAGTATCCAATACCAGAGCCTCCAGTTTATTGAACCTACCGTTGAGGTCATTGCTGGTAAGGGAGTGATAAACTTAAAAGATATCGATAGTACGCTTGAGCAGGGTCGTATTCAGCTCGCAGGCGTTTGGCAGCCCAATGCGATCGCACTTGACCGTGTTGTTATCGATGGTGTTAAGGTGTATGAAGAAACACAGCAAAATGCTCTACAGTCACTTTTCAAGCTCCTTCCTCTTACCGATCTCAACCAACTCAGTATCAATCATCTTACAGTCGGTCGTGGGCAATGGATACAAACCGAGGATAAACCTAACTGGCAGGTATCTGGCTTAAATTTGGAAGGTAATAATTTAGAGTTGATACAAAAAGGTCAGTGGGGTCTATGGCAAGGCAAAACCACGGCCTCAGCCAATAGCGTTAGTATTGATAGTGTCTTAGCCAGTCAAGTCGCTTTAGAAATACAAAGTAACGATGGCAAATGGCAATTGAAACGACTATTTATCCCCTATCAAAAAGGGTATCTAGATGTGGTAGCTTCACTGGACTTTTCTGCGATAAGTCAGCCCTTAACCGTCAGTGCAAGAGCTTATTCTCTACCGTTGTCTTTGTTGAAATATTTGCAGACACCAAACAGTATTGATATTACTGGCACCGCTGATATCAATCTGTCTATGAATGTACTCACTGCCGATAGGCTAGCTATTTCAAAAACGTTAACAGGCAAGTTTGACGCCGTATTTGACAATACCTCTATCGCGAGCAATAAGGGTAACTCTATTCCAGTAGAAATAACACCACTTCAATTTGTTGCCGATCGGGGGCGCTTATCATTGTCACCACTAACCATCCATGGTGATAATATCGATGGGGAAGCATCTGGCGAGGTAGAGTTAAGTCACCTCGAAACATCTCCAGTGGAACTAAAGCTCATTTCCCACTGTTCCGAGTTGACCACTATTGATTTACTATCAGGGTCAGTGAAACAAAAGCCGACAACAAGCTGCTTATTAGAGCAATAATATGGTCAGCGATATCGCGAAACAATATCGCAGACCGTACTACTGAGTCATTTTGTCTTGGTAGTTTGGTAACAGCATATAAGTACCAACAAACTCTACAGCAGGCTTATCACCGCTAAAGATCGTGACGTTAATGATAATTCTCGCTTTACGTCCCGTCGCTAAACGGTCCAAATCGCCACTAATACCATCGAGTGAAGTCACCGCCACAGGGTTCATTTCTACCGGGTGTCGGTAACGAATCCCACTATCAGCAAGCACTATATCGGCATTCAACCCACGCTCTTGCATTAGTAACCACGTCATTCCCCAACCCGTTAATGTCGCGAGAGTAAAAGCTGACCCAGCAAACATTGTGTTATGTGGATTAAGGTTAGGGTTTAACTGAGCACTGCACTCAAATCGATAACCTGTGTACTGGTTAATTTTAATGCCCATCTTGTCACTAATTGGAATCTGCTGTTCCCAGCGCTGTTGTAGCTCGGCACACCATTCAGGACGACGTAATACCTTTGCTAACGGATCAAGCGGCTTAATCATCAGCTGATGGCGAATTGGACCATGCTGATCGTTCAACTCCCCTTGGCACTCAAAACCATTTTTACCGTAGAATGAAATCGCATCCTCACGAGCATTACACACTAAACGTTTAACCCCTTCCTGTCGCGCAAAAGACTCCAGTGCTACAAGTACCAAAGAACCCATTCCTTTATCACGACGGCTGCTCTTTACCGCCATATAACGGATCTGACCTTCATTATCAGGCGTAATATAGAGACGACCAATAGCCATCGGTCGACCGCGACCATCAACGATCATACGGTGATGGCTCATTTCATCGTACTCGTCTCGCTCAGAGCCAACCGGTAAACGCCATGGCTCTCGTAACATCTGCCAGCGAAACTGGTAGTACTTAGCCAGTTGATTCTCAGTCTTTGGAGTAATAAGTTTAAACATGGATATCCTTTCAAATGTAAAACTAGCGCTTTACTCGACCTATACTTGCAACCAAAACGTCACAGGGCCATCATTGACTAAAGAAACTTTCATATCAGCGGCGAACTGCCCGCATTCTGTTGGTAATACATGACGACATTGTTCAGAAAAGTAGTGGTAAAGACGTTCTGCATCTATAGGGTTTGCACCGCGTGAAAATCCTGCACGCGTGCCCTTTTTGGTATCCGCAGGTAAAGTGAATTGCGAGACAACAAGTAAGCTTCCACCTACTTCTTTTACATTAAGGTTCATTTTACCAGCTTCATCTTCAAAAACTCGATAGGTCGTGACTCGCTCAACCAGTCTTTTCGCTTTTGCGTCATCGTCATCTTTTTCGACACCAAGTAAAACGAGTAACCCTTTACCAATTTCCCCTACAACTTGTCCGTCAACGCTAACCGAAGACTCACTTACTCTCTGTATCAGTGCTATCACTTAGCGCTTCCTTTATCTGTTGAGATTCATTGTCGACGCTCGATTGTAACATGTGAGATCTGGGTAGCCAGTGCTCTTTCTCACCAAGCGCAGCTGTCACCTCTGCACCAATCAAAACAATGAACCAACATAAGTATATCCATATAAACAATATTGGAATCGCGGCTATCGCTCCATAAATTAGTTGATAAGAGGGAAACTGGGTAATGTAGTATGCGAACGCTTTCTTACTAATTTCAAACAGTAAGGTTGCGGCCAAAGACCCAATTAAAGCGTGAGAGAAACGCACTTTTTTATTCGGGACTAATAGATATAACCCAGAGAATGCCAAGAGCGCCAAAATGGCGGGCAACCAGCCAATTAATAGGCTGAAAGCCCCACTTAATGCATCATGCTCCAGTATTTTTAATGACGTCACATAAGAGGTACCAACGATGCTTGCCCCAACTAAAATAGGACCCAACGTCAGTATCATCCAGTACATTGAAAAAGAAAATACGGCGCGCCGTTTCACTTTAACTCGCCAAATATAGTTTAAGTTTCGGTCAATGTTAGAGATGAGCATTAAAGCGGCAACAAATAGAAAGCTACTCCCAATTGCTGTCATCTTTGTCGTATTAGAGACAAATTCGACCAAGGCAGAATATACAGCATCACCAGCAGCAGGAACAAAGTGCTGGATAATAAAGTCTTGAAGTACCTGCCCTGTATTAGCGAAGATTGAAAATGAAGAAAGCACGGAGAGCAAGACCGTCAGTAAAGGCACTATAGAAAGCAAAGTAATATAAGTTAAGTAGCCTGCATTAACATTGACACGGTCATGTGCCATTCGTTGTGCTAGATAACGAACAAAACGAATAATCTTTGCAATCAACTCCATCATGTTTCGAATGGGAAATGCATTGTCCCTGATTTTAAACTTCACTCGTAGGCTCCTTGCTAAACGACGCGTAAGTATTCTCGACATATAGAGGTTAGTAATGCTGCGCGCTCTTTAACTGCCAGCAATGGCAATGAGACAATTTGGTATCCCATAGACTCGTAGAACTCGTAAAGCTTTCGATGAATGACCAGTGCTTCCTCGAAAGGATACGGGCGAATGTCATCTTGCACATAAGTTTCTAATGTCGGCTCGCAGAATATCACAAGCTGTTGATAGCCGCTGCTCGCTTCTAAAGCAATATGTTGTGGAATCTCTAAATTACCCCATGAGAGATAGGCACAGATATCTGGAATCGCTCTATCAAGGAAAGTGAGTGGATAATTTAATGTTACCTGCTTTTGAGTCAGCATCTCTCTGAAGCATAGCTCTGCAAATCCCGATAAATCAACCCATGGTAAAATGCCATTGATTACGTGGGACTGCTCAATAATAAGCTGTCTTGGCACTTCAGGAAATACTTGTATCTCTTCACATTCCATTGACTCTAAGAGCGTCGTTTTCCCTGAGCCTGGACCACCTGTAATAATAAATGGAAGGGTCGTGTTCATTACGTGTCAGTCTTACTGTGATGGGGCGATAGTATTGAGTCTACCATCGTTCTTCTAAGAATGAAGATATACAGCCGAGTCTATAGGGCAGATTTTATTATCGTCAAAACGAAAAAAGCCCACCAAGAAGGCGGGCTTTGAATACGATAAATAAAGACTTATAGCTCTTTGCTTTATTCATTAACCTCAGGTGAGGTTATAATTAGAACCTGGCGATGTCCTACTCTCACATGGGGAAACCCCACACTACCATCGGCGCTACTGCGTTTCACTTCTGAGTTCGGCATGGGATCAGGTGGGTCCGCAACGCTATGGTCGCCAAGTAAATCTTGAGCTAACGTTATACGCTAGCGGTTAACTGGTGCTGATACCCAGACTCGAACTGGGGACCTCACCCTTACCAAGGGTGCGCTCTACCGGGCTGAGCTATATCAGCAATTAGTTTTTTGGACTAAAAGAGCCCGCTTTTTCAAACGGGCTCTTTTATCAAAATTAAAGCCTAGCGATGTCCTACTCTCACATGGGGAAACCCCACACTACCATCGGCGCTACTGCGTTTCACTTCTGAGTTCGGCATGGGATCAGGTGGGTCCGCAACGCTATGGTCGCCAAGCAAATTCTTCTTTTACTTTCAGCTTTTATTAAAAGCTAAAGGCAAAATTAATTCGGAAAGCTTAATAAAMGTTCTTAATACACATTCAATTATGTTCTTGCTTTGAGTCCATCAAAACCCTTTGGGTGTTGTATGGTTAAGCCTCACGGGCAATTAGTACAGGTTAGCTCAATGCCTCGCAGCACTTACACACCCTGCCTATCAACGTTCTAGTCTTGAACAACCCTTTAGGACACTTAAAGTGCCAGGGAAGACTCATCTCAGGGCTCGCTTCCCGCTTAGATGCTTTCAGCGGTTATCGATTCCGAACTTAGCTACCGGGCAAT
>NZ_JAKJSS010000014.1:0-171302 GCF_050337205.1 Vibrio nomapromontoriensis
GACTATAGCAACTAGAAAAGCCCCCATGATGTTAGACAAAAACTCAGCTTCTGTGTAAAAAGCACTCTTCACCTTACTTTCTCTTTTTACATCAAGGTATAAACTAGCTAAAAGCCCGCAAAGCGAACCAACGAAAGCACCAATTAATGCTCCGGAAATGGACCAAAAACCATCGTTTGACAGTTTTTCCATTAATAACTCGACCACCTAACTTACTCCAATGAATATAACGCCCAATTAAGTTGTGAAGCACGCTACCACAGAACTCAATTTGACTACCGTAAACACTGAACTAAACCCAAATCAAAAATGCCAAGCGTGCTGAATCACTCTTAAATTGTTTGTTATATGCCTACGACATGCTCATAAAACCAACCATCAAACTCATGCATACGATCTGTATAATCAAACCCCAAACGACGATAATTATCTGTAGCCCTAACAATCATCCAAAGTGCCTCATCCTCGATATCAGCTACAAACTCGATGTTATCTTTTTCAGCTAGATGTTTAACCGCATTTCTCACTTTGTTCTTGTTACGAGTAGTGAAATCAGCCCAGCTTTTAGCAGGAGTAATCCAGTTTGTTGACTTAGCAATACGATACTGTTCTTGTAACGAATTTTCTTCGCCTCTTCGCTTTACCGCTTGCCCTAGGACTTCTTCCGCAGCTCCAGCTAATGTTAAAGCCGATACAAACGACTTCTTGCTCAAAAACAAGTCTATAGCCATTTCTAATTGCTCTATCGACAAATTAACCCTGTTGTATTTACTTTCCATATACTGACCTGCATATAACGCCCTGCTAAGTGGCGCTAACGATTRACTTRCCAAGCGCACTTAACTTCAAACCAAAACCGCCAAGCTTATGGCGTCCACTTGAGTAGTTTGTTAGTAATACACTACGCTACAGCATTGTTCTATTACAATAAGTCGCCTTTTCAAAATCACTAATATTCATCGCTATATTGGGAATATCCGGGAATAGCGCTACTAGATTTGAAACCACTTGATGCGATAATTCAGCTTTTTGCTCCGTAGTACGTCCTTGCATGATGTGAGTAAAGACATGTATAAAACACTCTTTACGATTACCAACTGAATACGTTTTAAACGGATTCAACCTAACCTTAATATCATTCTCATCAAATAGACCAGAGGCATTGGCTACAGAATGAACTTGTTCAATGACAAACTCCTCGGAATGACACTCAAAGATTTCTTCTGAACAATCCAGTACAAAATGTGGCATCTATCCTCCCAATTATGATTTGTATTACTAACGCCTTGCTAAGTTGCAGCTAACCACCACGACACTCAAGCAAAACCACCTTAATCACTGAACTCAACTAAACCGAAAGTGCCGAGCGTTAGCTGTCGACTTGAGCAATTTGTTATACCAATTTATTCATCTAGCTTGTTTTTACCATCTCTTTGAGCTTTCAGGACAAACCCTAAAACGGATAGAAACAACAACGCGGAGCCAAGAAACAATGGGACAACCACAATGAACGCACTATACTTCATTGCTGTGTTGTTCGTGCCACTTTTATATTTTGTTAATCTGCACTTTGCGCGGTCACTTGAGTCTTTTATTTCCTTCTCGCAAATAACTTCAGATATCGGTTTTCCATGCTTTTCTTCAATGGTATAGACCTCACTTTTAATCTGAAAATCATAGTCAGTTATCATTTGATATGACTGAGAGATGGCCAACAAAGATAAAATAAACAATGAGACACCACCTTTAAATATCGCCGAGTATGAACTCTCCAAATGCAGCAGCATACCTCTAAAGGTAGCCACTGTGTTTTTAACCGTTTCATCGAACCAGCCAAATCCCTCTAGTTTATTATTTTCCATTTGTCCGTCCAATTTTTATGAGGTTAGACTCAAAAGTTTGTAATTTGTATAACGCCTTGTTAAGTAGCAGCTAACTACCACCGACCCCAAACAAAGCCACCATAATCATTAAACCCAAATCAAACCAAAATCGCCGACTGTTAGCTGTCTGCTTGAACAATTTGTTATGTTGCTTTACTTCTGACTAGCTTGGATAATTAGCAGCTCGATTTCTTGGTCTGACGTATTAACTAAACCATGAGTGCCAAACCTTTTATTTACTATCATATCGCCTGAGGAAACTTTGTGTTCTTCACCTTCAATTATCATCGTGCCTTCACCTTTTAAGATGATGTACATTTCCTCATCATCTTCATGGCGATGTTCGCCCATTGAACTTCCGGCTGGCATTACAACTCGAATAGCGAAATCCCAAGCACCGTCAAAATCTTTGCGCCTAAATGCTCGATAGATATCTATTGAACCATCGCCGCCATGGCTGTTTTTATCTACTTCCTTATCGCAAGTATAGAAATTTCGAATCATTAAATGTGTGTTCCTAATTATGAAATTGAATGTGAGCTTTGGAGCAACATAACGCCCTGCTAAGTGGCGCTAACGATTGACTTACCAAGCGCACTTAACTTCAAACCAAAACCGCCAAGCTTATGGCGTCCACTTGAGCAGTTTGTTAGCTTTTTCGTGCGATAATGCCTGCGTTGCTCACCAAGATGTTGAAGTAACGCTCTCCCCTCAAAACCACTGACCAACATGACGGGACAGAGTTGAACTGTCCAAAAATTCGTAGCCTGAGTTGACGAAACTCAGAGGCAACTCAAAGTTTGCCACTAAGCCAACAACCACATACGCCAATTTTCAATTAAGCGTAAATAACTCAGTAGCAAAGAAAAAGCACACGAGAGATGTGAGGTTACCACTAAAGAACAGGTGTAAAGCTAGAACGATGAACCCGTACACCAATAAACTAAACCGTGAAAGCTAACGCCTGCTTAAGTGGTGAGTAACGTACCACAAAACCTAAATCGACTACCGTAAACACATAGACTGACAGTTACACCAAAATTGCCAAGCGTTACGAATCCACTTAAAGCACTTGTTAGGTGCCCTTGCGTGGTACCTTTATTTCAAATACGTCACATGGCGTACCTTGATGATATATAAGCTGCCACAACTCTCCGACTAGAGCCCAAATGGAACTGCGCTTTGAGAAGTTGCTACCTTGACCGCTGTCATCGATTAACGCTGATTCATAGGTCAACAATTTAACTGTTGGTTCTAATGCGACACATTCATAATTCTGGGAGTGTACCTGCACGTTTGATGGTTTCTCCGTTTCCATCATTCGAACAATTGATTTAAAGTCGTAGCTATTACCTGATCTACCAACTTCTCTAAAGTCTGGATGGATAAGTCGCTCAATTTCTACTTTATCTTGTCGGACTTCGAATTGGTGCAACGCAATTTCTTGTTCGATTATGACTTCCATAAATTCTCCGAAATCGATAAGGCAACTAACGCCTTGTTAAGTAGCAGCTAACTACCACTGCACTCAAGCAAGACCACCGCAATCACTATACCTAACCAGACCAAAATCGCCGACTGTTAGCTGTCTGCTTGAACAATTTGTTATGTGCGTGTTTGTCTGAACAACAGCATTTCTTCGCCTTGGTATTTTCCGTCCTCAAGTACAAATGACTCTTGGATGGAGAACCCGTTTTTGAGTAGTACCTTTTTTGAACCAATATTCTTAGCTAAACATCCACTATTAAAGGTTCTAATGCCAAACGACGTTGCAACGTCAATTGCGAGGCTAACAGCTTTGGATGCTATGCCTTGTCCATGAAAATCTGCACGAACCCAATAGTCGATACTGGTTGATTTTTCGGCTTGTAAAAATTTATTGAGTGTCATAATTCCGGAGAAATAACCATTAAGCTCAATCACATAAACCTTTGCAGTTTCAGACTGAATTTTAGGGCTGATGAACTTAAACCAAGATAGTGCTCCATCTTTTGGGTACGGCGACGGAACATAACTCATGCGACTAATTTCAGTGTGTGATGCATGTTTCTGAACCTCTTTGAGGTCACTTTCTCTTATTTCTCGGAGTTGAATCAATTTTATTTTCCTCCAAAGCACATAACGCCCGGTTAAGTGGTGAGTGACGCAACACCGAACTAAATTTAAAATCCGTAATCACATGAGTCAAAATTGACACCAAAAGTGCCAAGCGTTACGAATCCACTTGAACCTTTTGTTAGGAGTTTTCAATCTCCGCATCCCACATGTCAGTATCGCCATTAAACCTTTTGTACCAACTCCGTAGTGACATATTAGATACGCTATTGCTTTGTGCGCCCCACATTAGTGCTTCTGATATTTCAGCAAGTTCTGTATGCCTTTCAGTCGCATATGGCAATAATTTTTCAATTAAAAATAGAAGCCTAAAAATGTTTCTATGTTCTTGAGCTTCAAGTTTCTCTTGGGTGAGCAAATACAAAACTTGAGCAGTGAGAACAGGTAAAATTATACTCAAATTCTTCTTTCGCTTAAGCCAAACTCCCTCGACTAAACTAATGCCTATTGTTCTGGCTTGAGCACTTTGATTAAAATAATTGAGAGTCTTTTCTAGCAACTCAGCTTCATTTTTATCTTTAGCTTCCCTGAAGGTAAATACAAATTGAAGAATGGCTAAGAGCCAACCAGCAATTGCAATTAAAATTGTCCAGTTCATATAAGTTACCCGAAACTCCTAACGCCATGTTAAGGGGTGAGCAACGCAAGACCGATGTTGCCGCAAACCGCCTTAATCACAAAAATCAACGCATAACGAAAATGCCACGCGTTGCGAATCCCTCTTAAACATTTTGTTATATTTATTTACCAATGCGCCGCTTCTTTAGCGATTTTTTCCATCAAATCAGAATTATCAACTTCGTACTTTGCAAACACTGACAGCGCCTTAGTTTTAAAATTGTGTTCGCCGAACCTAAACTTTCTTTGCTGAACTACCAGCAGATTCAAGTGGTACAACAGATCTACCAAGAAAAATACTATTTCTTTAGATTTGGTAGGTGACACTTGGTAGATACTTGTGTTTTGGATTTTTTCAACACGTCCAACATCCATCTTGCAGATTCTTTCCCATTGAGAACTTAGATTCAACATGAACTGACGGTGGTCTGTACTAGGGATATTTTTCGTTTTATATAACTCAAGAAAGAGTGTGTTAAGCACGCTAAAATCCAGTTCCAATGGTCCGCTAAAGCTTTCATTTTTAGCCAAGTCTATTTTTGATTTTTCATACTCAAAGACTATAGCAACTAGAAAAGCCCCCATGATGTTAGACAAAAACTCAGCTTCTGTGTAAAAAGCACTCTTCACCTTACTTTCTCTTTTTACATCAAGGTATAAACTAGCTAAAAGCCCGCAAAGCGAACCAACGAAAGCACCAATTAATGCTCCGGAAATGGACCAAAAACCATCGTTTGACAGTTTTTCCATTAATAACTCGACCACCTAACTTACTCCAATGAATATAACGCCTTGTTAAGTAGCAGCTAACTACCACCACACTCAGACAAGACCACCGTAATCACTAAACTCAACCAAACCAAAATCGCCAACTGTTAGCTGTCTGCTTGAACAATTTGTTATGCATACGTCTCCACGAAACGTACCTCGTTGATCGCTCACAGGGGCATCTTCTCGAATTTAGGGATATTGTCACTTAAGAAACCCTCATCCCAATCAGCTCTTGAGCTAACAAAAACATGTGCCGATACACTTGTATTAGTAACATCTGTTATTAAGCCTGCTGGTACCCAATATGAGTCACCACTGGTAGTCAAATTAGGAACTGGACTACCACATTGAGTACAGAACTCCGACTTGAAGCCTGATTTGGTGGAGTAGGATTTAATTAAATGCTCACCCGAGCACCATCTAAAATTAGACGCTTTTACTATCAGAGCTGAATTAGACGAAGAACCTGAAACTTTTCGGCATAGAGAACAATGGCATTGATAGATGGACGGTAGTTCGCTCAACAGTTCAAACGAAACATCACCGCACAAACAGCTTCCTTTCATTTTGGTTCTCCAAAACTAAATAGTATGCATAACGCCCTGCTAAGTGGCTAGCAACGCTTACTACGATACTAAAAATTACCACCGTAACCACTATACCTAATTTAGAACTAAAAGTGCCCCGCGTTGATAGTCCGTCTTGAGCAGTTTGTTATGCATTTTTCACCAAGCCAACCTCTAAGGCAAAAGTCTCAAGTTTATCATCTAGGTTATCAAGGTCTTTATAGAATTCAGTATCCAAGGAGTCTAAATCAGCTTGCCTATTAAGCCTTTGAATTAATTCCCACCGCTCAACTTGATTTTTTGGCACTGGATTCGAGCCAAATAACTGTTCCTTTGCACTTCTCAATAGCTTGATCGAGTTGGCTGCACCTAATCGAACCAAGCCATATTCTGCGTCGCGGTAATTATCAGCGAATGTATTTGTAAAATACTGGTCGAAACCTCCGTTGTACACTTGCCCGCTTAAAGCATTAACGGAGTAATACAGCCGTTCATTTTCGGAAAGTGAGTTAAAACCACTATTTTGAGAATAAACCTTGTCTACTAGATCTCGCCATAATGCTCTGTAGGGGCATGTTCTTTCTAGTTCTTTCTCTTTGTCGGCACGCTTTTTTGCAGCATTCATACTCCTACGAGTACCGTTTTTGCAAGGCATGCAAAGACCGCATGTACGTTTAGCGGTGCTAGGTAAAACCATTGCTTCACATTCCCTACATGGTACTTTATCGCTCATATTTTACCTTTATTTAAAATGCATAACGCTTTATAGGCGGACTTATTCCGTACTTTCTCGCACGCTACCGCCTTCTATTATCATAGAATCGGTCTATGTTAGAGTATTACTGCTGAAAAATCAGTTAGCTAAGTATTATTAAACTTGTTGCTCATCACAAAAGCTAGACTTTTTCCGTCTAAGTTCGGATCTCACACCTAAACTAACAACCTGTACATATAAACAGCACTTAAGGTAGTGACAATGAAATCTCCTTTTATGAATTACATTGGTGAATTTATGCGGGCTAGGCATTATTCAGAGCGAACAATTGATGCTTATCTTACTTGGATAGTTCAATACATTGTCTACCATAACAAGAAGCATCCTCGCGATCTTAATAGCAAAGATGTAGAGGACTTTCTTTCATATCTAGTGACTAGTCGAAACCTAGCTGCTCGCAGCCAAGCTGTCGCTCTCAATGCTTTAGTGTTCTTATATAAACACATAATTGGAAACCCGATTGAATTAGATATTCAATTCAAAAAATCACATAAAGGAAAAAAACTGCCAACGGTTCTAACAACGAAGGAAGTCACAAAGCTATTAGAAAATATTCCCGCTAACTATTTGCTGCCGACACAACTGATGTATGGCTCTGGACTGCGTCTAATGGAGTGTTTAAGGCTTAGATATCAAGATATTGATTTCGAATATGGTGCACTAAGAATATGGCGAGCCAAGGGTAATAAAAACCGTATTGTTACATTGGCTAAAGAGCTATTACCAGCAATCGAACTACAGCAGAAAAATGTAGTGAAGCTTTGGCAGCAAGATCTAAAGCAAAAGGAATACTCAGGTGTGTATTTACCTAATGCATTGGCAACGAAATACCCCAACTCTAATAAAGACCTTAACTGGCAGTATTTGTTCCCTTCCGTACGATTGGCCGTTGATCCAGTATCAAAGCGGCTCTATCGTCATCATATTAATGAGACGAGCCTTCAAAAAGTCGTCAAGCAAGCGGTAAAAAAGGCGGGAATTAGTAAGTCGGTAAGCTGTCACACTTTGCGACATTCATTTGCAACTCACCTTCTTGAGAGTGGTGCAGATATTCGCACAGTTCAAGAGCAACTTGGTCATACGGATATTAAAACCACCCAGATATATACTCATGTGGTGAACCGGGGGGCAAATGGTGTAAAAAGCCCACTATCCAACTTACTTTAGGCAATAAAATTTAGACAATAAAATTTAGACAATAAAAAAGGAGAGCAAATGCTCTCCTTTATCAAAGATCTAAACTGCTAATTAAAGAGCAGCTTTCGCTTTTTCAACTAGAACTGCGAATGCAGCTTTGTCGAATACAGCGATATCAGCAAGGATCTTACGATCGATCTCGATAGATGCTTTCTTAAGACCGTTGATGAAACGGCTGTAAGATAGACCATTTTGACGAGAAGCCGCGTTGATACGTGCAATCCACAGTTGACGGAATTGACGTTTCTTGTTGCGACGGTCACGGTAAGCGTATTGACCTGCTTTAGTAACAGCTTGGAAAGCTACGCGGTAAACACGTGAACGTGCTCCGTAGTAACCTTTAGCTTGTTTTAGAACTTTCTTATGACGTGCACGAGCTTGTACACCACGTTTTACGCGAGGCATTATGTCTCTCCTAAACTAAACGATTGATAAACTAAAAAGAATTAAGCGTATGGCAACATACGTAGAACTGCAGCAACTTCACATTTAGGAAGAATTGCATTCGGACGTAGTTGACGCTTGTTCTTAGTAGTACGCTTAGTCAGGATGTGACGTTTACCAGCGTGCTTAAATTTGATACCACCAGCTGTTTTCTTGAAACGCTTAGCTGCACCTTTGTTGGATTTCATCTTAGGCATGATGAAGAACTCCGCATTGTTGAGTTAATTAAACAATAGTAATTAGGCGAATAAAACCCTACCGCGTCCCTCTTTGAGAAGGAACGGCAAGGTTATATTACTTGCAAGCCGTAAATTACTTCTTCTTAGGGGCCAACACCATGATCATCTGGCGACCTTCTATTCTCGTTGGGAAAGATTCGACTACTGCAAATTCTTCAGTATCCGCTTTCAAACGATGTAGAACGTCAACACCGATGTCTTGGTGAGCCATTTCGCGGCCACGGAAGCGAATTGTTACCTTCACTTTGTTGCCGTCTTCAAGGAAACCAGTCAGGTTGCGTAGTTTTACCTGATAGTCTCCAATATCAGTTCCAGGACGGAATTTTATTTCCTTAATCTGAACCTGTTTTTGCTTTTTCTTCTGCTCTTTAGCAGCTTTGCTCTTTTCAAAGAGGAACTTACCATAGTCCATCACACGACAGACCGGTGGCTCGGCGTTAGGGCTGATCTCTACGAGATCCATACCAGCTTCTACAGCTGCATCTAGCGCTTCTTGAATCAGAACGATACCAACAGGTTCACCATCTGCGCCTGTTAGACGAACTTCACGAATGCCACGAATTTCACCGTTTAAACGGTGCTGGTTTTGTTTGGCCGGTTGTTGGCCACGTCTTCCGCCTTTAATAGGTTATTCCTCCAGATTGAGCTTACGGCTTGCGATTTCGGCTTGGATGTATGCGATAAAGTCATCCACTTTAAACTTACCTAAATCGTTGCCCTTACGAGTACGTACTGCAATTTCGCCAGCTTCCATTTCTTGGTCGCCACAAACGAGCATATACGGTACACGTTTCAAAGTATGTTCGCGGATTTTAAAGCCAATCTTCTCATTTCTCAAGTCCGCTTTGGCTCTAATTCCACTTTTTTGCAGTTTTTTCGTAATTTCTTGAACATATTCAGACTGTTTGTCAGTAATTCCCATAACAACAGCTTGCTCTGGAGCTAACCATGTTGGGAAGAAGCCTGCATATTCTTCAATTAGAATACCAATAAAGCGCTCTAGTGAACCTAAAATCGCGCGGTGAATCATAACTGGCGTGTGACGCTCGTTATCTTCGCCTACGTAAGTTGCTCCTAAACGCTCTGGTAGTGCAAAATCGAGCTGCACTGTACCACATTGCCAAGCTCGGTCCAAACAATCATGCAAAGTAAATTCAATTTTAGGTCCATAGAATGCACCCTCACCTTCTTGAATCTCATATGCAATGTCCATAGATTTAAGCGCAAGCTCTAAATCCGACTCTGCACGGTCCCACATTTCATCAGAACCAACACGTTTTTCAGGACGCGTAGATAGTTTAACAACGATATTGTCAAAACCAAAAGTCTGATATGTATCGTAAACCATCTCAATACAAGATTTTACTTCTTGCTGAACTTGTTGCTCGGTACAGAATACGTGAGCATCATCTTGAGTAAAGCCACGAACACGCATAATGCCGTGCAATGCGCCAGACGGCTCATTACGGTGACAAGAGCCAAACTCAGCCATGCGCAATGGCAGATCGCGGTAAGACTTAAGACCTTGGTTAAAGATCTGTACGTGACCAGGACAGTTCATTGGTTTGATAGCGTATTCACGGTTCTCTGAAGAGGTTGTGAACATGGCTTCTGCGTATTTGTCCCAGTGACCAGAACGTTCCCAAAGTACGCGGTCCATCATCAATGGGCCTTTTACTTCTTGGTAATCGTATTCTGTCAGTTTCTCACGAACAAAGACTTCTAAATCACGGAAGATAGACCAACCGTTGTGGTGCCAGAACACCATACCAGGCGCTTCTTGCTGCATATGGAACAAGTCCAGGTGTTTACCAATTTTACGGTGGTCACGCTTAGCGGCTTCTTCTAGACGTGTTAGATGCGCCTTCAGTGCTTTCTTGTCGTGGAATGCCGTGCCATAGATACGCTGCAACATCTTGTTGTCGCTGTTACCACGCCAGTATGCGCCTGCTACGTTCAGCAGTTTAAAGTGCTGGCAGAAGCTCATGTTTGGCACATGTGGACCACGACACATGTCGATGTATTCTTCGTGATGGTATAGACCTGGACGATCATCTTTAGAGACGTTCTCATCCAAGATTTCGATTTTGTAAGTTTCGCCGCGGCTTTCAAATGCGTCGCGCGCTTCTTGCCAGCTTACTTTTTTCTTAACCACTTGATATTTGGTTTTAGCAAGCTCTTTCATGCGCTTTTCGATCTTCTCTATATCATCTTGTGTTAGAGATTCTTCTAGATCGATATCGTAATAAAAGCCATTGTCGATCGTAGGACCAATCGCCATTTTTACGTCTGGGTACAATTGCTTAATCGCATGTCCCAATAAGTGAGCACAAGAGTGACGAACGATCTCTAGACCGTCTTCGTCTTTTGCCGTGATGATTTCTAGGCTTGCATCATTTTCGATGAGATCACAAGCATCTACACGTTCGCCATCTACACGGCCAGCAATGGTTGCTTTCGCTAAACCAGGACCAATAGAAAGGGCAACATCTAGAGTAGAAACAGGGGCATCAAATGAACGCTGACTGCCGTCAGGAAGAGTAATTACAGGCATGTATAATCCTATTACAGTGGTCTTGCACACCAAGCAAGACTTGCATTAATGATTAACAACCTTACGCAGGGTAAGACTGTCACTATTTATAGAGAAAATTGCGCTATTGAGTACAAATACAGATGCACCCTTTAACGCAATGCGACATTGTAACTAATGAGTGTTAAATAACAATCGAATTCTATCGCTCATCACAGTTTTACTTACTGAATTTGTCTATGCCTCTTCCATGGTCACTGAATCAATATTGAATTAACAAACAAGTTTCCTAATATTTATAGTGTAAGGCGTTCAATTTCTTCGGCGAGCCCTTAACCGTTTGAATAAAAGTTATTTAGTTAACGAATATGGATAGGTGAACAGTATGGATACTTTAGATTATTACGTCAGACTCAATAAAAACGGCCACGCCAATGTCTATCGCGATGGACACCTTCTGCTAGGAAGTGAAGTGATTGAAATTGATAACATGCACGATGAAAACAACCATTTAAACTCAGAAGCAACGGCTATTATTCAACTGGCGAATGGACAGCGAATCGATGATATTAAGGTGCGTGGCGAATAAAAAAGAAGGAAGCACTAGGCTTCCTTCTTCGGTTTTGTACTAGCTAAGTCGCTATTTATAGGTCGATAACGTCGAACTCTACGAGTGGAGAGATATCCGCTTCGTAGTCCACGCCTTCAACACCAAAGCCAAATAGCTTCAAGAACTCTTCTTTATACTCAACGTAATCCGTTAGCTCTTTCAAGTTTTCAGAAGTGATCTGTGGCCATAGTGCTTCACAGTGCTTCTGAATGTCTTCACGCAGTTCCCAGTCATCAAGACGCAGACGGTTTTTGTCATCTACTTCAGGTGCCGTGCCGTCTTCTTTATATAAGCGCTGTGAGAACATACGGTGAATCTGTTCCATACAACCTTCATGAATGCCTTCTTCGCGCATCTTCTTAAAGACCATCGCGATATATAATGGCATAACAGGGATTGCTGAACTTGCTTGAGTCACAACAGATTTAAGCACAGCAACGTTTGCACTGCCGCCCTTTTCTGCAAGCTTAGCGTTTAGCTCAGACGCTGCACGGTCTAAGTCCATTTTCGCTTTACCCAATGCGCCTTCCCAGTAGATTGGCCATGTTAGCTCTGTGCCAATGTATGAGTAAGCAACAGTCTTACAACCATCAGCCAAGACACCAGCATCAGAAAGTGCGTTAACCCACAATTCCCAATCCTCGCCACCCATAACGGTAACAGTATCTTTGATCTCTTCTTCTGTTGCAGGCTCAACGCTTGCTTCAATAATCGTGTCAGAGTTAGTGTCAACTGCGGTAGACGTGTATGTCTCACCAATTGGTTTTAGCGATGAACGAATCAGCTCACCGGTATCTGGCAACTTACGTACAGGTGACGCTAGTGAGTAAACAACCATGTCGATTTGACCAAGGTCTTCTTTAATCAGATCGATAACTTTTTGTTTTGCTTCATGAGAGAAGGCATCACCGTTAATGCTTTTCGCATAAAGGCCTTCTTCTTTCGCCAACTTTTCAAATGCCGCTGAGTTGTAGTAACCCGCAGTACCTGGCTTACGCTCAGTCGCTGGTTTTTCGAAAAATACGCCGATTGTTGACGCACCACCACCAAATGCCGCAGCGATACGAGAAGAAAGGCCGTAACCACTAGAAGAACCAACAACAAGCACACGCTTTGGTGCATTCGCGATTGGGCCTTGCGCTTTGGTATAAGCAATTTGTTCTTTTACGTTAGCTTCACAACCTACTGGGTGAGTAGTAGTACAGATAAATCCACGAATTCGGGGTTTGATGATCATATTCAGTTCCTCAAAAAATCCTTGTTAGGATAAAAGGTTCAAAGACAAATCGCATCTTATTTCTGTCAAAACCCCTTAATTTCCTAAGTGGTTGGAGCACTTTCAGAGCAAAATCGTCTTTTCTTGAGAGCAAAAGAAGAGCGCATAAGCGCCCTTCTTGGATTTACTGGTTACGTTTCTCGCACCGAACGGAGTTATCCTCGGCAGGATTCAGTGATTAGGCCACACTATTTAACTTAGGCTTATTTTCACTGTGTGTTCTGACCTCTCTCAAATCATGGCTAAAGTGATCCACCTGAATCGCTTTATAACGCAATGCGTCCGCTGCGTTGATTTTGTCGACTTCTTCTTGTGTCAACACACCCGCTTCCAGAGCTTGAGCCAAGCGCTCGTTGAGCAAACCTTTTTTCGCTACCTTGCCCTCTTTTACACCTTTGAATAGTTTCTTCTCCAGATCTTGAATGTCGAACATCGCAATGAAAGCGCTCTCCATTAAGCCGATTTTGTCATCCTCTTGAGGCCCGATATAACAAAGTTGGGTTAATCGGTCACGTTGCGCACCTGGTACCATCATTGCTTTAGCGATATTAAGGCCAATTTCATCGGATGGTTTTTCAAAGTGATTACCAATTGGGAACAACAAGCCTTTTAAGGTTCGTCCTGCCCAACGTGCTGGGAAGTTACGATACGCTTCATTCAAAGACGTCGCAGCATGGTGCATACAGTGCTGAACCGCGTAATGAACAAAGTCTAGATCCGCACGCTGACGACCATCATCTTCATACTTTTTCAGTGCCGCCGACGCCATAAACAAGTACGCCAATCCATCACCTAAGCGAGCTGAAATCGTCTCTTTTCGTTTTAGGTCACCACCAAGCGTTAGCATGGCAAAATCCGCACTTACCGCTAAAGCTTTGCTGAGCCTTGTCAGATCTTTATAGTAGCGCTTTGTTGGACCACTCATGTACGCCCCAACAAAAGCGGAGCCTGTTAATGCCGCACCAAATGCGCCAAAGGTATTTTTCGTCGCGTGACCAATGTGCTTGAATAGTAACTTATCAAAGTCCGCTAATGCCTGCTTTTCATCTGGGTTTGCTGCCGCTTCCATCTCTTTTAGCACGTAAGGATGACAACGCGTGGCACCTTGACCAAAGATCATTAAGTTACGGGTTAAAATGTTCGCCCCTTCCACCGTAATGGCTACAGGGATCCCAAGATAGCTGGAGGCTAAATAGTTCATCGGGCCATCTTGAATCGCTCGCCCTGCATGAATATCCATGGAGTCATTTAGAATGGTACGCGCCATCTCCGTCATGTGGTATTTCGCGATAGCGGTAACAATGCCTGGTTTTTCGCCCATATCAAGAGACGTTGTCGTCATGGTACGCGTGGCTTCAAGCAGATACGTCAAACCGCCAATGCGGCCCATGGCCTCTGCCACCCCTTCAAACTTACCAATCGACATGCCAAATTGCTTACGTACATAGGCATACGCCCCAGTAGTTCGCGTTGTGAGATGCCCGATCGCCGTGCCCAGTGCTGGTAATGAAATACCACGCCCTGCTGACAAACATTCCACCAGCATACGCCAGCCACGACCTGCGTAATCAGCGCCGCCAATTAACCAATCCATAGGAATGAATACATCGTTACCACGTGTTGGACCGTTCATAAATGCAAGGTGAATTGGGTCATGACGCTCACCAATTTCCACACCTTTATGGTTTGCCGGAATCAATGCACAGGTAATACCTAAATCTTCTTTCTCACCCATCAGTTGGTCAGGATCATGAAGCTTAAAGGCTAAGCCTAATACCGTCGCAACAGGGGCAAGGGTGATGTAACGTTTGTTCCAGTTAAGGCGGATACCAAGCACTTCTTTACCTTCATGCTCGCCATAACACACAATACCTTTATCTGGGATACCACCAGCATCGGAGCCTGCTTCAGGACCCGTCAATGCGAAACACGGAATATCCGTTCCGTCTGCAAGACGTGGTAGCCAGTAGTCTTTTTGCTCTTGTGTTCCGTAGTGGGACAATAGCTCACCAGGGCCCAACGAGTTTGGAACCATAACCGATACAGCCGCACTAATACTTCGCGTTGCAATTTTGGTCACTATCGTTGAGTTCGCCAATGAAGAAAATTCACGACCGCCATATTCTTTGGAAATAATCAGTGAGAAGAAACGTTCTTTGCGTAAAAAGTCCCACACTTCTTTCGGGAGGTCACGATCTTCAGTCACAATTTTATAGTCATCAAGCATCGCCAGTAGCGTTTCAAGCTCGTTGTCCATAAACGACTGCTCTTCCGCCGTCAGGGTAGGTTTTGGATATTGGTGTAATGTTTTAAAATTAGGCGTTCCAGAGAACAACTCCCCATCCCACCAAACACTGCCCGCTTCCATGGCCTCACGCTCTGTTGCGGATAGTGGTGGCAGTACTTTTTTAAACATTTTAAACGCTGGGTCACTTACCCATTTTCTTCTTAGAGAGCTCATGTTACCTATCCTTTTGTTCACAATTTGTCTTGTTTTTTAAAATAATTATTTAGGGTACAAACTTTGAGGTACAGCCCTATCAACCATGGTTGATAGGGGGAAACACGTAAACAATTGTCGAGTTAAATATAAAAACTCGAGTTAACCATCTTGGCTAATCAGCGGCGACGCCGGCAGCCAAGTACGGAATAATTTGGTCGATGATCATTTCCGCATCAACATTTCTTTCAAATGAACTGTATGCAATTTCTGAAAGGGCTTGGCTTGACGCCATGGTAAAAACACACGTTCCTAGGGTGAAATGCAACCGCCAAAACAGCGTTTCGGGGGTTAACTGAGTATTCGCCTTTAATATCGATTGAGTAAACATCGCCAAAGTTTCGGTGTAGCGCGTGGTAATAAACCAGCGTAAATGACCTTGTACATCGGTATAGCCACGCCCCACTAACAACATGAAACGACTGGCGCCATTAGGCTTCACTTTATTCAAGCTCAACAGCGGCTGTTTCAATGCCACAAACACTTCTTCCATCGTGTAGGTATCGCGATCGTTTAACTCATACAGGGCTTTTTCCACCGCTGGCATAAAGGCTTCTAAATAGCGATTCAATACCGCTCGCACTAAGGTTTTTTTATCACCAAAATGATAATTGACCGATGCCAAGTTGACATTCGCTTTGCTGGTAATCGTACGCAGGGAAGTGTCATTAAAGCCCTGTTCGGCAAACAATACCTCGGCTACATCTAAGATTTTGTCTTTGGTGGTTATCTTTGCCATTTCAATCATCCGTATAAAACATATGTTTGAATATACCCCCGCAACAGCAATATAACAAGTGATTAACATCAAAGATTTCAAAACTGGTTAGACCAGAGACCCAAAAGGTCACAGAACATCAAACGGTTACAAAAAGAAATTTGTTTGAATTTTTTGAAAAGAAAACGGAACTTACGCAAAAGAAGGGGGTCTATTATTATGCAGTCAGTAATAAACCGATGAACACATTTCCACTGATTTTTCATTACTGGCGGCAATGCTGCTTTTTTCTTATAAACTCCTATATTTGTATGTGCCCAAACCACTATTGGTTTGGGCTTTTTTTTGTTTGAGCTTTTTCTTCGAAAGTGGTTACTTCGCTGTTTTAAATACCTAACTTTCCCACAACGACTTGGTGTCTGAAAACAACGACTTAAACCAAAGCACCACAGTATCAATAATACGAGTAATAATAGATCCTTGTTCAACGCTCGACTTAGCGACCAAAGGTTCCGTCATGATCTCTTCTGCGCCAACTCGCCATGTCACGCTACCTACAATATCGCCTTGTTTCACTGGTGCAATGAGCGGCGCATAAATTTCGACTTCTTTGGACAACTGTCTGCCATTTCCTCGCACATAAGTGGCATAGACATCCTGCTCAAAACCCACTGAGACGTTCTTACCCTCACCTTTCCAAATACGAACCGAACGTTCATCCTTATCCGCTACTGCCAGTTGGTCTGTTTCATAGAAACGGAAACCATAATTGAGTAACTGCCTAGAAGCCTCTACTCGAGTTTGTTTACTTGGCGTCCCCATCACAACAGAAATCAATCGCATTTGCCCTTCCGTCGCAGAGCTGACCAAACTGTAACCTGCCTCTGATGTATAACCCGTTTTCCCGCCGTCCACGTTGAGTGAGTTGTCCCACAATAAACGATTTCGGTTATATTGCTTAATATCAGCCCAAACAAAACGTTTTTCCGAGTACAGCTCGTAAACCTCTGGTACGTCTTCAATGATACGTTGCATCAAGATTGCCATATTTTGCGGCGTAGTATGAATCCCTTCACCATCAAGTCCGTGGGCGTTGATAAACTCTGTACTGCTCATTCCCAGCGACAATGCCCATTGGTTCATTAATGCGACAAAACCGCTCTCTGTGCCCGCTATATGTTCCGCTAACGCTACTGCAGCGTCATTGCCAGACTGTATAATTAAACCACGCATCAAATCCGCCACGGTGACGTTGTCACCTGGCTTAATAAACATTTTGGATGAGTCTGGGAATTTTACCGACCAGGCATTTTCACTCACGGCCACTTTACTATCCCAACTAGTACGGCCCGATTCAATTTCTTTGCCCACAACATAAGCCGTCATCAACTTTGTCAAGCTGGCTGGTGCTAACGCCCCGTCTTGATTCTTACTCACTAAAATTGCGCCAGATTGATAATCCATCAACACATAGCCTTTCGCATTTAATGTTGGTGGGTTTGGTGTCACCAATGCATAGGCGGTAGCAGACGAACACAAAGTCATGGATGCAAATAGCAGTGACAATGATCTATTCATCTCACTTACTCCTTAAATAATGGTTGCTCCATTCGTTTTCGATAGAGGAAATGCGGCATCGCTTGATGTTATAAATTCATCGAGTTCTGAACAGAGCGGATAAATGGATCCCCTCTCATCAAACTAGTTGAAAATCAGTTATTTCACATGGTTTTTTTGTAAGATTTATTGCAGGGATAGATCGCATGTAGACCCGATAAGGGATACACGTCAATCTATCAATTTGAAAAGGTAGCCAACGCCACTCGCTAGCATGGCGGGCTTATTGGCAATCTAGAAAGGCAATCGCCGAACCAGCGTGTTTCTTTGCTTGATACATGGCTTTATCGGCAATCGCAATCGCGTCTGTTGTACACCATTGCGATTCTTTACAAAGCGTAACACCAATACTCAAGCTAACCGCAATTTCTTCTCCATCATGAGTGATAAACTGATGCGAAAAGACTTGTAACAAATGTTCGGCAATACTTTGTGCATGCGGTTGGTTTTTAATTCCACTCATCACGATCAAAAACTCGTCGCCTCCTAAGCGTGCAATGATATCGGACTGGCGAGTGAAGTCGTTTATTCGCCGCGCAAGTTCTATTAACACTTCATCGCCTATCGTATGGCCATAGTGATCATTGATGAGCTTGAAATTGTCGACATCTAAATAAAGGAAGGCAATGGATTGTGTAAAGCTCTGGCTATCGTGGATTAAGGCTTTCAATCGGCGTTCCAATAGTCGACGGTTAGGTAGGTTGGTTAATGGATCAAGGTTTTGCTCTTCAATAACTTTAATTTCTCTCGCTTTTCGTTCCGAGATATCACGAACAATGGCCAACAGGTAGGAACAACCGTTGTGTTCAACCAAGTTCACGCTCGCTTCAACGGGTAATTCTGTGCCATCTTTCCTTCTGTGCGTCGCTTCAATATATTTACTGCGCTCAACTTTCATGATAGAGACATGCTTGCCCCATGAGACTGGAGGCTTAAACAACGGATTAATATCTGGCACGCTTAAGCGTAACATCTCCGCTTTAGTATACCCTAAGCGCTTATACGCTAATTCATTGCAGTTAAGAATTTGCCCTGATGGAGGATCGACTACATAAATGGCATCATTAGACTTCAATACCAATTGCTCTAGTAACAACTCTCCAGCTTGAGATTGGCGTTCAATCGATAGATCACGGATTTGCGAAACAAAATGAGTCACAGAGCTCTCATCGTCCCGCTGGGCGACAATGCAAAGCAAAGCATAAATGGTATGCCCATCTTTATGTTGATAACGTTTTTGAATTTCTACTGGTTCATCCGGGTTTTGCTCGAGCTTACTACGAATAACCTTGTTGAGACTTCTATCGTCTGGATGTGTAATCACCACATGATCCGACATAATTTCATCTTTCGTGTAACCCAATAAACTCAGCATTGCCTGATTGACATAGTCAAGCTTACCGGACGAATCTGTGATTATCGTCGGTACAGACGTTACATCAAATAGTTTCAATATCGCACTATTCAAATTAGCGGCACTCTTTTCAGTCACTTCCCTGTCACCTCTTACGGCATCCATTCCGCATCCATCAACTTAACTGTCTATTTAGTGGTCTCAGTTGCACTCTCGTCTCAATTGCACTTGCGTCTAAATGTTTAGACCATTATCGACATTAGAAACTATCGACATGAATAGCTCCTCTCATCACATTGAAGCGTGTAATCAGGGAAAATCGAATCACTGGCCTACCGTTATTTACAAAATGCTCAAAATTGAGACAGATCAAACTCCTGTTTGATTACTCATTTCGAGGCATATATTCCAGGTTCTTTATGCAATAGCATCGCGCCTTTCCTATTCTTGGCGCTCGCTATGCATACTCAAACAGATCACAAAATCAGCATTGTTAATCAGCAACTTAACGACAAAGCCCATCATGTAGCCGCCACTAGTACGCTTATTTCTCGCAAGCCCAGCATTTGTCGTAAGCCCAACTTAGCTGAGGCGGCTAAAACACTCATTACTCAAGTCAAAGCTGAACTGCCGCTATACGATGAGTCCACATTCAAATGTGGCCCTGATAACTCATGCATAGGCTGTCCCAAAAAACTATTGGAATTGGTTGAAACGGAAGTGAGTTATTGGGAGTCAGCACTAGATCGCGGCATCACACCCAATTTTGAAGAACTGCGTCGTTTTGGAAAACTGTGCCACAGCGTCAGACGCGGTCTCATGCGTAATGGACTGGTTAAAAATAACAATTAGCCTAAGCATTAAAATGCCGTGAAATGATCACGGCATTGTAGTCTACCCAATCCCATCTCCCACCGTACAAACGTGCTTTCACTCATCTCTGCTATAAATAAACAATATCATTGAAATTTATTCCAATTTTGTCCGGTCGAGTGTCATAAGCTTCATGATTTTTAAGAATTTTGCGTGTGTGTTGACCTGAAAGCAAACTCACTATTGATTCTGACACACTAACCTTTAGTATCTTTTAGTAACAATTCGGCATGGTTTGCCACCCTATTCACAATGGATGATAAAATGAATAAAAAGACATTCAGCAGTTTTGCATTGAGCACTATCCTCGGTCTTGCGCCTTTTCAACTCTACGCACAAGATACCAATACATCGCAAAGCAATTCCTCCGATATCGGCTGGAGCGCGGTAGTAAAAGAAGCGAAGGGACAGACAGTCTACTTCCATGCATGGGGGGGGAGCCAAGAAATCAACCGCTATTTGCAATGGGCTGGGCAACAAATCCAACAGCAATATGGTGTCACATTTAATCATGTTAAAGTCACGGATATCGCTGAAACCAGTGCGCGATTATTAGCCGAGAAAGCCGCAGGGAAGAATAAAAACGGCAGTGTTGATATGGTGTGGATCAATGGCGAGAACTTTAAGTCCATGAAAGAAAATGCACTTCTTCATGGTCCATTTGTCACATCACTACCAAGTTGGCAATATGTCGATAAATCATTACCTATCGATATTGATTTTTCAGTACCAACCGACGGACTTGAAGCACCTTGGGGAGTGGGTCAACTGGTTTATATCCATGATACAGCGACGCTCAACAATCCACCAACTTCATACTCAGAAATGCTCAACTACGCACAAGCGTATCCCGGCAAACTCAGCTACCCTAAGCCACCAGAGTTCCATGGCACCAGCTTCTTAAAATCATTACTGATTGAGTTAACTGAAAATGATCCGTCTTTAGCAAAACCTGTTGCGGAGGCGGACTTTGCCGGCGTCACTCAACCACTATGGGCGTATCTCGACGCATTTCATAAGGTCGCATGGCGTGGCGGCAAACAATTCCCGGCAGGTACCGCTGAAACCCTACAGTTGCTAGACGACGGGCAGCTTGATTTAGCGATTACCTTTAATCCCAATGCGGTTTTTTCTGCTCAAGAAAGCGGAACATTAAGCGAAACCACCGCCGCCTACGCTTTCGAAAATGGTGCACTATCTAACATTCATTTTCTTGCAATTCCATGGAATGCAAAGGCACAAGCAGGCGCACAGGTTGCCATCAACTTCCTACTCAGCCCAGAAGCACAGTCTCGCAAGGGTGACATTACCGTATGGGGCGACCCTTCAGTGCTCGAAACGCAGTATTTACAAGGCTCCGCTGCCAAAAGTCAGCAATTCAAATCGGTGGCAGAACCGCACCCAAGTTGGCAAGCGGCTCTCGAACAAGAGTGGCTAAAGCGTTATGGTAGCTAGTTCACGATGCTAAGACTGTTGTACGGCCTATTAGTCGTTGTCTGCATACTACCAACCATACCTGGATTACTGGGTGTGGTGGTGGCATCACTTGGCTACATTCCACCATTGAACCTGTATACATTCTCTTTGGATGGATTTATCCAAGTATTAGCCTGGCAAGGCGTTGAAACATCACTGATACTGACCCTGTTTACGACACTCGCCAGCAGCTACCTTGCCTGCGTAGTGACCTTTTTTATCTTAGAGTCCTGCTGGAATCGGCCAATCTGGAACAAGATCGAATTGGCGCTGTCCCCATTGCTTGCGATGCCCCATGTAGCTTTCGCCATCGGGTTCGCGTTTTTATTTGCGCCAACTGGATTTGGTATTCGCATGCTCCTCGAGTTTTTCGACATCCACCTGTACTCCGGCGCAGAGGCGCGAGCTTGGCTTATTAAAGACCCTTATGGCGTGGGTCTAACACTCATGCTGGCCTTAAAAGAAGTGCCTTTTCTACTTCTAATGAGTATTCCAATCGTTAAACAGCTTAAAGTTCAGGAAACGATAAAAGTAGCATCAGCGTTAGGCTATCGTCACCATGTGACATGGTGGAAGGTCATCATGCCTCAATGGTTTAACAAAATGCGTTTTCCCATACTTGCCGTCATCGCATACAGCTTATCCGTCGTTGATGTGGCGTTAGTACTTGGCCCAACTAACCCGCCTACCTTTGCCGTACTCGTTTGGCAATGGTTCAATGACCCTGACCTACAGCTATTACCTCGCGCTTCAGCAGGCGCCGTCATGTTATTTATTATAGCGTCACTGTTAATCCTGCTAGCCAGACTCATCGAATCCATAATCTGCAGCTATGCAAAGCAATGGCAATATTCTGGGCGCTGGGCGCCTCGCCTCCCGGGCAAAATTATTATTCTCGCCATCATCACGCTGTCGCTTACCATTGTTCCGCTTTTAATCACTTGGAGCTTTGCCCAGCGGTGGCGCTTTCCGGATATTTTTCCAAGCCGTTTTACCTTACGATTTTGGCAATATGAATGGCACGGTGTACTCGACGTTTTGTCGCAAAGTTTATCCATCGCTTTAGTCTCTGCCACTATTGCCCTTTTCTTTGCGATTATTGGCCACGAATATCGACTCCGCTATCGATGGCAAATCCCGGGGTATGTCATTGCCATCCCCATGCTTATTCCACAGTTAAGCATTTTGTTCGGCTTACAAATTATGACGCTGGTTGTCAGCGATGGAAATTACGCATTCTGGGTCTGTTGGTCTCATGTATTTTTTGCCTTTCCCTTTGTATATCTTTCATTAGATGGCCCCTGGCGAAGTTACAATGAAAAATTAACTCAAGTGTCATTAAGCCTTGGCAAGGGCCCGGTTTACACCTGGATCCACGTAAAGCTTCCACAACTACTGCCTGCCATTGTCTTTGCTTGGGCGGTCGGAATGAGTGTCAGCCTAGCCCAATACCTGCCAACACTGGTTCTCGGGGCGGGGCGAATTTCTACCGTCACCACCGAAGCAGTTGCGCTGTCGAGCGGTTTTGACCGCCGTGTCACCGCCATTTATGCGCTTTTCCAAGCGCTGCTTCCACTGTTATTTTTTACTCTGGCCGTACTGGTCAGTCGGTTAAATACTCGTTATCGAAGGGTACGAGTGAAAGGATTACGACTCAATGACGCTTTCTCTAGAAAACCTCACCATCCGTAAGAGTGATGGCGAGGTGCTGTTTTCTAATTGCAACATCTCGATTCAACCGGGAGAAATTGTGACCTTAATGGGCCCGAGTGGTTGTGGGAAATCAACGCTGCTCGATGCTGTCGCTGGGCACCTAAGTGCTGAATTCACATACACTGGACGCGTTATTCTAAACGATCAGGCTATGGATGCTCTCGCTCCCCATGAAAGGCGCGTCGGCATATTATTTCAAGATGATCTGCTATTCCCTCACCTTAATGTTTGGGAAAACTTGGCATTTGCACTTCCCAATGCCATAAAGGGCAAAAATCGCAAGGAAGAAGCATTCTGCGCACTTAACACCATTTCGCTGACACAACTTGCCCACCATTTCCCTGAACAGTTATCAGGCGGACAACGCGCACGGATCAGCTTAACAAGAATGTTGCTGGCAAAACCAAAAGTCGCGCTATTAGACGAGCCTTTTAGCAAACTTGATAAGGCATTACGCAGCCAGTTTCGTGACTGGGTGGTCACGCAATTACATGACGCCAATATTCCCGCGTTAATGGTTACTCACGACAAGGACGACATTCCATTAAATAGTCGAGTCTATACTTGGCCATGGGAGGCACACACACATGCTTGATAGACTCAGTATTAAGGTTATTCGTTGGCCGTTGTCAAAAAGCGCCGAAGCACTAAATCAATTCGATATCACGGCAAATCAGATCACCCTGTTCGGCTTTGCTCTCGGCTGTCTAGCCTTCCCCGCCTTGGTATTGGAACAGTATACTGTGGCACTGATGTTCATCTTACTCAATCGGATCTGTGACGGGTTGGACGGCGCACTAGCACGTATTCAAGGTATCTCGGATGCGGGTGGTTTTCTCGATATCAGCCTCGATTTTTTGTTTTATTCTCTCATCCCTTTCGGATTTGTTATTGCCAACCCTGAAAGCAATGCTATCGCTGGCGCCTTCCTTATTTTTTCTTTTATCGGTACCGGTTCAAGCTTTTTGGCGTTTGCTGTAATGGCAGGAAAACAGGGCATAGAAAACCCAGTTTATCAGCACAAATCCTTATACTATATGAGTGGACTAACCGAAGGCACTGAAACCATTGCTTGCTTCGTGCTGTTTTGTTTATTCCCGCAACATTTTGCCATTATTGCCTATGTTTTCGGCTGCGCTTGCTGGTTTACCACATTCACTCGTATTTACTCCGGCTTTCACACACTCAAAGCAGCTAAAAATAATCAGCAATAATGAGATGGGGCTAACGGTGACATCGTCTCAATCCTGCATTAATATGATAAAATTAACGTTAGTATTAAAATTGAAAAAACGAAGGATTTACTATGTCTTCTGATTACACGGGTTCTAGCTCGGCGTATGCACGCCAAGAAAGCGGCTACCGCGAGAAAGCACTAAAGCTCTACCCATGGGTATGTGGTAACTGTGCTCGTGAGTTTGTTTATTCAAACCTTCGTGAACTTACGGTTCACCATAAAGATCACGACCATACGAACAATCCCAACGACGGCAGTAACTGGGAACTCTTGTGTCTGTATTGCCACGATCATGAGCACTCAAAGTACACCGACCACGACCGTTACGGCAGTGAAGTCAAACCGGGTCAAGATGAGCATGAAGGTGCCACTCATAACCCGTTCGCTGATTTAGCGAAAATGATGAAGAAATGACGATCATTCAGAGTCATTTTTGGCTCTGAATATCCCCCTACCTGTTCATAAACATCATTGCAATCCTTAAGAATTAACAACGACAATTAGTCCTTACTTGCAAAGCCTCGTAGCACGGTTCCAACAATCAACTCCACCTTTACACGCAATGCCTCTCCTTCAGGAGCTGGTGCGAGATCAAGCACCTGCGGCCAAAACAATTGACCTTGAAACAAACTTAAGTAAACACTTGTAATCGTTGTTGCATTAGCAGCGTGTAACTTGCCATCAGCAAGGGCTTGCTCAAACCATTGCGTAACCGCACGGGTGTGGTGAATACGCTGGCTGACACTTTTTGCTAGTTCAGGCTGTCTAAAGAACTCCATAATGATCGTTCTAGAAAACGCAATCCCATAGGTGCGATAAGACACTTCTACTTCTCGCAACGTAATGTCAACTAACTGTTGATATAAATCACCTTCAGGGTCATACGGGTAGCAACCTTCTGTTTCTACACTCTCTTGTACAATGGTCAGAACCGCTTCAAACAGCAGCTCTTTACTTTCAAAGTACCGATATAACGTACGCTTAGACACTTCTGCAGCACTACAAATATTATTCATGTTCGCAGCAGAGAAGCCATTTTCAATAAACTCTTCTCGTGCAGCCTCTAAAATGGCGCGTTTTTTTTGCTCAGAACGAGTCATTGCTGCCTCTCCTCTATGTTCGCTCAGCAGTCTATCAAAATGACAACTAAAGGTAAACTTCAGGGTTTACTTTTGCAAAGATCTACCATAACATCCAAAAATAAACTCATGAGTTTACTTTTGGCCTCTAATCTAAGGCCGCAACTTGTGCTTTGGAGAACAGCGTGGAAAACACACATACTTTTGCGACAACAAATACCCTTAAAACACAGGCATTGGTTATTGGCCTCTCTCTCTCTGGCTTATTGTTAACTGGCTGCCAGCCTGAATCTAAGCCTCACGCTTTAGAGCCTGCCATTCGTCCCGCATTAATTGAAACTGTAACTCGCCAAAGTAATGAGCATTTAAGTTTCAATGGCGTGGTGAGAGCGGCTGAACGCGCCGACCTTTCGTTTCGCGTTGGTGGCCGTCTTACCGAAATACTGGCTCAAGAGGGGGATCGCGTAGTTAAAGGGCAACTTCTCGCGAAACTTGATTCAAGAGATGCCGAAATCGCGTTAGCATCCGCTCAATTAGAGCTAAACAATGTCGAAGCAGAATATCGCCGAGCTCGTACCATTTATGACAAAAGCCAAGCAATATCAAAAAGCAGTTTAGATGAACTAACAACTCGCTTTAATCTCGCAACCAACCGTCGAGATGAAGCGAAACGTCAACTTGACTATACCCGTGTCGAAGCACCCTTTAGCGGTGTTATTGGCCAGAAACTTGTCGACAACCATATACAGGTGCAAGCCAATGCGGCCATTTTTACGCTGCATGATCTGCAAGATATGGAGGTGGTGATCCACATACCCGACAGCGTCATGCTATCTGGCTTACGGAGTACAACCGCTATCGGCGAAGTGACCGCGATACCAAATAAGCCGTTTAATTTACATTTACGCACCCACGCGACCCAAGCTGACGCAATCAGTCAAACATACGCTGTTGTACTGGGTTTTGACTCGTTAGAGGGCTACCGCGTGCTGCCTGGTATGACGGTAAAAGTTAGGCCAACCGATGAGAACAACGCACTGGTTGATCAGCTCATTACATTACCCATCACGGCGCTCGTTCCTGACAATCAAGGCAAGCAGTTCGTCTGGTTGGTAACCGAAGAAAACCAAGTTATTCGACGCTACGTTGGGGTTGGGGCATTGAGCCAAAAACGTGTCGAAATCAGTGATGGACTAACACAGGGTGACAATGTTGTGATCGCCGGTGTATCAAGTCTAAAGGACGGGATGAACATTCGTCCGGTTAAGTCCGTGGGAAATAATGCTAGTAAGGCGCAACAATGAATATCGTTCGTTATACCATAGCCAAACGCACCAGCGTTTGGGTTCTTATCGCCCTTATTTTGATTGGTGGCTATATCAGCTACTTAAAGCTAGGGCGTTTTGAAGATCCAGAATTTGTTATTCGCCAAGCCGTCATTCACACCTCCTATTCAGGTGCAACTGCGCAAGAGGTGTCTGACGAAGTGACCGATGTCATCGAAGGTGCCGTGCAAAGCCTTCAAGAGTTAAAAGAGGTGAAGTCCGTCTCCAAACAAGGAATGTCGGAAGTCACTGTTGAAATTAAACTGGAATTTGCCAACAGTACTGCTGAACTGCAGCAAGTGTGGGATAAGCTAAGACGCAAGATCAATGATGTACAACGACAGCTTCCTCCTGGTGCAGGGCCTTCCATCGTTAATGACGATTTTTCAGATGTATACGCCCTATTCTTTGCCGTCACTGGTGAAGGGTTTAGCGACAAACAATTACAAGATTATGTGGATCAACTCCGTCGTGAAATCGTCCTCGTTCCGGGGGTGGCAAAAACCGCTACGCTGGCAGAGCAACAAGAGACTATTTTTGTTGAAGTCTCGAGCGAGCGCTTAGCGAGATTTGGCTTATCCGCAGAACAAGTGTTCCAAGTCCTGCAAAAACAAAACTTAGTCACCGTTGCTGGTGCGATTGAAACGAAAGCCATGCGTATCCCTGTGATACCCAGCTCTAACATTCGTACATTTGACGATTTACGTAACTTACAAGTTGGTGTTGGGCAAAGTAACACGGTCATGCGTCTGGGTGATATCGCAACCGTAACGCGGGGATATCAAGAGCCAGCAAGCATGTTGATGCGCTACAACGGCCAACGTGCTATCGGCTTTGGTATCTCAAATGTCAATGGGGGCAACGTTGTTGAAATGGGCGACGCCGTTAAAGCACGGCTCCTAGAGTTACAGCCACAGCGCCCTATTGGCATGGAGCTGCATACTATTTCGATGCAGTCTGATTCTGTTAAAGCATCGGTTGCCAATTTTATCGACAACCTCATAGCAGCCGTGTTGATTGTGTTCATCGTATTGCTGGTCTTTATGGGGGTTCGATCAGGGATCATTATTGGATTTGTTCTGCTGTTAACGGTCGCTGGTACCCTTTGCATCATGCTTATTGATGATATTGCAATGCAGAGGATCTCTCTTGGCGCGCTTATTATTGCCTTAGGCATGTTGGTCGATAACGCCATTGTGGTTACCGATGGCATTTTAGTGCGTTTACAGCAAGATCCTGTTCAAGACAAAGAAACCATCGTGTCAGACGTTGTTAAAGCCGCGCAATGGCCGCTATTAGGCGGAACTGTGGTAGGCATTTGTGCATTTAGTGCTATTGGTCTATCACCTTCAGATATGGGCGAGTATGCAGGTTCGCTGTTTTGGGTCATCCTCTACTCCATGTTTTTAAGTTGGATCTTTGCGGTTACGGTGACTCCGTTACTGTGTTTTGACTTTCTAAAGGTGAAAGCGAAAAAACAAGAGGAAAAGGTCAGTCGTACAATGGCAATGTACAAGCGCTTATTGGCGTGGGTATTACATCATCGATTGCTGAGTCTTACGATGCTACTGCTACTGATGGTCAGTGCAGTATTTAGCTTACGCTTTGTTCCGCCGGGCTTTATGCCGGACTCACAGCGCGCGCAATTTGTGGTGGATGTTTATTTACCGCAAGGCTCCGATATCCGTCGCACAGAACAGGTGATTGCTGAAATAGAACAGGATATTCGAGCTCAAGATGGGGTAACCAACATCACGAGCTTTATTGGCGGTGGCGGTTTGCGTTTTATGCTGACCTACTCCCCTGAAGCCCGTAACAGCAGCTACGGTCAATTGCTGATTGATATTGACGACTATAAAAAAATCGCTCCGCTACTGGTGCAACTACAAAGCGAACTGTCGCTCAAGTATTCTGATGCCTCCATTAAAGTCTGGAAGTTCATGCTAGGCCGAGGGGGAGGCAAAAAAATAGAAGCTGGTTTTAGAGGCCCAAATAGCGAAGTGTTACGCTCGTTAGCTGAACAAGCCAAAGCAGCCATGTTAGCGAATAACAATCTGATTGCTGTCCAAGATGATTGGCGACAACAGGTGCCAGTGCTTCGCCCGGTTTATTCAGCAGAAAAAGCGCAGCGCTTTGGGCTAACCACACAAGAAATTAATCAAGCCATCGCGCAAACGCTGGCAGGTCGGCATGTGGGTATTTTTAGAGAGGGCAATGACTTGATCCCAATTGTGGTTCGGGCGCCTGAAGCTGAGCGAAACCACCACCGAGCGGTAGAAAACACCGAAGTTTACGCCGCTAATGTGGATGGTTTTATCACAGTAAGTCAGCTGGTAGACTCGGTTGATGTTGTTTGGCAAGATGCAATTTTAAGACGTATTGATCGTGTTCCAACCATCTTGGTGCAAGCTGATCCTGCGCCGGGGGTAATGACATCCGATGCCTTTAATAGCATACAAAAAAATATTGAAGATATAGAGCTCCCACCCGGATATGAACTGATTTGGTATGGGGAATATAAGGCGTCCAAGGACGCTAATGAAGGGCTTGCTATTTCAGCCCCCTATGGCTTTGCAGCCATGATTCTGTCGGTTATTTTTATGTTCAATGCGATTCGTCAACCGCTTGTCATCTGGCTCACCGCGCCGCTGGCTGTGGTAGGGGTAACCGTTGGATTGATTCTATTCCAAACCCCGTTTGAGTTTATGGCGATCCTTGGGTTTCTAAGCTTAATCGGTATGATGGTGAAAAATGCTATCGTGTTAGTGGACCAAGCTGATGTGGAAATAGGACAAGGCAAGCAGACCTATCAGGCAATTATCGACGCTGCGACAAGCCGCGCCCGACCTGTAATGCTTGGTGCGCTGACCACTATACTCGGTGTCGCACCGCTACTGGTAGATCCGTTTTTCAAAAGTATGGCGGTCACCATTATGTTTGGTTTGTTATTTGCCACCATCTTAACGTTAGTGGTTATCCCACTATTTTATGCGCTATTTTTTGGCATTCGTTCAGAGCCGTAACCGGTAGTACCACACAAATAAGTAGTACCACACAAAAAAATGGAGCCATAAGGCTCCATTTTTTAATTAGCATTCATTGATTATTAATCAATTAAACGTCGTAGGTAGTTGACGCTGTATCGCCACCAGTACCGGTCCAGTTTGTGTGGAAGAATTCACCACGTGGACGATCAGTACGCTCGTAAGTGTGAGCACCGAAGTAGTCACGTTGAGCTTGTAGCAGGTTAGCTGGCAAGCGAGCTGTTGTGTAACCGTCTAGGAACGAAAGTGCAGAGATAGTACATGGCATTGGGATACCAGACTCTAGTGACTTCGCAGAAACCTTACGCCACGCTGCTAGGCTGCTTTGTAGGATGTTCTTGAAGTACTCATCAGAACCTAGGAATGCGATGTCTGGGTTCGCTTCGTACGCGTCACGGATGTTACCTAGGAATGCGCTGCGAATGATACAACCACCACGCCACATAAGCGCTACGTTACCGTAGTTTAGGTCCCAACCATTTTCGTTTGACGCTTCACGCATTAGCATGAAACCTTGAGCGTAAGAGATGATTTTAGAAGCAAGTAGTGCTTGGCGAAGTGCATCAACCCACTCTTGCTTATCACCTTCAACTGGAGTGATTGTCTTCTCGAACAATGCTTCAGCTTCAACACGTTGGTCTTTCAGCGCAGATAGGCAACGAGAGAATACAGACTCAGAGATAAGCGTTAAAGGAATACCTAGGTCTAGTGCGTTAATGCCTGTCCACTTACCAGTACCTTTTTGGCCTGCCGTGTCTAGGATCTTCTCAACTAAAGCTTCACCGTCTTCATCTTTGTAGCCAAGGATGTCAGCCGTGATTTCTACTAGGTAGCTGTCTAGCTCAGTCTTATTCCAGTCCGCGAATACAGCTTGCATCTCGTCAGCAGACATACCTAGGCCATCTTTCATGAACTGGTATGCTTCCGTGATAAGCTGCATGTCACCATATTCGATGCCATTGTGAACCATTTTCACGAAGTGACCTGCACCGTCGTTACCAACCCAGTCACAACAAGGCTCGCCAGCATCTGTTTTTGCAGAGATGCCTTGGAAGATTGGCTTAACGGCTTCCCAAGCTTCAGCCGCACCACCTGGCATGATTGAAGGACCAAAACGTGCACCTTCTTCACCACCAGATACACCAGTACCGATAAAGTGAATGCCTTTCTCACGACAATGCGCGACGCGGCGGTTGGTATCTGGGTAGTTAGTGTTACCACCGTCAATGATGATGTCGCCTTTGTCTAGAAGCGGGATTAGGTTTTCGATGAACGTATCTACAACGTCACCAGCACGGACCATAAGCATCACTTTACGTGGGGCTTCTAGCTTCTCAACTAGCTCTTCTAGAGAGTAAGCACCAACAATGTTCGTCCCTTTCGCAGGACCTTGCAAAAATTCATCAACTTTGGCAGCAGTACGGTTATGCGCCACAACTTTAAAGCCGTGATCGTTCATGTTTAGGATAAGGTTCTGACCCATTACGGCCAAACCAATAACACCAATATCACCTTTCATCGTTCTCTCCATCAATTCGGCAACTTAACTTGCTGCGATTAAGTTTTATTTAACTTCATACAACCAAAGCAAACGGCTCTGATCGTTAATTTTATTTAAGTTTACAGCTCACAATAGTCTGTGTCTGTCAGGTTTTTACATGGGAAGCGCCAAGCTCGACCGTCGTCATGCAATAATTTGTCGCACTCTTTTGGTCCCCAAGTACCACATGCATAGCCATACAACGCTTGCGGTCCCTGCTTATAATCTAAGATTGGCTGAACAAACTCCCAGCATGCTTCTACGGCATCGCTGCGGGCAAATAGCGTCGCATCACCATTAAGCGCATCAAGCAACAATCGTTCATACGCCGTCAGCATCTGAGTTTCTTGCAATGAAGCGTAATGGAAATTCATTTTCACTTCTTTGGCATTAAACCCTGCACCAGGCTCTTTCAAACCAAAGCTCATCTGAATACCTTCATCCGGCTGAATACGAATGATGAGCTTATTCTCCGGCGCATTTTTTCCAAAAACAGGGTGTGGCGTCTGTTTAAAGTGAATCACCACCTCTGTCACACGTGTAGGCAAACGCTTACCAGAACGAACGTAGAATGGCACACCATTCCAACGCCAGTTGTCGATAAACATTTTAAGGCCCACATACGTTTCCGTTCTTGAGTCGTCGGCCACGCCATGTTCGTCTCGGTAACTAGGCAGGAACTGTCCGCGAACATTAGACTCGGTATACTGACCTAATACGAGGTTGTCACGTAGATCATCATCCGATAATGGACGAAGACACTGAAGTACCTTAACTACCTCATTTCGGATAGCATCCGCGTTAATTTGTGCTGGTGACTCCATGCCCACCATTGCCAAGACCTGCAACAAGTGGTTTTGGAACATATCACGAACCGCGCCAGAGCCGTCGTAATAACCGCCACGCTCTTCTACACCAAGGAATTCTGCGCCAGTGATCTCAACATAGTCCACATACTGATGGTTCCACAGCGGCTCAAACATCGCATTTGAAAAACGCAATACCAACAAGTTCTGAACCGTTTCTTTACCTAAATAGTGGTCAATACGGTAAATTTGATGCTCTTGAAAATGCTCATGAATCTCTTTATCCAATTGACGAGCAGAAGCAAGATCGTAACCAAAAGGTTTTTCAATAATAAGACGCTTCCAGCCATCTGCTTCACTGTTAAGACCGTGAGCTGCGAGACTTGCAGGAATAATGCTGTAAAGGCTTGGCGGAGTCGCCAAATAGAAAAGCGTATTACGTTGTTCAAAACCATATTGATTGGCTACGTCATCAAGACGAGTTGCCAGCTTTGCGTAATCTTGAGTATCAGACGTATCTATCGCTTGGTAATGAAGGTGGTCACAGAACGCGTCTAGTGTTTCGGGTTCCGTTTTCTCCATTTCTTGTAGCGATTTTTTAAGCTTTTCTCGATAAGACTCATCACTGTATTTTGTGCGGCTTACACCAAGAATAGCGAACGATTTTGGCAGCTGTTTGCTGGCAAACAAATGGTAAAGTGCAGGGATCAGCTTACGATAAGTCAGATCACCCGAAGCACCAAAAATAACGATGCTGCTGTTTTCAGGGATTACCATCTTTTTTCCTTAGACAATGGGGGCAGTTGTTTAGCGGACGCAATGTTAACAGCGTGCTAGACAAAAAGAAAATAACTTTTACCTATCCAAATAATAGGCAAATTCACTCAATTTATGACATCCGACCACCATAACGCAAACGTTTTACTGACCATATAAAACTAGGCTCATTAAAAACAGCATATTCCATACGACTTCATTCGCCATGACAGTGGAAAATCAAACCATTGCCAAAATTTACAAACAAATAATAATAAAATCGAAAATTTAACAATATAATAGAAAGGTCAATCGACGAATAGCTATAAGAAACAGTGAGACAGTCAATATGCTTTCAATTTTCGAAATCTACAAAATCGGTGTCGGCCCCTCAAGCTCTCATACTAATGGGCCGATGATCGCCGGGTACGAATTCACTCAACTCCTCGCAACTGACCTCGACAGTGTGAGTCGAATTCAAGTTGATTTGTATGGGTCACTTTCACTCACTGGTATTGGCCACCACACTGACCGTGCAACTATCCTCGGATTATTGGGTAACAAACCAGACACCATTAAAATCACCAGTGCTAATGAGGCCATGCGCGCCGCGATTAAAGAAGGCACATTATCCCTTTCCGGTCAGCATGATATTGGCTTCAACTTCAAAAAAGACATTCTTTTTCATGAAGAGAACCTTCCGTTACATGAAAATGGTATGACGATATCCGCCTTTAATGAGCACGGTGATCGCCTCGCTTTTGAGACCTACTATTCTATTGGTGGCGGTTTCATCGCAACAGAAGATGAACTTAAGCATGGTAAAAAGACCAAAACCATTGAGGTAGAATTTCCATTCTCTAGTGCAGACGAAATGCTGGAACAAGCCGAAAAAAATGGTTTAAGTCTTGGCGGAATGATACTCCGCAACGAAGTATCGTTCACGGATATGGAGGCTATTAACGCCAAAACGGAACAAATTTGGCGTGTTATGACTCGCTGTATGGAGCGAGGCTTTGAAACCGAAGGCATCTTGGATGGTGGATTAAACGTTACTCGTCGTGCGCCTAATTTACTGAAAAAGCTCGAAGCCAATGCCGCAGTTGAAAATGACCCGATGGAAATACTTGATTGGGTTAACCTATTCGCTTTCGCCGTTAGCGAAGAAAACGCCGCCGGCGGGCAAGTTGTCACATCACCAACCAATGGTGCGGCTGGTGTCATTCCTTCGGTCTTGATGTACTACCATCGTTTCATCAAGGAGCTTGATACGAAACAGCTTAAAGACTTCCTTGCGGTATCTGGCGCCATCGGTATTCTTTATAAGACAAACGCTTCTATTTCTGGCGCAGAAGTAGGATGCCAAGGCGAAGTTGGCGTATCCTCATCAATGGCGGCAGCAGGATTGACCGCACTTCGAGGCGGCAGCAACGAACAAATTTGTATAGCGGCAGAAATTGCGATGGAGCATTCTCTAGGTATGACTTGTGACCCTATTGGGGGGTTGGTTCAAGTACCGTGTATTGAACGAAATGCTATGGGCGCAATGAAAGCCATTAATGCTTCTCGCATGGCGTTAAAGCGCACCAGTAAATGCCTCATCTCTTTGGATAAAGTTATCGAGACTATGTACCAAACGGGCAAAGACATGCATAAGAAATACCGTGAGACATCGCAAGGAGGGCTGGCTCTCATTCATCTTGCACCGCCTTGCGAGTAATGTTGTCCAGAACGCCTAAACAATGAAAAAGCCAGCTAGATTAAAGCCTAGCTGGCTTTTTTAAATGACACTTAAGACTGTAAACGACCTGGTTTCGGTAGACGTTTAGCCACATCGGCCACGAGAACAGAAAATGGTTAACTTAGCTTGTTTTTTAGACTCGCCATCACTGACTTGCGAATTGATCCAAGCTTGGGCTTCTCTTCCACCGGAAACGGTATCGGGCGCATTAAACTGATGGTTTTAAGCCCTAATCGAGCAGTAATCAAACCAACACCCAGCCCCTGTCCCGCCCTTGCCGATAACTTTTCCGCTAAATTTAGTGACAAAATATCAGCGCTCGATTCAATGGCTAGCTCCGTTGCCCCCGCTAGCGCAATGTTTACTAACACTAACTTGAAGAGTTTTAAACGAGACCAGTATCCAAGTTCAACACCATACACTTCTGACAGTTTGTCGATCATCTTGAAATTTCGCCATGCTATTAACAGCATATCAGCGATTGCCAACGGGCTTAAAGCCACAAGCAGCGCGGCTTCTCCGGACAACTTCGACACCGTCGTGAGTGCTTGTTTATCTTGCTCTTTAAGCACCATAGATTGATACATATTCAGTACTTCAGCATCGCTATGGGCGCTATGAACACTGTTTTTCCAGCGATCATACGAGGGATGCTCGGCTTGTATTCCCGCTTCCTCTGCTAATTGTTGACAGAACTTTTCTCCCTGCCCAACTCCATCACTATCAATTAACTTTTCCGCTTGTTCTTGAACCGAGAAATGATCTTTCAGCTTCCTCAGTTTGTAGAGTTCTTTCCCTAAAGCACCAATACCTAGAGTAGCAATAGCCGTGATTAAACCAGACCACCCCAATGACAGCCAATCACCTGTGTTCGCAGCAGTTATTACATTGTCAACCGCTTGCCAACCCACTAGCCCAGCAAAAGCCACGAGCAAGGTTGTGGCGACCCAGCCTTTTTTACTACTGCCTTTAATAACTCGCTCTAACTCTTTATCTTCGCTCTCACAAGACTCACTTGACACTATCGGTACAAATGTCTCTTGAGGTTCAAACAGTGTTTGACTGGTAACGTCAGAATCAACATCAACTTTCTTGTCATCTTCTGTAAATACTTGTCGCCCTTTTAGGTCATTCATCGAAGTTTATCTCCAATTAAATACTGCAGTGCTTTATCAATACGAATGTGTCCACATGGCTCATCCTCAGAAGTTTCCAGCGGCCTAAATGACGTAAACTCAAATTGCTTCGTTTGCCAGTAGTCTGGCTTTGGCAACTTAGCTGGTACGTCCCCTGGATAAAGCGTCATCGGCTCGCCATCGAGATTCGTTCCTCTCAACGCTGGTACACTCTCACCACTCTTTCCTACGAATCCCGCTTGAGTCGCCCGAATCGATGCGACACTCATACAGTTCATATCAATATTTTCGAACGCGGTTTCTTGCCACGCAGGGTGAACCATTTGTTGCAGTAGGCTCACTAAATTATTGTGTTGTTCGGGTGTAACGTGATCCGCCTTAGTCGCGGCAAATAGAATCTTGTCAATTCGAGACGAAAACATGCGACGCAGTAAGTTAGTTTGCCCATAACGGAAACTTTTCATAATTTGCTGTAATGCCTCTTTCATATCATGAAAGGCTTCATCTCCGGCCATTAAGGGCTGTAAACAATCCACCAGCACAATCTGACGATCAAAGGTTGCGAAGTGATTTCTATAGAACTGCTTCACGACCTTATTTTGGTACTCTTCGTATCGGCGTTTAAGCATGTCATAGCTACTATTTTTCACCACTTTTCCATCTGGATGTTTACATGGGAAAAACTGCAGTACTGGCGCGCCTTGCAGCTCACCTGGTAAAACAAACCGCCCAGGTTGTACCCAATGAAGGCCGCGACTTTTACAATCAAATAGATAGTCAGTAAACACGTGTGCGACTTCAGCAATGTTTTTTTCATTGGCTGGTGCGTTCAAATCAAAGTCTTCTAACGTGGCTAACCATGCTTGTGCACATTCCAAGCGAACGCCTTTCAAGTGTTCAAATTGCAAATCACTCCATTGCTCAAATGTCATATCCAATAAAGGTAAATCGAGCAACCACTCTCCCGGATAATCAATCACATCTATGTGCAGAGTTGAAGTTTTACTCAATAACCGTTTCGCGCCTTTTGCTGGCTTGTATTTTAACGCTAAACGTATTTCGCTTACGTCTCTTGTCGGCTTTGGCCAATCTGGTGGCGTACCATGCAGTTGATCCATCGCTTCATCGTAAGCAAAACGTGGAACCATCAAATTTGATTGCGGCATTCGCTTAGCCCCAATCAAGCGTTTATCGCGTGCGCACTCTAATAAAGGCAAGTTGTCATGAGTCGACGTGTGAAGTAATTGATTAACTAACGAAGTAATGAACGCGGTTTTCCCCGCGCGAGACAAACCGGTGACCGCTATTCTCACATGAGAGTCCATGCTGCGATGTAAAAGATCTGATACTTCCTGACCAATTCGGTTCATTCAACGAACTCCAAATAATTAACGAGATTGCAGTATGCACTATACGAAATTGCAGTATGCACTATACGAGATTAATGAAACATGAACAAAAAACCCCTGAAACTATTCAGGGGCTTTAGTAATAATCAGGAGTACAATAAACGCATGACGGGGCTAATCGTCTTCGATGAGCTTGTAAATAACGAACAGGGCAATTTCAAGCAGTGCGGTGAGTACGCATACCATGGTCACGTATTTTTCATTAAAAATACTTACCCCATGAAGAATCAGATCGTAGCCGACAAAAAAACCGACGATGAGCAGTACTGCAATTTGTAATATTTGTATAAATCGAGGCATTCGCGCACTCTCCTTCATTGTTTTTTTCAGTATACTGCTGAATTATAGATAAAAAAGAGAGTATGTCTGCACATACTCTCTTATTATTTTTCTTCTATGACGCTCTTTCAGCCTCAGCAATTTTGACTTTCCACGTATCTGGTCCGATCTGGTGAGCATTTGCACCCGTCGAATCAACCGCTACCGTAACCGGCATATCCTCAACTTCAAATTCATAAATGGCTTCCATACCGAGATCTTCAAAAGCCACAACACGCGCTTTCTTAATAGCTTTAGCCACCAAATAAGCCGCCCCACCGACCGCCATCAAGTACACGGCTTTGTGCGCTTTAATGGACTGAACCGTTGCAGGCCCTCGCTCCGCTTTACCAATCATACCCATGATGCCAGTTTCATTGAGCATCATATCGGTAAACTTGTCCATTCGCGTCGATGTTGTCGGTCCCGCAGGGCCAACGGCTTCATCACCAACCGCGTCAACAGGGCCAACGTAATAAATAAATTTGCCTTTAAAGTCCACACCAGCAGGTAAGCCTTCACCACTTTCTAACATTCCTTGGATACGCTTATGTGCGGCATCACGACCCGTCAGAATTTTCCCAGAAAGCAGAACAGTCTCCCCAGTCTTCCATTCTTGGACGTCTTCTTGGGTGACTTCATCTAAGTTAACGCGACGCGTATTTGCGCCCGCTTCCCAAGTAATATCAGGCCACTCTTCCAGTTTCGGTGGTGTTAATTCAGCTGGACCACTTCCATCAAGGGTAAAATGGACATGACGCGTTGCTGCACAGTTAGGGATAAGACAAACGGGTTTAGATGCCGCATGCGTTGGCGCGGTTTTGATTTTAACATCAACAACTGTCGTCAATCCGCCCAGACCTTGCGCACCAATGCCAAGCTTATTCACACGGTTAAAAATATCGAGACGAAGTTCTTCTTCAGCGTTCTCTGCACCTTTATCAATAAGGTCTTGAATGTCGATGTGCTCCATCAACGATTCTTTGGCTAGTACCGCGGCTTTCTCTGCAGTACCACCAATACCTATTCCGAGCATACCCGGTGGACACCAACCTGCGCCCATTGTCGGCAGCGTCTTCTCTACCCACTCAGCGACATCATCCGATGGGTTTAGCATTACCATTTTCGTTTTATTCTCGGAACCGCCGCCTTTCGCCGCAATCTGAATTTCAACTTTATCACCCGGCACCATATTTATGTGTACTACTGCGGGTGTGTTGTCTTTAGTATTAATTCGCTTACCCGCAGGATCTGCGAGAACTGAAGCGCGCAACGGGTTATCTGGATTCGTATAAGCTTGTCGCACCCCTTCATCGACCATCTGTTGAACAGTAAGATCCGACTCCCATTGGACATTCATACCAATGTTAACAAAACACGTCACAATACCCGTATCTTGGCAAATTGGTCGATGGCCTTCCGCAGACATTCGAGAGTTAATCAAAATCTGTGCAATCGCATCTTTTGCCGCTTGGCTCTCTTCTTTTTGATACGCTTTGTCCAGCGCTTGAACAAAATCGAGAGGGTGATAGTACGAGATGTACTGCAATGCATCAGCGACGCTACTGATTACGTCTTCTTTACGAATAATCGCCATTGAATACCTCTTTATTCTAATTGCTTCCTATAGGACGGACTTCTAGTGCGCGATTTCCTTGTTGGTAACCAGGCTAAACCCCAATAAATTCAAGGATAATTGTCCGACTTTTTATTGTGAAATTATGATACTCTTGCTTTCCTCTATGCGCCATGTGTGCGACAACGTTTCTGTCACAATTTACACAAATGAATACAAAACAAGTACAACCTATTCAATTCCTTGACGTTCCTTATCAAGAAGATCTTGCGAAGCACTACTTTGCTAAGATTGAATCTCAGCCTTGGTCTATGTTACTCAAATCTTCATCATTGACCCATGAAAACGGCCGGTTTGATATTCTCGTCTGCAATCCAATCGCCACATTAGTGACTCACGGTTTAACCACCACGTTAACACATGGCACAGTGGCACACGCTGGCACCGTAAGACAGGAAACATCTAGTACTCACAGTCAACAAGACCCTTTTGTATTAGTTGACAAGGCAATCCAAGATCATATCGGTCATATTGAATACCAGTCAAAATGGCCATTTCTAAGCGGGGCGCTAGGCTACTTTGCCTATGACCTAGGGCGACGAGTTGAAAACCTTCCCGAGTTATCGCTTCATGATATTCATGCGCCCGATATGGCGGTAGGCATTTATGAGTGGGCTCTGATTGTCGATCATCAAGACAAAGAAGCCGCGATCATTGGCCGTAACGTCAACGACCATTTTCAATGGCTGCAAGCGCAGCAGCCCGCATCAGTGGAGCCGTTTGTGCGAACGTCAGATTGGCAGACCAATATGTGCCAAGTGGATTACTCCACCAAGTTTTCCGCGGTTCAGCAGTACCTTCAAGCCGGAGACTGCTACCAGATTAACCTCGCCCAACGCTGGCAAGCCGACTATCAAGGTAATGAGTGGCACGCTTTTCTACAACTAGACCAGCAAAACAAAGCCCCTTTCAGCGCGTTTATTCGTCTAGAGGACATTGCAGTATTGAGTGTTTCACCAGAACGATTCCTTCTGGTCAATGACAAGCAAATTGAAACCAAACCAATCAAAGGGACGCGTCCACGTAGCCTTAATCCACAACTAGACCAAGCGAATGCCATTGAACTGGCGAGTGCGGAAAAAGATCAAGCAGAAAACTTGATGATCGTGGACTTGCTGCGTAATGACATTGGTCGCGTCGCCCAACCTGGTAGCGTTAAAGTACCCAAGCTGTTTGCCATAGAGAGCTTCCCTGCCGTTCATCACTTGGTGAGCACAATTACTGCTACGCTAGATGACAAATTCAACGCCATTGACCTATTAAGAGCGAGCTTTCCCGGGGGGTCAATTACCGGTGCGCCTAAAATTCGGGCGATGGAAATAATTGAAGAATTGGAGCCTCACCGTCGGCATATATACTGCGGCAGTATTGGCTATATCAGCGCTCATGGCGTCATGGATACGAGTATTACCATTAGAACGTTAGCCGCTTATAACAGTAAACTTCATGCTTGGGCGGGTGGTGGTATTGTCGCCGACAGTCAATGCGAAGCCGAGTATCAAGAAACCTTTGATAAGCTCGCTAAAATTCTGCCTATTTTGTAGCCGACGAAATTAATTTAAACTAGGATGTTCTAGACTAAGTTGTTCTAAACTAGTTTTTCTAAATAAGGTTAAGCCAAGTTTGAGCTCCATTTCGTCAGCGTTTTCACGAGGTCCTTTGCGGTGTAGGGTTTGGACAAAATATCGTCCATACCCACATCAAAACAGGTCTGTCGTTCTTCTCGGGTAGTACCCGCGGTCAATGCAACAATAGGTTTTTGATAGTGTTTTGAACGCAATATTCGCGTTGCTTCAAACCCATCCATAACTGGCATCCGGCAGTCCATAAAGATAAGGTCGTACTGTTGCTCCTTTACGTAGTCAAGCGCTTCAACGCCATTGACTGCAACGTCAGGGGAAATGTCAAATTTACTTAACATCTTAGTGATGATGACCTGATTAAGCTTAATATCATCAACGACCAGTACTTTCATGGTAGATAAATCAACGGGCGCTGCCGCACTGTTTTCCGACCTTTTCGAATGTGTTTCCGTCGCCTCAACCTTTAATGGCAAGCTAACGTTAAAGACCGTTCCAACACCTAACTCACTATGAAGTGAGATACTGCCACCCATTAATTCAACTAACCGTTTACAAATCGCCAAACCTAACCCGGTGCCTTCATAATTTCTTGAACTTGACCGGTCAGCTTGAGTAAATGGCTGAAATAGCTTTTTTTGCGCGGCTTCACTAATACCAATTCCAGTATCAGCAACACGGAATACGTAATTCCCTTTCTCTTCCTCAATGCTCAAACGCACTTGTCCGCGATCAGTAAACTTGACAGCATTTCCTAATAAATTGACCAGTACTTGAGTCATACGTTCTTGATCGGCACAAATGATTTTGTCATCTAAGCATTGTGCGTCGATACTAAACTTCAGTTGTTTCTCGGCCGCTTTATGTTCAAAGATGCTTTGCAACATTGTATTAATACTATGCCAACGAAATTCAGAATCAATGAGCTCTAACATCCCCGCATTAATCTTACTGAAATCGAGGAGATCATTAATAATCGTTCGCAGCATTAACCCAGATTGACTTAAATTTTGATGAAGGTCTCGTTGAGAATCTGTCAGCGCGGTATCGGCTAATAGCTCCACACTACCTAACAACCCATTAAGTGGCGTTCTAAGCTCATGGTTGATCATTGCTAAAAACTCTCGAGTTGCCCGCTCAGATGCTTCTGCTCGCTCTTTTGATTCAACTAAACGAAGGTTAATCAAATTTCGATAAATTGAACTAGAAAGTAGTTCTCCAACCAACGACATTTGGCTATGAACAAAGCCCATATCGACTGAGGATTGCGACACAAGCAGGTTAATTGACCCTATTTTCTTTTGTTCGATCTCAATGGGGATACTTGCGTTAATGTTCGCATCCCCTTCAGGTATGACTTTAGGAGTACCAGAAACATAGGCGCTTAACTTTAGCGACGGTAAAATGCCGGGGGTTAATGTTATAGAGCATTTTATACTCTCAGATATTTCATCAAGTTGCCCTACCACATCAAGCAGTAACACGTCGTCGATATTGGTTCGTAAAAACAACCGACCAAAATACATTAATATTTTTTCAACACGCTGTTGTAGCTCCAAGCGTTTGAAGCTCGCTTCCGAGCGCTGCTCGACTTGCTTAAGCGCTACCTCAAGTTTTTGATTCGCATGAAACAATTCAAGACTTTTTTCTTCCAATAACTTCTCGGCTGCCTGACGGGCGGCCTTCTCGCGTTTTAGTTTTCTTTCGATTGCTGCTTGGCTAGGCATAACATATACGTCTTAAACTAAGGTCAAATGAAACCGAACCACACTGTTGTCGTCTGTTTGTGGCACCATATTGACCTCGATTTTCTCTCCAAAATGATTCGCACAGCCTTCGATTAAGCCCAAACAAACATGCGACATACAACGTGCACTCTCATAATCCATGACCATTTCTGATTCATTTTCGCTAACAAAGTGGAACTTGGGTGGCTGAGCATCGGCATACAGCTTTTTTACTTCAACATGAATATAATTTTCTACATGGCGAATAAATTGAAACGTAGAGTTACTGTTATTGATCCCTGCATTATCCGGTAATGAGCGCAACAGAGCATTAAAGACCGTTTGTCCGAAAACTTGTTGTAGTGTGGCAGGATCGATATTGGTTTTTTTACTGAGATTAACAATCAATTTGACCAAGTCTCGATGGTCATAGCTACCGACTGAGGTATATACCCCCTCATCCCCTGACATTTCAAGAACCTCGTCCAGAACATCTAGGCCAAATTTCTCTTCGACTAACTCCATAAATTCAGTAAAAATAATTCCCTTCATCTACGTTCTCCTTGCCTACAATAGAAATAAGTCGTTTATCTTTCTTCGTCATAAAAGTAATAGAAGAATATCACTATAAATCAATACTTGTGGTACCAATGGCACGGCTCATAGCGTGTCACTATTAAATTGTAATGGAAGAAAAACCCACAGTTCCATCATCAAAACTAAGTGTTAAATTCAACATCATTTGCTCTTTAGACTCAGCAGTCCACAACGAACACAGATTAAGGTCATTTGCGGTAATAAAGGCTTGTCGGCAGCTCACACCAACATGCTGTATACGTTTACGAGTCCTCTGGCCAACTAATTGTTCAATTTCGCGTCGACTCACCTGCCAATGATTGTCTGTTTTATTTGTTACACAATTTTCATAAACCAGATTGGGCATAAAAATCAATTCAAACGATGATGAGCCCGCAGTACCACAAGAATCGTCTGGGGATATTGATACTTTCTCTAACCCTCTACTATTATCAGACGTTGTCAGCCGCAATAAGTGACTACTTTGCCTCTTCATTGCTACCATATCGGAATAGTCAAACTGAATGGTGCTTATCGTGCCAGCGATATCAGGTTGAGATATGACGTGCAGAAGATCTGACTGATTCAACTCTATCGCACACCACTTCATTTTTTCCTTCTGCGCGAGCCTATTGTCCCAGGCATCCCTTAACGGCTTCACAACGCCTAAACCGACCACGGCAACCGCGTCTGAAATATTGTAAAAAAGCAGCTCTTTGTGCTTATCACCTAAACTTCCGTAATCTATATCAAAAGAGCCGTTGGGCTTCGGTGAGTAAATTGCTTGCGTGGCGGTCGAATACAACGCATCGACAAGCAAAATCGGACTGGATAATTGGCCGGTATTCTCCAGCAATTGTTGCTGTTCAAACGTATACTGATTAGATAGTGAGGATGACAAAAACCACTGTGGAATAACGCTAGAAAACAACGCACCATCGATCATTAGTGTCTGCTTTCTAGCGGTCTGCTGTGTTACATCAAACACGGTTACGTCTAAAGAACAACGCTGCGGCCTGCTGCTCTGCGGATTTTCTTGGAAGACGACACAATACTGGTCAGTTTGCTTAACGGCATAACCTGAAGAGTTTGTCGATATAGAAATAATACGCAAAACATTGTTAGCTGAGGGTACTATTCCTAACGCATCGGTAAGCTGCTGTTTAGAAATAAATACTGAATTATCACTTAATATTGAATAAGAAAAGGTGGGGCGCTGGACATAGGTACGACTAAATTGTTCAGGAATAGTGATATTTGTCTGATGACTGAGACGGCACTTAACTCTTATTGGTATGCCCTCCACCATGCAACGTAGACAAACGCTGCCATTGAAGCTCGCCGAAGGAATAAAGCCATAAATGCCGTAACCGAAATCCTTAACTACGCCATCTAAACCATCGCTCAATACTAACTCTGGAGACAATCCATTTAACGCAGGACATTGAGCACAAAGGTAAGTGTCTGAAAAAATCAATAAGCCACACGCGAGTTTAGCCACGGGGCTGAAAACCGTTGTGTTAAGTGACTGAGGAGGTGATGCGTGTCTATTCATATCAGCACATCGCCTCCTCTGTCGGCCGTGCGAGTAACTTCGCCACCTGCTGCGGTGTCATTGGTCGATAAAACAAATAGCCTTGAATATAATCAATACCAATATTTTTTAGAACTTCTAGTTCAGCCTCTGTCTCTACCCCCTCGGCAACAACCTTAATGTCTAAGTCATGTGAAAGCTGCCCTAACATTTTAACAGCAAAGTACTTTTGTTTGCTGTTTTGGATATTTGAAATGAATTTTTTATCAATTTTTAACTCATCAAAATCAAAATCACTAAAATATGAAAATGACGCATTCCCTGTTCCAAAGTCATCGACAGCAATTTTCACCCCTGAAGCGCGAATAGTTTCAATCAAAGTCGCGTTTTTACTATTATTGGTAAAATAGGACGTCTCTGTGATTTCAATCGTGACGTGATCATTACTAATCAACGACGAATTGATTAAATCAAAAAGGTCGTGAAGATGATCAGAGTACTCACCTGATTCTGCAAGTGAGCAATTTAGTGAGATCGACAATGGTTCTGTTCTTGCCACTTGTATCTGTAACATTTCAGTAATCGCTCGTTCAGCCACGATCAAATCAAGCTCAGAGATAAGCTTCAGGTCTTCGGCTAAATGAATGAGCTCCTGAACAGAATATTCTATTCCTTCGAATCTAAAACGGCATAAGGCTTCCAATTTAGCCACTTTGCCTGTGGCCAAGTCGACAATTGGTTGAAAGTAGACATCTATTTCCTTATTTTGGATTGCGCTGATTAACAAGCGTTCCAAGTTTTTTCTTCTAATGTTTGCTTTAACGAGTGCTTCATCATAAAAGTTAACGTTACTCGCTCCCACATCATGAACATACATAGCTTGCAGTGACTGAGAAATGACTTCGTCAACGCTAAATTCATTTCCCCCATACAAAGCAACACCAATTTTCCCTTCAGAGATATCATTAATTAAATGATCTTCTAGATAAGCTCTTAGACCTGCAAGAAATTGTCCGACGCTGGTGTTTATCGTCTGTAAGCTTTGCCCATCGGTGCTTCTGATTCGAATCAGCACTAGAAACGTATTGTTGCCTAAATACCCAAAGCTCTCTTTATTATAAAAATCGCTCAATGCGAGCAACACTTTATTGCGTGACGCTTCTTCAAGGCCTGAATAAAAGTTTGGCTGAAAAGCCAACACGACAAATTTTTCTGCTCGCAATGACAAGCTCTGCGCTTTTTTACGAAAAGAAGCCTCATCCAGTACACGCTTGGCGATATCACGACCTTCACTTGATGGTGCGCTGATAAATCGAAGGTTAAAGTCTGTGCGAAAGGTATAAATATACAAACTCTGAGAGTTCGCTAATTGAACTTGTCGTACATTCACCATCTCTAGCATTGTTTTATTTTCTTTGGATCGCGTAGCCATCGCACCTTGCCATTTATCACTGCAAGTAATTGCGCGTTTAAACGCCTCTAGATGTGCGCGATTTTGATGAAATAAGCTGATATCGGTTATGTTGTGTCCCAACATTGTAATAGCGGACACCGAATGCTGCTGGCACAGCGTTTCATTAACAAAAATAACGTCATGGTGATGATTGGTGATCATCACCCCCCCCATTCGTTCATCTAACAGCTGATCAATAAGGGTGAGTACGCTGATATAATCAATCGTTTTTGAAAGTACGGTAGCGCAGCCCTTAACCTTGCCATCCAGTACTAAATAGACTTCAAACTTGATGATCAATACTTGACCTTCCGAAGTTTGTAGCGATACCGATAAGGCCTCCGGCTTACCGCTAAACTCCACATTTCGCACCAAACGAAGCAGTTGGTTAATGGTTTCTAGTGGCGGCGTTTGTACATAGTCGTTAGCTCCGTCATGTGGATGTGATAGCAACTTCTGCCAGAAATCCGCCGTCGATATGACATAAGCCATATCGGATAACACCTCAGTCCAGAATATTTTCTCTCTAGCCTTTGTAGTCGATACCATGACGTCTCTCTCATAAATTCACAACACATATGATGTGGTCTATATACGATATTGCATGCAGTTGAATAAGCCTATTTTCAAACTAGGAAAAATACGTCAATAATCAAGCCCACCCTATTCCAATCGTTCTGTATTTTCTCCCTCGACTGGCTGCATTCCAATATTTCTACCCGCTATTGGACTATGTGAACTTCGTCTCGTTCTGTTAACTTAATTCAACTTTATCAATAACAACCTTGAATCAAGGAAAAACACTCCTAGTTTAGTGTTATCCCAAACTGAACGAGAACATATAATGAGTTACATTTATGTATCTGATATATATGACGATTATTATGTTTCCCCCCCTCCATCAAGGACTTTAAGTAGAAGAGAGGTTCCGGAAGAGGAAATTGAAATTCGGGATATCTTAGTATGCTGGTATGAGACTGGATTTGTGCCCCTTCAGCACTCAATGCAGTTGCAAACGACGTTCCTTGATAGCAAAACAACATTTGAGCGTCTGACACGTACACTAAATACATTAGTGAAATACAAAGCGTACTTTTTTGCGGTAAAGCGCGTCATTTCAATGTGGGATCGCGATTCACTTGAATGCCGCTACATTACCTACTTGCTCAATAAACACTCACAAGGTTCAGCAATAGTCGACCGTAATATTCAACTGTGACACTTATTTGTCGCTTTTGTGAGAGCGACCACTAATAACAACAATATCAATAGAAGCCTTAATGATGGCATGTTAGTATTACATTAAAAGGTCAACCGTATGATTTTTATGTATAAATTCGTTACAGACAAGCTAGACACTCAGTATACTCAACTCCCTCCTACTGATCGTGAGTTGAATCATGCAGACATACCACTTGAAGAAATTGAGATGAGAGAAATGCTGTCTGCATGGTATGACAGTGCTTACCAGCCTTTGATCAACGTAAACAGTAAAGGGGGCAATAACCAAAGCGAAAGCGCTCGCTTGACGAAACTAGAGAACACCTTGCTGACAGTACTAAAAAATAGAGTCTATCAAGCGGCTTTCCAACGTATCTTGACGACGATGAAGCCGTCGACAAGTAAGGAGCGACTGCTAAGACTGCTATCCAATTCAAAAGGAAATTACTCAGTACAGTAGTAAAGCCCGAAAGCTATCATGCTTTGTCTTAGTTGATCGCTAGTTAATCCAACCATCAAACTTAAGTTTATTTTGGAGCTTAGCAACACCTTCTTGCTGCAATTGTCGCACTCGCTCTTTCGATAAACCATATTTCTCACCTAGCGCATCTAACGTAAGTGTTTCTTTACCAAACAATCCAAAGCGGTGAATGACTATGTCTTTATACTTCTCTGGTAATGTCATGATAACTTGCTCGAGATTATTAAGTAACTTTTCGTCATAACAAACCTCATAAGGCTCAGGTATTGCCTCTGAACGACAGTTATCCAGTGACAAATACGCTTTATCGATCGTATCCACCGAAGAGCTGGATTCGATAAAACCACTCATGTGGATCAACTCACTAATATGATTTTGCGACTTATCCGCTTGATCAGCAATTTCTTTAACAGAGGGGGCACGCTTTAAATCAGCACTCATTTGATTCGTTTGCTTAGACAGGCGATTAATTTCTTTGATAACATGAACAGGCAATCGAACCGTTCTCCCCGTATTCATCAAAGAAGATTCAATACTTTCTCGGATCCACCACACAGCGTAGGTACTAAAGCGAAAACCTTTATCAGGGTCAAACTTGTCTACCGCTTTCATTAATCCTAGGTTGCCTTCTTCAATGAGATCTAAGATTGTATGATTGCTCAACCCTCGCTTGGTGTACCCCCTTGCGATTTTCACGACTAGTCTTAAGTTAGATTCAATCAACACGTCCCGTGCAGATTTCTCGCCTCTTCGCGCCAATGTTGCATAATGAAATTCCTGCTCAGGTGTAAGCAAATCAATACCCACAACATCGCTAATGTACCTAGAGTAAAAGTCGATACTTTTTTCGTTATAGTCCTTACCTGTATTTTTTGGACTTGAACCTTCTATCCGTGTACCCATAACATGCTCCTTTTTGCATCTAGGCATCAATTCCAATGATTAAAATTGTTAATTATTTGTAAGAAATGCCGCACAGATAAGCATAGGCAGGTTTAATCAAAGCATCAAAGTTTAATACCAAAGATCAAGTCAATTAGTAGAAAATTTAGTAGTAAAGTACTAGATAATGACACTGAAAAACTAACGAGTTTAGATAATGTAGCGTTTTTATAAGTTAAGACAGTTTCTATTTTCATTTTCTCAATAGCTGTACTATTTTGTACTGTATGAATTTGAAAAATAAACGTAAACCAGATTTGAGTACCCTTACCCAATCGTAGAAGGACCTTAGAATGATTGATTTCGAAGTATTGCGTAGCTATATGGATAATGACGAAGACATCATCGCAGCCGTGTTTATGGCCTTTATGGAAGAACATGAAAATGGCGCAGAAACAGTACAGCATCTCTATCAGACTCAAAACTGGAGTGAGCTATTTATCACTGCACACTCTTTAAAAGGTATTCTCGCCAGTTTTGGTGAAACTAAGGCAGTAGACAAACTTGAAGCCATTGAAGGGACGACTCGCAATAATGAGTCCCCTAATGCCGATGACATTAATTTTGTGGTTGCAGAGATGCAGGTGATAAAAAATCAAATTAATGATTATTTAGCTTCGGTAGCGTAAGGCACAATGACACGACTCGAATTCCTACAACGCTTTCAGCTTCATCAGTTATCGGACTATCACCCAGAGTCTAAACAACGCTCAGCTCATATTCAGCACTTGTCACTTCGATCCGCAAGTGTGCTTATTGGTTTGGTCGAGCGGCAAGGGCGGCTACAGGTCATTTTGACAAAAAGAGCCGCTCACCTTAAGCACCACCCCGGACAAATTAGCTTCCCCGGAGGAAAAGTAGAGCCCAGTGATGCCAATGTTCACTTCACCGCGTTAAGAGAAGCCAAAGAAGAAGTCGGAATTTTACATAACGAAGTCGAAATCGTAGGTGATTTACCTGAGCTTCTCACTATTACTCGTTTCCAAATCACACCAGTTATTGCATTTATTGATCCGAACTACCAACCTAAACTTGACAGAAATGAAGTGGATTATCTGTTTGAAGTGCCATTGGAGTTTCTGGCCAAGACGAGCAACATGACGACGCACCGCTTCAATATTAAAGGTGAAAAACATCGCGTATTAGCGATTCCATACCAATCCCACTTCATATGGGGCGTCACCGCACAAATTATTCAAAGTTTGCAAACTCAACTCCTGCAACACTAACGCTACCCACCGACACAACTAACACACTTCCTTGCAACAAAAAGTAATCGTTTACATCACTTCGGATTAGTTATTCTAATAACAGACATAGGTAAACTAATCTGTAGCACACAAAAAACGTGAGCCAATTAACGAATTAATCAGTACAATGAATAGACCCAACCAAACCATGACCTAGATCTAATTTTTACACGCAAAAACGTTGCAAACTCCTCCCGACTTATTTCCTGTTCCCAAAATGAGTAAAACTTAATGACTACTTCAACTTCTACGGCTACAAGCCGCACTTCAACTAAGTGGAATTATAAAGATTTCACTTGGGCTCTATCACTTTTCGGTACTGCAGTTGGTGCCGGTGTACTATTCTTACCAATTAAAGCGGGTGCTGGTGGCTTTTGGCCATTAGTTATCTTAGCGCTAATTGCAGCTCCAATGACTTGGTTCGCGCACAAAAGCTTAGCGCGTTTTGTACTTTCAGCTAAAAACCCTGATGCAGATATTACTGATACGGTAGAAGAACACTTCGGTAAAACTGGCGCAAACCTTATCACCTTCGCTTACTTTTTCGCCATCTACCCTATCGTTCTAATCTACGGTGTGGGTATCACTAACACAGTAGACTCATTCCTAGTAAACCAAATGGGTATGGAATCTATCCCGCGCTGGTTGCTGTCTGGTTGCTTAATCGCAGCAATGACATGTGGTGTGGTATTTGGTAAAGAGCTGATGCTAAAAGCAACGTCAGTGATGGTATACCCACTGGTTGCTATCCTACTTGCTCTTTCACTTTACCTAATCCCTGATTGGAATACTTCAATGGTTAGCGTTAGTCCAGACTGGGGCTCAATGCCAGCAGTTATCTGGCTTGCAATCCCTATCATTGTATTCTCATTCAACCACAGCCCTATTATCAGCCAGTTCTCTAAAGAACAACGCCGTGTCTATGGTGAAGATGCTGTTAAGAAAACAGACATGATTACTGGTGGTGCAGCGACAATGCTAATGGGCTTTGTTATGTTCTTCGTATTCTCTGTTGTATTGTCTCTTTCACCAGAGCAACTTGCGACAGCACAAGAGCAAAACATCAGCGTGCTATCATACTTAGCGAACGTTCATGAATCTCCTCTGATTTCTTACCTTGGTCCAATCGTTGCTTTTGCTGCAATTACATCAAGCTACTTTGGTCACTTCCTAGGTGCTCATGAAGGTTTGGTAGGCTTAGGTAAATCTCGCTCTGCTATGCCAGTTAAGAAACTTGAAAAAGCGTCTTTGCTATTCATCGTTATCACAACTTGGATTGTTTCTATCATCAACCCAAGCATCCTTGGCATGATTGAAACAATGGGCGCACCAATGATTGCGGCTATCCTGTTCCTAATGCCTGTGTTTGCAATGCGTAAAGTACCAGCAATGGCTAAGTTGAAAACCTCTGCTCCTGTACAAATTTTTACAGCAGTTTGTGGTATTGCGGCAATTACTTCTGTAATCTACGGCGCTTTTTAATTGACTCCATCAATTAAAACAACAAACAACCTATAACAATAAGATAAGCCTCCTCATTCGAGGGGGCTTTGCTAGAGGTAAATCAGTATGATCAGTGTTTTCGATATCTATAAAATTGGTGTTGGTCCTTCAAGCTCTCACACTGTGGGTCCAATGAAGGCTGGTAAAGAGTTTATTGATGACTTACGTTCAATGGGCAAACTACGCGACATCACCAAAATTACCGTAGATGTTTATGGATCACTATCACTGACAGGGAAAGGTCACCACACAGATATCGCGATTATTATGGGCTTAGCTGGTAACTCACCTGAAAAGGTAGATATCGACTCGATTCCAAATTTTATTGCGCGCGTAGAAGAAACTGAACGTCTTCCAGTTGGCATGCACTGCCATACTGTGTCATTTCCACGCGATGGCGGAATGAACTTCCACTCTTCAAACTTATCACTCCACGAAAATGGCATGCAAATTCATGCTTGGATAGATGAAGAAGTGGCTTACTCAAAAACATACTACTCGATTGGCGGTGGTTTCATTGTCGACGAAGAACACTTCGGCAAAGAAGAAACATCAGCAATCAAAGCGCCGTACGAATTTAACACCGCTGAAGAGCTGGTGAATCAATGTAAAGAGCATGGCTTATCTATCAGTACGCTTGTCATGGCAAATGAACATGCTATGTATTCTGATGACGAGGTTCGTACCTACTTTGCTAACATTTGGAAAACCATGCGTGAGTGTATGGAGCGCGGTATGAATACCGAAGGTATTTTACCAGGTCCATTGCGAGTACCTCGTCGCGCATCTGCATTACGTCAGCAGTTAATCACCTCTGAAAAAACAACGACCGATCCGATGGCTGTTGTAGACTGGGTGAACATGTACGCATTTGCAGTAAACGAAGAAAATGCAGCTGGTGGTCGTGTAGTGACCGCTCCAACCAATGGTGCTTGTGGCATCATCCCAGCAGTACTTGCTTACTACGATAAGTTCATCCAAACCGTGACCGAGAAAGACTACATTCGCTACTTTGCTGCTTCTGGCGCGGTAGGTGGTCTTTATAAGCAAAACGCTTCTATTTCTGGCGCTGAGGTTGGCTGTCAGGGTGAAGTGGGAGTGGCTTGCTCTATGGCAGCTGCGGGTCTTGCAGAACTGATGGGCGGAAGTCCAGAGCAAGTATGTATGGCTGCAGAAATCGCGATGGAACACAACCTAGGGCTAACTTGTGACCCTGTTGCTGGTCAAGTGCAGGTTCCATGTATTGAGCGTAACGGCATTGCTGCGGTTAAAGCTATTAACTCAACTCGCATGGCACTTCGTCGCGCCTCAGCACCACGTGTCTCTTTGGACAAAGTGATTGAGACGATGCTTGAAACCGGGAAAGACATGAATGCTAAGTACCGTGAAACCTCTCAAGGTGGGCTGGCAATCAAAGTTGTGTGCTAAGTCTAGCAACCAATAAGTAAAAACAAAAAAACCGAAGCATTTGCTTCGGTTTTTTTATTCACTAAATGCTACTCGCCTATATAAATACAGCCAGCAGTACATGTCTCTTTAATTTCTACTTTACTTAGTAATGGCAAGCTTGGCTTAAGTTGTTGCCAAATCCACTTTGCTAGTACTTCACTGGTTGGGTTCTCTAACCCTTCAATATCATTCAAGTAGTAGTGGTCAAGGCGGTTATAGATTGGTTTGAATGCCGCTTTTATTTCAGAGAAATCAATCACCCAACCTGTATGTGGATCAACTTCACCTTCAACATAGAGACGCACCAAAAAAGAGTGCCCATGCAAACGTCCACACTTATGCCCTTCCGGCACATGTGGAAGATGGTGAGCAGCTTCAAACATGAACTCTTTATACAACTCAGTTTTCATAGGGTATCTCTGGTAAAAAATGACACGCAATCCTACTGAAAACCGAGCGGTATCTCAAGTTATACCGTAAAGAATACCTTTGAGAAAAAGCCAATAGTAATAAAGGTAGAGACGGCTGAACTCACCAATAGTGCTGGCATCCTTACCGTCGGAAACCGCTCGAGCAACATAAATATCGCTAAGTAGGTCGGATAAAGACCAAACAAGTACCTTGGCATTGCGTTCACACCCGATGAGAGAGGAATAAGCAAATTAATGAGCATAAACGTCGCTTCCGCATAGCGCTTCTTAAAGAACAGATATGCATTAAGTGCTAGCCCAATAAGAGACACAACAACCAAGTAAAGTTTAGCGCCGCCAGTTTCCACACCATAAATAAGCCACTCAACCGGATGACTAAACACCCTTCCCCAAGCAACTTGAATATGACCAAACGCTAAGGCATCTCCCATATGGAAATGAAGAAAAACCATATAGGTAAAGAACCCCAATGGGATTAACCAAATCGCAGCAATGACAGACAGAGCATTGTTTTTTAACCGTATAAAACTGGATACGCCATACGCCTGCACACCAAAAATCAGAACCGAGAAAACCAACATAACACCTAAATTACGAGTCACTGCCGCCACCAACCCAAGCAGCCCAACAAGCCACCAATTTTTCCGATAGCACGCAATAAAAACACCACAGATAAGTGCGATATACAGCGGCTCAGAGTAACCCGCAAGAGCATATACGGTATAAGGCGAGAAACACATCAACCAAATAGCTGTGTCTTGAATGTCCTTACTAAATGACTGTTGCTTAAGCGCCATAATAAACACAGCAATACTGGCGACAAATGTGAGGTTAGACATCACTATCAAGGCAAGATTCGTATCACCAACGAGCAACGACATCCATTTACCTAAATAAGGGGATACTGGCATGAAGGCCCAGTTCGCGGCATTACCACCCTTCATATAACTTGGGATGAGTGCATACCCATCATCGGCGATTCTTTGGAACCACAGGCAATCGAAACGACAAATTTGCTGCCAAACATCCATATTTGTCATTGATTCTGGGTTATATGCGTGAGCGCCAATTAACCCCAAACTATAGAACACGGTGCGGCTGACAATAACGGCAAGAAGTATCGTCAACCATTGTTGCTTAGAAATAGTGAGAGAAGGTTGTTCATATTGCATCGGATTAACTCGCCTTTCTAGCTGGGTGGTTTAAGATTTCTTGTGATTTTTCCTGCTTTCCATATCGACCGTAAACCCCTTCTACAAGGTATATAGGCCGCTGCTTTAACTCCCTGTACATACGGCTAATATAACCACCAATAATTCCCAATGAGATGAGTTGAATGCCACCTAGAAAAAGAACGACACTAATAGTGGACGCATAGCCTGGCGTTTTGACATCAAAAAATGTCGCACCAATGACAATCTTCAACATAAATAAAAAGGCAAGACAAGAAATCGCGCAACCAACAAACCCCCAAATTCTTAAAGGCCATGCGGTAAAGCTAAATATCCCATCGACAGCAAAATTCCACAGTTTCCAATAGTTGAATTTAGTTTCACCTGCATGCCGCTCCGGGCGTTGAAATGTCACTCCTGTCGAGCGAAAGGCCGACCACGCCATCAGCCCTTTCATAAAACGGTTACGCTCTGGTAGTTGACGAAGTGCATCTATCACGACGCGATCGATTAATCGGAAGTCCCCTGCATTTTCAGGTATTTTAGTATCCGAAGTTACCCAATTGAAAAATCGATAAAAGCCGCCCGCAGTTAGTCGCTTAAACCATGTATCTTTGGAGCGATCAACTCTAACGCCATAAATGGTATCCCACTGCTTGGTTTGCCATAACTCAACAAACTCCAGAATCAGCTCTGGTGGGTCTTGCAAGTCAACATCCATAATGACGCAAGCATCGCCTTTAACATAGTCAAGTCCCGCTGTCATCGCCGCTTCTTTGCCGAAGTTACGAGCTAGATTCACTAAGCTTACTTGGGGATCTGAGGCCATTACCGACTCAATAACCTGCTTGGTATTATCACTGCTACCATCGTTGACAAAAACGACGTCAAGGTTGGCTTTTATTGGATCCAGCACCTCGTCAAGAGCTTGTATAAATGGGGTAATAGACGCTTCTTCGTTATACACAGGAACCAATATTGATAAGATGAAATCGTTGTTGCACTTCATGAGGTTAACTCCTGTATCGCAATCTGTTTAATAGTTAAGCTCGCTGGTGTTTCAATTTCCCAATGCTGAAGCTTAGGGCTAATGGCACCAGCCGGGATAAGCGCTTCTAACATTTCAAAACCCATTGGCATTAATTTTACTTTGTTGCCATTTCCCAACGACAAATAAACCGGCTCAGTAATGGATTTAGATAAGGAAAGCTGCACTCGTACTGGCCCTTTAGGAACCTGAGAAAAATTGAAAAACAAGCCTCCAGAATGAACCAAAACCCTCGCCCCCTCACTCGCGGTCTTAGCCCAGCCAGCCCGACTAAAGTACGGAGAGTTGTCACTGGCAGTCACGACTCCAGAACTAGGCCAAAGCAATTCTGTATTTGCTTTGGCCCAGTAATGCGTTTTTTTATCGATATAATAGACTTGATAAGCGACGGTGACGTTAGGGTGGGCGGCAAGATACAGCGTCCACAGATAAAAGGACGATAAAGTGACAAGCATTAAGAGCGTCAGTGGCCGAAAAAAACGTTGGATCAACGATTTCTTAACATCCACAGTTTGTAGTTCAAAAGATAAAGAAGGCATGAGCAAATACATTTAGTTACATATACCCTCGTTTTACTCTTGTGCCAGCCACCCCCTGTCAATGCACGGTCAGAAGCAGATTAAGATTCCATGAATGCCAAATACCACCAATTAACCCATCAAAGAGGTGAATTATTCCTTTTAGTCGAGTATTCAATAACTAACGAACTTTCAATAATAGATTGCTTCAATTCTCAGAAATGATACAAGTTGCAACAAAAACCATGAGCTTTACGAGGTTTTATGCATCTATAACCTTCCCCACCCATTGAAATTAACTTACCATTCACTCCGTCAGCCCAACCTTTTAACAAAAACAATTATGCGACTTACAATAACTAATAAACTACTTATCGCGCTTATATTGGTATTTGGCACTGTTGTGATTACCTCAACAACCTATCAATATAACCAGCAACGCGAGCTCATTTATTCCGTACTCGGTGAACAACTCCATGACAAAGCGGGTAACTACTTTGATAGCCTGAACATGATGATGCTCACCGGTACCATGGCTCAAAAGGAAACGCTTAGAAATAAAGCGCTCGCACAAGAGAATATAGAAACCGTGCGTGTACTACGTGGCGACGCAGTAAGCAAACTCTACGGTGCAGGGCTAGCCAACCAAGTCCCTATCGATGATATAGATAAACGTGCATTACTTGGTGAAACCGTATTAGAACCCTTCAAAGCAGAATGGGGGAATGGATTAGTTGTCGCCCTGCCAATGAAAGCCAGTGCGGATTATCGAGGTACTAACTGTATAACCTGCCATATGACAGAAGAAGGGGAGGTACTTGGTGCGATTCGAATTGAATACAACTTAAATCAAGTGAACGGTTTAATTAATAAGCGTACGGCTATTGCCGTTGCAATCATGGCCGCAATTGCCTTTATTGGTTACCTATGTACTATTTTTATTGCTCGCCGCTTCATCGTTGCACCCGTTCAAACCACATCCCGATTTATGAACAGAGTGAGCGGCAGTAAAGATCTCTCGATCCGTCTATCTCAACACCAAAATGATGAGGTTGGCGATCTCACTAACGATATCAACGCGTTCTTAGATACCGTGTCTGAAAGCTTGAATAAGGTCCAGTCAACGGCAAAGACCGTTAGCGCCAATGCCGACAAGCTGACTGATATAGCCCAAAACAACGAGGAAACCGCCAAAAGACAACTTGATGAAACCGCGGCCGTTGAGAGCAACATGCAACTATTAGAGCAACAGCAAAGCACGGTGAGCGAAGCAACCGAACGAGCCTCCGAACTCATGCAGCAAACTTGCCAACTCACCAAAGCCAGTAGCTCAGAAGCACAAAGCGCCAGCGCTGATATCGAATCTTTAGTCCAAGATATTGGCCAAGTATCAACACACATCTCCGAACTGAACGAGCAAACCGAACAAGTGTCAGCTATTCTCTCTACGATTAAAGGCATTGCAGACCAAACTAACCTGCTCGCCTTAAACGCAGCCATTGAAGCCGCGAGAGCTGGGGAACAAGGTCGCGGGTTTGCCGTTGTTGCCGATGAGGTCCGCTCACTTGCGAGCAGAACAACCGAGGCCACCAGTGATATAGAAGCCATTATTGCCAAATTCCAACAAGGCAGTAGCTTTTCGGTACAAGCCGTGAATAAAGTCTCACAAACTGCCCATCAGCGTGCTGATGAAGTTCAAGCCTTAGCCAGCAAAATGCAGCGAGTTGTCGAACAAATAGAGTCAACAACCGACATTGCGAATCACGTTCAAACTCAGATTCAAGCTAACCGACAAACTAGCGCAAGCGTTGGACAAAAGACCGTGGTTATAACAGAACACGCCAACGAAACCTCTGGAGCCGCGACACAAACTCATCAAATCAGCATGGATTTGCAACAGCTTTCCCATCAATTAGAGACATTACTTAATCAATTTGTATTGAATAGCCACAATAAAGGCTGATTAACCACAATAAAGGTTGAACCAAGAAAATTGACAGGTAATATATCTGTTTGAAAAGAAATTTATACTCCACTCAATATAACGTTCATATTTTAAACAATGAACATTGAGTGGTTTTTTACCTCCATGGAGAAGATGAATAACATGACTTACGCGCCTGTAACAGACGTACTTGGCGGCAAGCTAGCAGTAGACAGTGAAGTAACTGTTCGCGGCTGGATCCGTTCACGTCGTGATTCCAAAGCTGGAATCTCTTTCCTTGCCATTTACGACGGCTCTTGTTTCGACCCGATTCAGGCCGTGGTCCCTAATAATCTTAATAATTACGACGAAGAAGTGCTTAAGTTAACGACTGGCTGTTCTGTTGAAGTAACGGGCAAGATTGTTGAATCTCCAGCAAAAGGTCAAGACTTCGAACTTGCAGCCACTGACGTTAAAGTCGTTGGCTGGGTTGAAGATGCAGACACATACCCAATGGCTAAGACTCGCCACTCTATTGAGTACCTTCGTGAAGTAGCGCACCTTCGCCCACGCACTAACGTCATCGGCGCAGTCGCACGTGTACGTAACTGTCTATCTCAAGCGATTCACCGTTTCTACCACGAGCAAGGTTTCTTCTGGACTTCGGCTCCGCTTATCACTGCGTCTGATGCAGAAGGCGCAGGTGAAATGTTCCGCGTGTCTACGCTAGACATGGAAAACCTACCTCGCACTGAAGCGGGCAAAGTGGACTTCAACGAAGATTTCTTCGGTAAAGAGACGTTCCTAACCGTATCTGGCCAACTTAATGCTGAAGCTTACGCTTGTGCACTAAGCAAAGTTTACACGTTCGGTCCTACTTTCCGTGCTGAAAACTCAAATACCAGCCGCCACCTAGCGGAATTCTGGATGGTTGAACCTGAAATTGCTTTCGCAGACCTTGATGATGCTGCAAAACTGGCTGAAGACATGCTTAAATACGTGTTTGCTGCTGTTCTTGAAGAGCGTCGCGATGACCTTGAGTTCTTCGCTTCTCGCATCGACAAGCAAGCCATCGCTCGTCTAGAGCAATTTGTTGACGCAGATTTCGCACAAGTTGACTACACTGACGCAATCCAAATCCTACTAGATTCTGGTAAGAAATTTGAGTTCGACGTTGAGTGGGGCATCGACATGTCTTCTGAACATGAGCGTTACCTAGCTGAAGAGCACTTCAAAGCGCCAGTTATCGTTAAAAACTACCCGAAAGACATCAAAGCTTTCTACATGCGCTTAAACGACGACGGCAAAACGGTTGCGGCAATGGATGTACTTGCACCAGGTATTGGTGAAATCATCGGTGGTGCACAACGTGAAGAGCGTCTAGATATTCTAGATGAGCGCATGATTGCTATGGGCATCGACCCTGAGCACATGAGCTGGTACCGCGATCTACGTAAATACGGCACAGTGCCTCACGCAGGTTTCGGACTTGGCTTTGAGCGTCTAGTGTCTTACGTAACAGGTATGGGCAACGTTCGTGACGTAATTCCATTCCCTCGTACGCCACGCTCTGCTAACTTCTAAGCAGCGTTTAGGTATAATAATTAGGTCACTCTTAGGGTGGCCTTTTTTACGCCCGCTCACTCAAAGCTCTTGCCGCCCTCTTCCCTTATATACTGCTATTTCACCTTACATTTCTGCACCCTTACGTTTCATTTTCAATCCATCATTCGGCTTGGTTTCTTTCTTCGCCAGCACTATATTTAAAATAACAATACAGTAATTCAAATCAGCGATACGGCTGATAGGATAAAAGGTGTTAATGATGAGCAAATTTACTGAATCTGATATTCAATATCGAGGTGAGTCCAACGGTGTTCATAAATGGGAAGCTTCCAATGGCCAACCTTATTACTGGCACCCAGACTGGCTTCACGTGGCAGAAGATGAAATGGGACTTCACGCCAGAGCTAAGCTTAACGTTGAAGAAAGCGCAACCCCATCAAAAGCTCACGCGATTTCGGCTGTACTTCAACATTTGAATGATTGGGTTGAATCAAAACTTACTCAACATCCAGACATTGAAACTCAAGCGCACGAATCAGAAATCAATCTAAAAAAATAACAACCTCATTGTTCCCAAATGCCAAATTGGTGTTTGGGACTCCATTCTTACTCACGAGATTAGCAAACGTTTCCGCTTCAAAATTACAAAAAGAACGAATTAGCGCCATTTTCTGCTCCAAATCAAACTAATTTTCTGTTTTCTTCTTTAATCTGGTTGTCACGTATGGCCTACAGAGGTATAAATAGGCTGTTATCGTCACAAAATATGTTCACATTTGCCCCTTCAATTAACATGGATGAAGATTATGTTTGAAAAAGTTGTAGCTGCACCCGCTGACCCTATACTTGGCCTCACTGAAGAGTTTAAAAAAGACACTCGTGCAGAAAAAATTAACCTCGGCGTTGGTATCTACAAAAATGAGCAAGGCCAAACCCCTGTTCTTGCTACAGTAAAAAAAGCTGAAGCAGCATTGCTAGAAAATGAAAAAACAAAATCTTACCTGACGATTGAAGGCACAGCTGAGTATGGTTTAGCTGTACAAAAACTGCTATTCGGTGCTGATTCAGCGATAGTTAACGAAAAATTGGCAAAAACCGCACAAGCTCCGGGTGGCACTGGCGCACTTCGCGTAGCTGGGGAGTTTATTAAACGCCAACTTAGCAGCGCTAAAATTTGGATAAGTAATCCAACATGGGCGAACCATAATGGCGTATTTGCTGCCGCTGGCATCGAAACAGCCCAATACAGCTACTACAACTCAGAAACAAAAGACAAAGACTTCGCAGGCATGGTGGCTGATTTAGAGCAAGCCGCTGTGGGCGATATTGTTTTGCTACATGGCTGCTGCCACAACCCAACTGGCATCGACCCTACTCCTGCCGAGTGGGAGCAATTAGCAAAACTGGTAGCGGACAAAGGTCTGATCCCATTATTCGACTTTGCATACCAAGGCTTTGCAAAAGGCGTTGAAGACGATGCTCAAGGCCTACGCACCTTTGCTAAATACAATAAAGAAATTCTAGTCGCGAGTTCATTCTCAAAGAACTTCGGTCTGTACAATGAGCGTGTAGGCGCCTTCACTCTTGTTGCTGCGTCTGAAGAAATCGCAACGACAGCCTTCTCACAAGTAAAAGGCATCATTCGCTCAATCTATTCTAACCCACCCGCTCACGGCGCTGCGGTTGTTACATACATTCTTAACGATGAAGCACTTCGTGCTGAATGGGAAAACGAAGTAGCGGAAATGCGTGATCGCATTCAAGAAATGCGTGGCCTGTTTGTTGAAACGCTAAAAGCAGAAGGCGTAGATGCGGACTTTAGCTTCATTGAGCGTCAAAATGGCATGTTCTCTTTCTCTGGGCTGTCTAAAGAGCAAGTAAACCGCCTAAAAGACGAGTTTGCAATTTACATTGTTGGCTCTGGCCGTATCAGCGTTGCTGGTATGACGAAATCTAACATGACACCATTGTGTAAAGGCATAGCGGCAGTTTTATAACCGTACTGCGATGCACAATTAAGCGTGAATTCGCCTGTCATTTAGCGTATTAACTAGCTTATTAATCAACGTGTTAGCGTTTGTGCTTGATAAAAATAAAGGTCAGCTTCGGCTGACCTTTTGTGTTTCTGCGTGTACTATTAACCCATCACGATTACATTTAGATAGTACGTAATTACATTTAAATAGTACTTAAGGCCGCACATGGACGCAGAACTCATAGAGATCCAACACTTTCTCGCCAGCTACCCTCCTTTTGATGAACTACCAGAAGAGACCATTTTGTATGCGTCTCAACATATTGAGATAGCCTACTATCGCCAAGATACGCCCATCATACATTTTGGTGATGAGATCAATGACCTCTATATGGTTAGAAGTGGCGTTGTAGAGGTTTACCGTCGTAAGGGCGAGCTGTACAACCGATTGGACGAAGGCGATCTCTTTGGGCAAATGGGTCTGCTGACAAATAATAAAGTCCGATTCCCAGCCAAAGCGGTCGAAGATACGCTCGTCTACTGCTTATCCGCTGAGGTATTTCAAGAGCTCTATGACAAATTTGATTCATTTGCCGACTTTGTTGAAGTTGAAGACAGAGTCAGGCTAAGACAAACTGTCTCCAACAATAGCAACACTAACGACCTCACCACATCAAAAGTCCGAACGCTACTCACTGGTGAACCTGCCACAATCGATCGGCATAGAACCATTCAAGAAGCGGCGAAGCAAATGGCCGACGAACAAGTGTCATCCCTGCTCATTCTCAATCCTGATATCACCGAAAACGATGAAGATGATTCCTCACCCATCGTTGGTATCATTACCGATAGAGACCTTTGTACGCGAGTGTTAGCTCAAAACCTAAGTCCACAAGATGAAGTGGCTTCCGTGATGTCTACCGACCTTATTTCACTCGATCACAACGCCTATGTGTACGAAGCCATGCTTATCATGCTGCGCTATAACGTCCATCATTTACCTGTTGTAAAAAACAAAATTCCTCTTGGTGTTATCGAAACATCCGATATCGTTCGCTACGAGTCTCAAAACTCACTCCTATTAGTAAGTAGTATTTTCCAGCAGCAGTCGGTTGAAGAGCTTAAGCAGCTGTCTGATCAAGTTCGCGATAGTTTCGTTCGCTTAGTCAATGAAGACGCCAACGCACACATGGTCGGCACGGCAATGTCAGTAATTGGCCGCAGTTTCAAACAGCGCATCATTGAGCTTGCTGAAGAAGAGTTAGGTCATGCCCCTATTCCTTATTGCTTCCTAGCACTTGGCTCCATGGGACGCGATGAACAACTCATGGTCACCGACCAAGACAATGCCATCATTCTTGACGACAGCTACGACGAAAAGAAACACGGCGCTTACTTTAAAGCCTTCTCGACCTTTATTTGTGATGCGCTTGCCGATTGTGGTTATACCTACTGCAGTGGTGACATCATGGCGACGAATCCGGAATGGCGCATGACGAGAAAAGAATGGGAAGCGTGCTTCTCAGATTGGATTGATGATCCAAACCCAAAAGCATTACTCAATGCGTCTATCTTTTTCGATTTGGATGGGGTTTACGGCAAGCTCAAATGGGCAGAGCAACTCAATAGCTTCATCGTCAGAAGAGCAAGAAGAAATAACCGCTTTTTGGCCTGCTTAGCGCGAAATGCGCTTAATCGTACTCCTCCATTAGGCTTTTTCAAAGATTTTGTGATGGAAAAAGATGGGCAACACAACAACTCCATCAACCTAAAACGTCGCGGTACAGCGCCACTGGCTGATTTAATTCGTGTCCATGCCCTAGCGGTTGGTTCTCGTTCTACCAACTCATTCGAGCGCTTAGACGACATCCACGACGCCGGCATATTGCCAAAAGGACGCGCTCGTGACTTGAAAGATGCCATGGAATTCATCTCAATGGTTCGTATCAGCCACCAAGCTATGGATGTTCAGATGGGCATCGCGCCAGACAACAACATTGAGCCAGAAAACTTGTCCGACTTTGAACGTCGCAACCTTAAAGATGCGTTCCAAGTCTTGAGTAATGGCCAGAATTTCCTAAAATTTCGCTATCAAGCTAACAATAATTTTAAATAGAGCCGTCTAAGTGGTGAGTGTGGATTATGATAAAAAAGCTATTTAGTGCGCCTAGTATACAGTGGCAAAGCAAGTTTAAAACGCTAGCGGGTCGCGCTCAGGATGAGCGTCTGCAGGCGTTTTACGCTAAGGGGTTGCCCAACAGCGATACGCTGCTCAAAGACGTATCATTTGTTGCTCTAGATTTTGAAACGACAGGGTTAAACCCAGAGAAAGATGGCATCCTCTCAATTGGCCTTGTGCCTTTCACCACCTCAAGGATACGACTCAATGCCGCTAAGCACTGGACGGTAAGGCCTAAGGCCATCTTAGAAGAAGAGTCTGTGGTCATCCATGGTATTACTCATAATGACATCTTAGACGCACCAAAATTCAAAGATATCCTTGGCGATGTGTTGGATTCGCTGGCAGGACATATCATCGTGGTGCATTACAACCCAATTGAACGTGGTTTCTTTGATGATGCATTAAAGGGCATGATAGGTGAAGGCATCGAATTTCCGGTCATCGACACAATGCAAATTGAGTCTGTCTACCAAAAACGCGCCACAGCTGGTGTAATCAATATGTTGAAAGGTAAGCAAGCCGACTCGGTCCGTTTAGGGCAAACTCGCCGTCGTTACGGATTGCCTGACTACCCGCCCCATCATGCATTAACCGATGCGGTGGCGACTGCAGAACTGCTCCAAGCACAGCTTGCCTATCACTATGATGAAAATACCGTGCTTAACGATATCTGGATATAGACGCAGCAAACCTGACTATCCCGACTATCCCGCAATCTAACCTTCCCTCTGATATCAGATGGTACACACAAAAAAGAAGGCTCTGATGAGCCTTCTTTTAGTTTTTAGATCTGAGTGTTACCTAACTAAATCTTGAATCGACCAATCTCGCGACCTAGCTTCTGCGACAGCTCTGACAACTCTACCGCTTGTTGAGCAGCTTCATGCGCTTCTTCGGCTAATTCATCGGAAACATCGCGGATACCCTGAGTATTACGAGTAATTTCAGAGGTCACCGACGCTTGCTCTTCTGCCGCTGTCGCGATTTGCGTTGCCATATCACTGATTTGCCCTACCGCCGACAAGATTTGAGTCAAGCTTGCCGCTGCACTGTTGGCATCGTCTACACTGGTTTCAGCTAAGCCACGGCTATCATTCATAATACCAACCGCTTTGCCTGTTGTGGCTTGAAGTGTCTCGATGGTCTGCTGAATCTCTTGAGTCGATGCATGAGTACGTTGACTCAATACACGCACTTCATCAGCAACCACAGCGAACCCTCGACCTTGCTCGCCCGCTCGTGCGGCTTCAATTGCGGCATTCAGAGCCAACAAATTCGTCTGCTCGGCAATGCCTTGAATCGTAGATAAAATGGTGTTGATGCTACTACCATGAACTTCGAGCTCACGAATCACCGTGGTAGCAACATCCACTTCTTGAGCCAGATTTTGAATTGAGTTTTGTGTCGCAGATACTTGACCCGCTCCATGGTTACTCGCCTCTACGGCCTCAGAAGAGTTATTAGCGGTCATATCAGCGTTATTAGCAATTTCTTGAGTCGCCGCTGCCATCTCATTGATTGCCGTGGCGACCATATTGATTTCATCTTGCTGCGTTTGAATACGCTGGCTTCGGACGCGCGCGTGGCTCGCGGTATCTTTCGCTTGTTCTGACAAGGCGACCGATACATCGGTAAGCTTCATAATCGTTTCGTGCATGTAACTAACAAACGTGTTGAAGTTACGAGCTAACTGACCCACTTCATCGTTACTTCTTGGTTCTAAACGGCTAGTTAAGTCCCCTTCACCAGATGCAATCTCCGCTAGTGCTTTAGAGACTCGCGCTAAATCATTAATAAGAAAACTCACCATCCAAGAGGCGATTGCGGCAACAAAAATAACGATGACGACTGACGTGAGTATTAACTGCGTCAGCGCACTGTTCAGTTTTGCTAGCTCCGTTTGCTTATCTAACTCTACCGCCAGTACCCAATTAGTTTCTGGAACCTTTGTAAAGTACAGCATTTTCTCTACGCCCTGGATGGTCACTTCTGCCATCTCACCACGAGACGCGAGCTCACTGATAGCAGACGTCGTCAATTCGGGACTTAGCTCCGTCATTGACTTTAATAACAACGAGGTATTTTGGTGGGCAAGGAAGGTATTATTCGACAAGTCAATCAACATCGCGCTGGCATTATGTCCCACGTTCAAACTAATGACGTCTTGCACTAACTGATCAATTAATACATCGGCACCAACGATGCCAACTAAGCGACCATTTTTCTTTACAGGTTCAGCGATGGTCACCAGCAAAGCATTGGTAATGGCATCTTGATATGCCTCAGTAATAATCTGTTTATTGGCAGACGCTGCATCCTGATACCAAGGGCGCGTTCTAGGATCGTAATCGGCTCTGTTACGCTCTGGGTGAGAACGATACATTCCACCATCTGGAGTCCCCAAAAAGATGTCGTCAAAGCCACCAGCGACACGTGCTTGTTTTAGGTAGGGTACTTTATCTTCTACTTCTGAGAATGGATTAAAAGCGGTCGCAATGTCCTTTCTCACTCCGATCCAATTTTCTATTCCTTCTACTGCCGCAAGCGATACGTTATTCGCACGACTTGAGATTGCATCATGCGTCTGTGTTGAAAGTTGTTGCGCAGACAAGATGGTTAATACCACTGCCATCAATAGTACAGCAGACAACATTGCTGTAATTAATTTTTGCTTTAGAGATAATTTCATAGGTTATTATTCTTTTAGTAACTTAATAGTTAATTAATCATGTTAGTCATGAAAAGTACTGCGGGCAGATAATATCCAAATTCCGATGCAAAATCGACCGTCAATATTTTGTCTAGCTATTCATTTCCGCCAAAATTATGCCGATGTGAATCGCAACCAATCGAGTCACATTTTTGACCTCAGTAAGCCAAGCATTCTCTCGTTATCCCACTTTTAACACCCATGCTAAAACTTCACATTAACCATATGATTTTATGATGCTTTTTATCGGTAGCTGTTTATCACCTCGATATAGAGAACAGGCTGACCAAGCAAGAGCACTGGGGTCGTGTAATATAAGATTTCAGAAGCGGAACATGACAAATTAAATATCAGTTTATAAGAATAAATAGGAAAACTTAACGTAGAAGAACATCGATTAGATCAAAAAAAGAGCAGCCTTAGCTGCTCTTTTTACGTTATTTAGAATTCATATACATCAACATACATAGATACTGTTCACTATGTGCGTTCTGTTTTCATACCCATAAGTAGACTCACACACATTGCCAGTAATATAAAGGTAAATGGCAACGCTGATGAAATAGCACCCGCTTGCAATGCTTGGATGGCTTCACTGCCACCAATCCACAATAACGCGACCGCAATAGCACCTTCCATAAAGGCCCAAAATACGCGTTGAATAACAGGTGCATCAATTTTACCACCAGCAGTAATGCTATCGATCACCAAAGAACCGGAATCCGAAGAAGTGATAAAGAACACCAGAACAAGGATCACGGCAATGACAGACAGTAGCGTGCCCATTGGTAGCGAATCAAACATTTCAAACATGGCGAGCGGCACATCACGCAATCCATTTGCACCCAGCGTACCCACTTGATTAACCACTTGGTCAATGGCAAGGCCGCCAAATACAGACATCCAAATAATAGTCACAGATGTCGGAACAATAAGTACAGCTGTAATGAACTGCCTTACTGTACGTCCTTTAGAAACGCGAGCAATAAACATACCGACGAATGGGGACCACGAAATCCACCAAGCCCAATAGAATACTGTCCAACCGTGCATCCATGCTTCATCATCTCGACCATGAGGATTACTCAATGGCACGATATTCTTCAAATACGCAAACAGGGTATCAGGAATCGATGCGAACGTTACCGCGTATCCAATTAAAGCAACTAAAGCCAAGAGAATAAAAGCAACGATCATGTTGATATTACTGATGACCTTAACACCACCATCAATACCACGTAATACCGAAACAACGGCAAGCAAAGTCACGACCGCGATAACGATCACTTGCAACGTCATACCCGATTCCACACCAAAGACATGATGGATACCGCTTGCTGCTTGCTGTGCACCTAAACCAAGAGAGGTCGCTAATCCAAATAAGGTCGCAAGAACGGCTAGGATATCAATGATATGTCCTGCCCATCCCCACGCTCTATCGCCCAAAATAGGATAGAAAACCGAGCGCATTGAAAGAGGCAAGCCTTTATTATACGTAAAGAACGCAAGAGATAAGGCGACAACACCGTAGATTGCCCATGGGTGTAAACCCCAGTGGAACATAGTGGCGCCCATCGCCAGCTCGCGAGCCTGTTCTGTGTTGGCAGCCACGCCTAACGGCGTTTCATAGAAGCCAGTAAAGTAAGCCACTGGCTCCGCGACACTCCAAAACATAAGACCAATGCCCATACCAGCGGCAAATAGCATCGCCAGCCAAGACATAAATGAATAATCTGCCGTTGCGTCTTTACCACCTAAGCGTATCTTGCCAAATGGCGAAACAATCAAGCCCAAGCAGAAGATAACAAAAATGTTACCAGCCCACATAAATAGCCAGTCGAACTTATTTATGATCTGCCATTTAATTCCATCCAACGCATTTTTCGCTGTCTCGGCATCGACAACCACAGCCAGCACTAGTAACAGCGCAATAAAACCTGCACTCCAGCCAAATACCGGGTTGTGCACGTCAAATCCCCATTTTTGGACATTATCTTGCCCAATTGTATAGTCAGTACTGTCAATACTGTACTTATCAATACCTTTTGTCATCGTTCCTCACCCTGACGAACTGCTATCCATCAAAATATTTTGTGTACTAAGTAATACCAAAAATCCGCATCACACAGACTGGGCTATCACTCAACTTTTAGTGCTACGAAAGTTTCAGTTTAGCAAAAAATGTCTGATTTATCATATAGTCTTTGCCATTAGCACGTTATCCATCGTCGACTACCGCAAAGTATAGACTATTTAGATGTCAAATTATTGATACTAAAATCGACCCTGTTAATCGCTGACTTACGAGCACAAAAAAGCCCACAATACTTTTTCAGTAATATGGGCTTAATGCGTTATTATTCGGGCGTAGACAACGTTAGTTTTTCGCTATCGCATCTATTTGTAATACTGGCGCGGCATCGATGCCTTCCGCATTCATCATCGATGATATTCTTTGGATAGAAGATAACAACAAGGTTTGCTCCCACACCTCAAGACTTTGAAATTTCTGTACGAAGCTGTCTTGGAGTGGCAAAGGGGCGCTATCAAGCACTTCAGTGCCTTTTTCTGTTAAAACTGCATGAACTTTTCGCTTGTCTTGATGGCTTCGTTCACGTCTTACATAATCGTTCAGTTCTAGACGGTCGATAATAGTCGTCGCTGTCGCCTGACTAACATTGGTATAATTCGATAACTCACGAATGGTTACATTCCCTTTTTCCCTGATTGCCTTCATCAGCACCAGTTGCGGCCCAGTAAGTCCGCACTCTTTTTTTAATTTTTTCGAATGTAAATCGATGGCTCTTATTACTTGGCGTATCGCCACGAGCACTTCTTCGTGTTTTTCCAATTCTTTATTCCAAATTAGCGATTATCCGTTGATCCCTGCGTTGTAACACATTCATACCAATGATGCATCTCAATCACACCTATAAACCGATCGCGGCCACCATTGACTCATTATTAGTGTTTAAAAAGGTGCGCTTACGCGCTCCCTTGACAATGCACTGTAACCCTTGGTCGCACTTACGTTTACTGCGGTTATTTTACCGATAAAAACACAGAAAAAACAGCCTATTTCATTAGAGCTAAAACGGTTAGTGCTCTATACAGTTTGTCTATTCAATTTAGTCCAAAATGCGAGCAAAACAATGAATATCTTCCCATTTATAATTACTTTTGTTAGTATTCCGCCGAATTTTAGTTAGAGCTCTAAGTAGTATCAGAGGAATGATGAATAATACTAAGGACAAGTATAGTATTGAAAATACTGACTATACTGTTGGGCAAGACAATGTCCAAAAATGGGGGTTTGATGTTCACAACCCTGTCTTCGGCACCAGTGCAGCACTGATCGTACTGTTTCTCGTCGCCCTTCTCGTCGTAGACCCAGCCACTGCCAAAGCCACACTCGATGGCGCTAAATGGCAAATCATCGGCGCATTCGACAACTTATTTATGTGGGCTGGCAATATCTTCGTGATTTTTTGCCTAGGCCTCGTCTTATCCCCTTACGGGAAAATTCGCATTGGTGGTGCTAGCGCAAAACCTGACCATTCAACCCTATCTTGGATCGCGATGCTGTTTGCTGGCGGTATGGGTATTGGTTTGATGTTTTGGGGGGTAGCTGAGCCTGTTGCCTATTTCACAGGTTGGTATGAAACGCCACTAGGTGTTGAAGCTTATACTGAAGAAGCTCGTAAAGTAGCACTAGGCGCAACAATGTTCCACTGGGGTATTCACCCATGGTCCATGTACGCAGTTGTGGCACTTTCGATGGCCTTCTTTGCCTTTAATAAAGGTTTGCCTCTTTCAATGCGCTCAGTGTTCTATCCACTACTTGGTGATAGAACGTGGGGGTGGTTTGGTCACGTTATTGATGTCCTTGCTGTGTTAGCGACCCTATTTGGTCTCGCGACATCATTAGGTCTTGGGGCACAACAAGCGGCCAGTGGTATTGGGCATGTATTTGGGTTTGAAGCCGGTACTTCATTACAACTCGTCGTGATTGCCTTTGTGACTGCTCTAGCAATTTTTTCCGTTGTTCGTGGTATTGATGGGGGTGTAAAGCTACTGAGTAACACCAACATCTTGGTTGCTTTCGTGCTATTAATTGTTGTTATTGTGGTATCAATTGCGACGTTCTTCGGCTCACTAGGCACGACTATTGTCGGCTACGTAGAGAATATCATCCCACTGAGTAATCCTCACGGTCGTGAAGACGAAGCTTGGATGCACGGTTGGACCGTATTCTACTGGGCGTGGTGGATTTCATGGTCCCCATGTGTTGGCATGTTCATTGCGCGTGTTTCTAAAGGACGTACCGTACGTGAATTCCTGACAGCCGTTATTGTCATCCCGACAACCATCACCCTATTTTGGATGGCGGCGTTCGGTGGCATGGCAATCGACCAAGTGATCAACCAAGTCGGTGAGCTCGGCCAAAATGGATTGACCGATCTAACGTTGTCACTGTTCTATGCATACGAAGCACTACCGATGAGCACCATTTTGTCGGTTATCTCTATCATCTTGATTATGGTGTTCTTCATTACTTCGTCAGATTCAGCTTCACTGGTTATCGACAGCATCACTGCTGGCGGTAAAGTTGATGCGCCAGTACCACAGCGTGTGTTCTGGGCAACAATTGAAGGTGCAATAGCTGCAGTATTACTATGGGTTGGTGGTACAGAGGCAATTCAAGCACTACAAGCTGGCGCGATCTCAACTGCGTTGCCGTTTACGGTTATTCTGCTGGTTATGTGTGTCAGCCTATTGAAAGGCATGCGTACCGAGCTGCAAGTGCATCAACATAGCTACGCGTAACGCTATACTGTCATAATGTAAAAACGTAAAGACCCGCTTTCGCGGGTCTTTTTCTGTCTAGCGTCACTGCTCATATCAATAATGTTCACTCTCTGCCCTATCCCAAACCATGTTCCAGTGCGTACTTTGCCAATTCAGCTGTCGAATGTAAGTCCAACTTATGTTTAATGTTCTGCCGGTGCGTTTCTACCGTACGATAGGATATATTGAGCACCTGCGCTATTTTCTTGCTGCTACTCCCCTGTGCGACTAATTTCAACACTGACTCTTCTCGACGACTCAATGGATTTGTCTTGCTCACGGCTGGTGACACCTCTTGCGAAAATAGCGTTTGTGTGACGGACTCACAAAAATAGGTAGAACCTTGTTTAACCGTTTTAATGGCTTGAACCATTTTTTCTGCGGAGATTTCCTTTAACATATATCCCACAGCACCTGCCTGCATCACTTTCATAATATACTCACGGTTATCATGCATAGTGAGCATTAAGACCTTGGCTTCAGGGCGCTCTTCTTTTAGTAGCTGTGTTGCCTCTATGCCGTTCATAATTGGCATACTCACATCCATTAGTACCACATCAGGCTGATAAGATTTGACGACATCTATCGCCTCTAGCCCATTACTTGCCGTTGCAATCACATCAATATCCGGCTCTCGCTCAAGTCGAGCGATGAAACCTTCCAAAACCACCTGATGATCATCCACTATCACCACTTTGATCGGTTCATCCATTATTCCGTTCCTTCTAGCTTCAGCAAGACTGTGATTTCTGTACCGGCTCCATAATCACTCAATAGTTCAAACTCGCCGCCAATAAACTCAACACGCTCTCTCATATTACGCAAACCGATGCCGCGCGCTGCCATTGCATTAGTCACATCAAAACCAATGCCATTATCACGGATCATTAATTGCAACACATTACCGAACTGTTTGAGAAACACGGTAACTTGCGTCGCATCGGCATGCTTTTCTATGTTGTTTAATGATTCTTGTACAACACGATACAAGGTCGTTGCCACCTCTGATTTAAGTTTAGATGCTTGTGTATCCAGCACCAGTTCTGTATTCGCATGAGAGTACGTTTTAAAATCTTGCAGTAAACTGGAAATTGCCGCTTCCAGTCCGATATCATCTAAGGCGCTGGGTCTAAGATGGTGAGAAATTCGCCTCACTTCAATAATCGCTTCTGACAAAGAAGACTGGGACTTACTCAAATGCCCTATCGAGCGAACATCAATATCCTTGGTATCCATCAACTCTAAGTGACACTTACTAGAAACCAACAATTGGTTTACCCCATCGTGTAATTCTCTGGCAAGGTGCTTTCTTTCATCCTCTTGAAACATCACTGTTTTGTGCGCTAGCTCCTTTAAGTTCTTATCCGCCAACTTATGCTCATGCCAATTCACAGCTAAGGTCAGTACAATAATGACGGCCACCGTCACCGAAAATATCGTCACAATAGAAAACATCGTGGTTGCTATATTTTTATCGATAGCAGCACGAAGAACAGCGACCTCTCTCGCCACGTCCTCAATATATAGCCCCGTGCCAATCATCCATTCCCATTTATCTAGCCAAGCCGCATAACTAAGCTTGGTCACGGTTTCACCAGTGGACGGTTTTTGCCACAAATACTGATGAAAACCTCCCCCAGCCTGAGCTTGGAACAGTAATGTCTCGATCAAATAGTTACCGTCTTGGTCTTGTAACTTGAGTAAATTCCGACCGACCAACTCTGGTTGTATCGGATGGACGAGGTTAGTCCCGGTTTTGTCGTAAGCAAAAAAATAGCCATCGGTCCCATAACGTAGCCTATCCAAAATTTCCCTTACCTGTGCTTTTGCTTCGGACTCTGACAGATCAGGATCATTGTAGGCGTATTCGATAGCATCAAAGGCTAATTCAACACTGTCTTTCAGCGCTGATTCTTTTGAACGAATTAAGCTCTCGCGGAAAATCTCGATTTCTTTTTCGCCAAAGGATTTGGCTTGATGGAGGGCTATCCAACTCACGCTAGCCGTCAGAATAACTAACGGCAGCAACGTCAATAAGATAAGTTTGGCTTTGAGTGGCATAGAAGTCCCTTCTAACTACAGCCGCCTATAAAGGCAATGCATCCCTTAAGACACATTACCACGGCGGCTAAATAAATGAACTTCCTTACGCCACAACGGTAATTGGATCACATTCCATAAAAGGATGGGAACACTAATAGTGACGCTAACACTAAGATTTGAATAGCAATAAATGGCATGACACCACGGTATATATCTCTTGTCGTCACGCCATCTGGCGCCACCCCTTTCAAATAGAACAAACTAAAACCAAATGGAGGCGTTAAGAACGAAGTCTGTAGGTTCATTGCGACAAGTATGGCAAACCACGTCATATTGATGCCCATGATTTCAGCAACGGGCGCGATCATCGGAACAATAATGAAACAAATTTCCACAAAATCGATAAAGAAACCTAGAATCAAGATCACCAGCATAGTGATAATAAGGAAGCCCCATTTCTCACCGGGTATCTCTAACATCCACTCTTCCACGAGCATATCGCCACCGGTATAGGTAAACGCCATTGAAAATGCTGTCGCACCTAACAGAATCGCAAACACCATCGCGGTTACTTTCACCGTTTCTTTTGAAGCTTCATAAAGCATACGGAAGTTAAACTGGCCATAGGCAAGGGACAGTACAATTGCGCCTGCGCCCCCGAGAGCAGCAGACTCTGTCGGAGTTGCAACCCCTGCAAATATTGACCCTAGAACAATCACAATCAACGCCAGTGGCGGTATGATCGCTTTCAACGCTGTTTTGACTTCTTGAGAGCGAGAAATAGACTCATCTCTAGGAATAGGTTGTGCGGCTTCTGGGTTAAGTTTTGCATAAATCAGGATATATAATACATAGGCGCCCACTAACACCAATCCAGGCCAAATTGCCGCCTGAAATAAATCACCAACCGGCACACCGAGTACATCCCCAAGCAAGATCAGAACAATCGAAGGCGGAATGATTTGACCCAATGTACCAGACGCACATATGGTGCCACACGCTAGCCCTTTGTCGTAATTGTACTTCAGCATAACCGGTAGGGAGATAAGCCCCATAGCTACTACTGACGCTCCTACAACGCCTGTAGACGCTGCAAGCAATGCACCCACTAGTACCGTTGAAATAGCAATACCACCACGCACACCACCAAATAGACGCCCCATTGATTCAAGCAGTTGCTCTGCCAACTTAGTTTTTTGTAAAACCAAGCCCATGAAAACAAATAACGGAACCGCCATCAAAACGGTATTTTCCATAATAGATTGGATGCGGTATGGCATGAAAGCAAACATTTCGATGCCTTCTGCCCACACGCCAAATATTAGCGCGATACCTCCAAATGTGAAGGCCACTGGAAATCCTAACAGTAGCGCAAACAGCGCTACAAAAAACATGACTATGCCGATCATAGAAACAATCCTTATTCTTTAGAGTCGGTTGAATTGGCGTATATCAAATGAGGGTTGACCAGCTTATTCAGAGAGTGGAGCACGAGCCCTACTCCACTGATCGCCATGAAGAAGAATGAAAGAGGGATCATAGCTTTGATTACCCAGCGATACGGCAAGCCTCCTGGATCACCTGACGTTTCACCTAGTGCAAAGCTTTCTTTGGCAAAATCAATGCCGAACCAAGCCACGAGTAAACAGAATGGGAAAAGAAACACAAAGGTACCGATCAAATCGATAATAGCGCGCGCTTTTATCGACAGTCGTTCGTAAAATACGTCGACCCTCACGTGGCCTCCAGCTTTAATCGCGTATGGAACACCAAGTAAAAATACCGCTGAAAATAGGTGCCACTCCATCTCTTGAAAGGCAATCGACACGTCGTTAAATACGTAGCGCATCACCACGTCGTACACGACGTTTGCAAGTAGTAATAAAAACAAAAGACTCGACACCACTCCCAGCAGATCGCTGACTTTGTTAAACAGTCTCTCTATATAAATTAGGCTTCGCATACCAGACTCCATCCCGCGACTCATATTGTTTTATTTATGTGTAGAGTGCGTAAGTATTCAACATTGAACATCGGACAATAAATTTTGATGACAAAAGAACGCTCTGCGAGCATCTCGTCACTTTATCGTTAATAAGATTAAATAGGTGTAAAACTGAATTCGGAACTCATCGACAGGAGAAGTGGCGCATAGCGCCACTTCAAAACTGTTAATCATCAAATTTATTGAGGTAAGCTTTAGAAGCAATATCCGTCCATGAACGAACTTGCTCTAGATAAGCAGCTTGAGACATTTGAATCTCTTTCGCTGTTGCATCTTTCGCAGCATGCTCTTTTAGCAATTTGTCGTTCGCGTCACGCAATGCATCGATAACTTCGCGTGGGAAATCCTTCACTTTAATATCTGGGTAATCCGATTGGATTGTTGCCCAGTTTTTACCGCTTTCATGGGTCGATTGGATATACATATCGTACGCGGCTGTTTTCATTGCAATTTGTAGGATAGCTTTCAGGTCATCCGGCAACTTATTCCAGGTACGTTTATTCACAAGGAATTGAAGCTCCGTTGCAGGCTCATGCCAGCCTGTATAGTAGTATGGTGCGATTTTGTGGAAACCCATACGTAGATCTAGAGAAGGCCCTACCCACTCAAGAGCGTCGATTGTACGACGTTCTAGAGACGTATAAAGCTCGCCCGATGCGATATTCGTTGGTTTTGCACCAACTTCTGCCAGAATTTCGCCCGCGAAGCCTGGTATACGCATTTTCAAACCTTGTAGGTCTTCAACACTATTAATTTCCTTTTGAAACCAACCGCCCATCTGTACATCGGTGTTACCACCTGGGAATGACATCATGTTATGTGGCGAGTAGACTTTTTCCATCAACTCCATACCACCACCATGATAGAACCACGCGTATTGCTCGGGTGCCGTCATACCAAAAGGCATCGTAGTGAAATACAGTGTGTTCGGTACTTTACCTTTCCAGTAGTACGACGCCGAATGACCCATATCATATTGGCCAGACTTCACCATATCAAAAACACCGAAAGGCGCTTTATGTTTATTTGACGAGTCGATACGAATTTGCAGTCGACCATTCGACATTTCTTCGGCCATCTTAGCCATATTTTTTGTGGCATCGCCAAAAATAGGGAAATTAGGTCCCCATGTCTCAGCAAGCTTAAGGCGATATACTTTGTCGGCCGCATTTGCCGTAGTCGCAACAAAGGCTAAGCAGGTTGCCGCAACAATAGCTGTGCTCTTAAGTGCACGAGTGACTGATTTCTTGATTAGACTCATTTTCAGTTCCTTGAGTAGTTTCTTATATGGAGTGACATCCGAACACCCCAAGTTTCACGTTCAAGGTAACTATGAATCTAATTATCAATATCTTGTATTCGTGCGACCACGCATTCTCCCCTCCACACAAACCTAAGTTCGACCTTTGTATTACGTAGTAATACGTAGGATATTTGCGACTAATAGACGTAACCCATTATATTTCAATGAATTGCCATAGCTCTCACGCCAATAAGAAAAGTTACTACGTACGTATTTACCCTCGCTAAAAATTACAGAAATGCTACGCAACTCACAACAACTGCTAACAAATAGAGCGCTATAGCAAAGTAACAACAGCAATGCATAAGCAAGTTGGCGCGTTTAATCCAAGAGAATACAGCAAAGTTTAGGAAGGCTATTTAATTGTGGGGCGTGAGATAGGTCGTGATGCAACAAGATCAAAAAAGCCCCTTAACCGGGGCCTTTTTGACATTGAATAAAGTGAGGCATTACTGCGCTTTGTAGATCACTTTATTACCAGCAAGCTGCTCTTTCGCAACTAAGCCTTCTTCTAGTAACTTCTTAAGAGCACCCGTTGCCCAAGATGCTGCTTTAGCGTCTTCTTGGCCGGCTTCTTGGCCAATCCCTTTAGGGTTGATACCATCGGCGTGCTTAACAACAATATCTAATACTTGCTGCTGCTTAGGAGTTAATGCTACTTCAACTTTTTTTGTCGCAGTTGCTTTTTCAGCTACAGGTGCTTTTTTTGCTACCGGTGCTTGTTTAACTACAGCTTCTTTTGCTACAGATGCTTTTGCTACAACAGATTTTTCTGTTTTTGTTGCAGCTGCTGTATTCGCAACTACCGCTTTAATGCGCTTTTGCAATTTTGATTGCACTTTGCGCTTATGAGCAAGTTTCATTGAGTTTTCTCTCCATTTCACTGCGCTGTAAGCAGTGGTCAAAATTTGAAGCGCGTTTTATACCAAAATTTTGACAGCTTTTGTAGAGGCATGACACAAAGCGTCACGAAAAATGCCGACTTTCAACGTTTATGACTATTATTTAAACAATAATGCTGACATTTTTCGAGCATCATATAACGTCATGTGCATGACTGCTTTTTGCTATTAAGGGTGCTATTTGTAATCTATGAACAGTATTCACATAAGTAATCACCACTATTCTTTGCACTCACCCATACTACGAAAAAGTGTGGCTATCGCTGCGCTTATAGGATTCGCAATTGTACTTTTCTCACCGAATTGGCAACTGTCGCTTGTTGTTATTACTTTACTGGTCATCGCCCTAAGTTTCACTTACTACACCATAGTAAAAAGCCGGGTTACCTTTACGTTAACCGCGACTCATTTTCAACAGCATATGTTTAAAGGCGGCTGGGCACTTCGTTGGTCTGACATCGAACGTATTGGGATTTGTAGTCACCATCATGATGGTTGGCATACTCCACTTCCTTGGATTGGTCTACGAATTAATAATTACCAAGCTTATCTCAATGCTATTTGTCCACGGATCGCGACGGATTTGCTACTTAGCCAGCGCGCCTTGCTTTATCTTGGGCTGCAGCAAACATCTCCACAGACGACCTTTGAAGACATTGTGCTGGATTCCACACCATTTATCGATTGCGATGGTTCTGAGTATCATGGCCTTATGGCAATGCTTGCCAATCGCATGAAGTATCAACGCGAGTTCTTTGGTTACGATATTTTTATTTCGGAAGCAGATTTGGACAGAAGTGGGGAGGAATTTGTAGGACTGACCCGCCGCTACTTAGCAGCAGCGGATCGTGACATGTTCGAATCGTAACTATGCCATTTTACATGCGAAAATTAGCTTAGTGCTCAGTAAAGCGGCATCTCATCAGCAACAAATGGGTTTGATACTCTTTCATGACCAAACGTAGACTCTGGTCCATGGCCAGGAACAAAAGCAACGTCATTACCTAAAGGCCATAATTTTCCTTTAATCGACTGGATCAACGTTTCGTAGTTACCTTGTGGGAAATCCGTTCGACCGATACCACCTTTAAACAACACATCGCCAACAAATGCTTGTTTCGCAGCATTGTTAAACAGTACAACGTGGCCTGGAGTATGACCTGGAGTATGAATGACGTTTAAAGACTGATTACCAAATGTGACAACATCTCCATCATCAAGCCATTGATTAGGTTCAAAAGCTTTAGTCAGAGGGAAACCAAACATTTGACTCTGATTTTCTAAGCCTTGCAGCCAAAAATTATCAGCCTTATGGGGACCAACAATTTCTACACCAAGTGCTTTTGAAAGAGGCTCAGTTCCACCAACATGGTCAAGATGCCCATGGGTGAGCACTAATTTTTCTACTTGAACGCCGAGCTCTGCGATAAGCACTTGCAGTTGTTCAATGTCTCCGCCTGGATCAATCAACACACCTTTCATGGTTTCATCACACCAAACAATGGAACAATTTTGTGCAAAAGACGTCACGGGCACGACTTGATACTTAAGACTCATCGGAAATCCTACTATTCAAAAAAAGTAGCGAGACTATGACATTGTCTATAAGCGATGACAAGTCAGTTACTGCCCTCGCTAGTTTTTAATCAGAGCCGTTTCAGTAACACTCCCTCTTCTATTGTCATACTGATACACGTCGGCTCTAAAGTGTGCTTTACCATCTTCAAGCCAAGCCGTTTGATAAATAATATGGACAGGAATTCTATTTTTAAATGAAATGGCTTTGTTGTCTCGATACGTCGATAAGTCGTCAAGTAGCTTTCCCTGATGTTCTAATAATACCTGTGCAAACTTATCAGCATGCTCAACTCGAATACAACCAGAGCTATAGGCACGACTGCTTTCATTAAACAGTTGTTTGCCGGGGGTATCGTGCAGAAAAATCGCCCGTTCGTTGGGGGTGTTAAACTTATATTGTCCTAATGCATTCAACACGCCTGCTTGCTGCCTCATTCGATAAGGAAACTGTTTAGGCTGAACTTCTTTCCAATCTATCACCGTAGGATCAACCGTGACTCGGTTATGCCAACCCTCGAGAATTTCAATACGCTGTGAAAACAGGTACGTTGGATCATTCTTAACTTTAGGGATGATGTCTTTCACCATAATTTTCCAAGGCACATTCCATGTTGGATTCACAATTAACGAATCCATCTTGGTTTCAAAAATCGGTGTGGGCCTCGTTAACCGCCCAACAATCACTCTCGATTCAAAACGTGCCTCACCTTCGCCCCAATATTTGAGTTCAAAACTAGGTACATTCACCAAAATAATATGCTCTCTCTGCTGAGGCCAGAGGCGTGAACGTTCAGCATTAAGCGCTAACACTCTTAACTTCTCTTGCGCAGGCATATTTAACCAATGCAGTGTATTGGGTCCAATAATACCGTCATCCTCAAGACCATAAAGCCTTTGAAACTCCTTAATGGCGTACTCTAAAGATTGGTCAAACATCCCGTCTTCTCTTACGTCGACATAAAGCTCAGATTCTGCAAGGCGATCTAACAAATGGATATAGGGTTCAGGCTCAAGCTTATCCCCTTTTCTGATTAGCCCGACTTGTTCGTATGCCGTCAGCTCAATTTGGGATTTGGCTAATAAATCTATATAGGCATTTTCAAAACCTAATTGCTGTAGCATGGGCGGTGATAACGAGAGCAAGTAATTAGCTAATGTGTTGTTCTCGATAGCAAGTAGGAGTTGATGGACTTCCGTTGCCGATGGCCTTGGCAACGCATCAATTAAGCTTTCAGAAAAATACCACTGCTTACCAAGTTCTGGGACAGCAGCAATATAACTGATGTACAGCAGTAAGGTGTCGGTCGCGGCTCGATCATATTCATCAAAATGCCCCGTCTGATACAAAGACTGCATATGTTTTACTCTTTGCTCAAATAAGGGACTAAAACCAGCCAGGTTAACCATTTCTAATTGCAGGTTTAATTGTGCGTTGAGCTCATTATTGGACCAAATTTTTTGACTATTTGTCTCGTTATAAACGTAATCAACTAACGAGCCATACAGTAAGATCTCAGTCACTGACTTTTTTGATATGGATGATGGTAGGCTTGGTGCTGAAGGCGCACTGCGTTTGTCATAATAGGCAGGTTGTACGGTTGCCGCGATCGCAGCAACCGTATCCCTTTCATTAATATCTTGATCGGGGGCAGCCCACACCTGCGCTGCCACTAAGCACACCACTCCTGCTGTCACCACGGAAAATAACTGCTTTGACATCTAGCCACTCCCTCTCTCTAGAGTTTAAGTATGGCAGATCTCACCGTCTCAACATGACTAATTTACAGGCAAACTCCCTCCGTCTCATTTATGTGATCATCTTCCAGTGGTTATCCCATTGGATCGGAGAATGCAGCATTTTAACCGTCAAATCGGGGGCGATTTGCACCACTTTTCCAGCGCCTGAGCTGATGAAAAAATGCTCATTTTTAATCACGACGCCTGACGCGTCTGGCAGTACTTTGATTTGTAATAACTTCAGTGTCTTCTTATCCCATATTCCATAGCAGTTGCCCCTAGGTGATGTGGCAACAATATGCTGTTTATTGGCTGCAATGCTGGCAACATAGTGATTAAATCTAGCCCAATCTTCCGGTTCTCCACCTAACTCTTGCAGCGGTTGCCCTCGCTTGTGCGAAGCGACAAGCGGGACATACGAGTCAGCTTCGCCACGGTATTGCTGGCCTGTCAGTATCGTATCATCATCATCGTGAGCAAGATGACGAATACTTTTTCGATGCTCCTTAAGCGACACTTGCTCTAGCAACTCACCAGTGGCACTAAGGTACGCTAGACTCGGGGTCATCGTGGATAAGTTTAGTGGTGTACGCCCATCAGTATGCACACCGCCAACGCCAACCACCAAAGTGTCGTCTCGCGTAATGATCACTTCATGTGGTCCTTTGCCAAACCCGGTAAACTCTTCAACTTTTTTATAGCCTTGCTGTGTATCGTATACTCCAATAATGCCACGGCTAGATGAACGTTCCCCTTCTGTTGCATATAACCAGCGACCATTAGAAGAAAAAACACCATGGCCATAAAAGTGGCGTTGTTTAGATGCTAGGATAAGGGATGTCATTTCACCGCTTTGGTAGTTAAATACCATAGCGTAAGTGCCAGGCCTTCGACCAAACATTACCGCCAAGGGCTGATGAGGATGTATAGCCACACCGTGCCCTCGACCGGGCAGTGGTAATTGATGAACCGGTTGAGTGCCATTCGCAGCAATGACGACGTCGAATTCTCCATTGTGACGGATAGAGCCACCAATCAACTGGGGAGAACGTCGCGGCTCTAACACTGAAGAAGCAGCCGTACTGCAGCCCGCTAACCACGTAGGAGCCATTGCGCCCATCGCTCCTAAGCGTATTAAGTTTCTCTTGGTTCTATCAATCGCCATCAGTTGCATTAAACCCTATCACGACACCCAACTTTATCGCCGCTTCTTCACTCATTAAGTATCTAAGCTGCTCAAGTTTGTTATATTGGTTTAACACCATTCGGTAACCATCTTTGTTTTGCAGTAACTCAAAAAGACTAGAGGACGCAGGCCAAGTTTCTAGGATGCTTTTAAACTGGTGGTCAATTCTCACTGCCAGCTCAGATGCCCCCGATTCACGGAGTATCAAATCAAGTCCTTGCCCATTAGCCATATAAAGCGACTGCAAGGCTTCCACATTGGCTCGTAAATGCATCATCGATGTCTGAGAGCGCCAAGATTCAGAAAAGTACGGTTTTGCTGCCCCCACTTTCGCTAAAGGGCGTGACAATTTTTTCATGCTGTAATCCAACTGATTGGTCAGCAACGCTAAATATTCAGCCGTCCAAGCTTTGTCATCCAATGCGCTCCACGGGTTTACCGACCATGCCTGCACGATGACTCCCGAACGTTCCGTTAGTGCTCCAGTTATGGCAATAAGTAGTGAGCAGCTTGATGACGGGTTGGTTTCCAAATTAGATTTTGGATCAAATAGTAGCCATTCGACGGCACCTAATCCCTGCACAGTGACACTCTCATCTTTTATCGCAGAAACAGACCAGCTATCTCGCTGACTCGCGGCCGTCATTTTGCGCCCAGTCGTGTTTTTTTTGTCTGGCCAAAACTGAATATTCCAATTTTGTTCTAACGCTTGAGTGGGCCCTCTTTCTTGTCCCTGCAACCACATCCATTGCTCCATCCCTTTCTGCCAAGCACGCTCAACAGAAGCAATGCTCTCGGTTTGCTGACAATATGCTTGAGATTGCTGGTACAAACTGTCCATGGCGAGGTTGAATTGCATGGCCGATTGGTGCTCAAGCTCATAAACATGTTGGCTAACATGGTGTGTCTGTTCGGGCTGAAGAGCTTCAGGCGGAGAAGATGCACTCCGCTGCACCTCGCTTGTCGCGCCGCAACCTACTAAAAGAGCTGACAACATCATCGCTAATAGACCCATTATCGATACAGGGTATTTCATCACGTTTCCTTATAATGAGTTCAAAAAAGCAATCAACGCCTGACGCTCTTTACCACTTAGAGCCAAGAAATTCTGCTGTGTTGCTTTTGCTTCACCACCATGCCACACAATGGCTTCGGTTAAGTTTCTCGCTCGCCCATCATGAAGAAAATACGTATGCCCATTCACTTCTTTGGTATAACCAATGCCCCATAACGGCGGCGTCCGCCATTCTTGACCTGTCGCAGCATATTCAGGTCGATTGTCGGCCAAGCCTTCCCCCATATCATGCAACAACATATCAGTATAAGGATGAATCCTTTGCGCCGATAAAGCGGGTAAGTTCTCTCGAGTATCGGTTTGAACATTCGTTCGATGACAGCTCTCACAACCGACTTTCGTAAAGAGTTCTTGCCCTTCAATCACTTGTGGGTCTTGAGTATTCCTACGGCTAGGTACGGCTAAATGTTGGCTATAAAACTCGACAAAGTCTAAAATTTTGTCACTCACTTCTGGAACCCCTCCACTTACCCCTTCATGACACACATCTTGCTGTGACGAGCAGTTTTCGGAAGGAAATAGCGTGCTGGTGAGGCCGAGATCACCTTGAAATGCTGCGGCATTTTGTTGCATTAAGTTGGGTTGTCCAGCCTTCCAACCAAAGCGACCTAATGCCATTTTTTGGGTACGCGCATCCAGGACATAATTAGGTTTACCTGAAACCGTCGAACCATCTTTAGCTTGTTGTTTTGCCATTTCTAGAATTGTTGATTCAGGTATGGATTCCAATAACCCAAGGCCAATCATAGGTGGTGCCACTCTTGCAGACATCATGACATCTGGGTGCATATCTCCATACGCCAACTCAACAATCTTTAAATTTGGTTTACGCAGAAGGACAGTCGTCCCATCACTAAATTGAACAGGAAGCTCACTATATGTAATGCTTATCTGACCTTCCGGTGTCATATTAGGTAGAGCGAAATCTTGCAGCTGACCACCATATGTTGGCTCTGGAATCACCCCTGATCGCTTAATTTGGCTTTTCTGTGCTTCTGTTTCGGCGGGTATACTTAATCGTACCAACATTGAAACCGCATGCTGATCATTTGCCTCAGGCGGATGTCCTCGTCCATCTTTGATATGACAGTTTTGACAACCATTGGTATTAAATAATGGGCCAAGTCCATCTCTAGCATCCGTTGATGCGGGCGCTTGAACCCAAGGGTTTCGGAAGAAACTGTTTCCCACACTAAAATCCAACCGCTTACTCATCGGTAGGTTTGCCGCGGGAAGAGAAAAGGCGTTAGCCCCTTGCTTATTAACAGTCGTTTTACCACCAGAATATTTGCTATTTGGCTGTTCGGCATAACTAAACATAGACATGACGGCAAAGGCGGCGGGCCATAATATTTTAAACATTCAACACTCACTCATATCGGATCAACAAAGGGGGTTCATCCCCCTTTTTATTATTATCTGTTAAGAACTAACGAGAATTCAGACCAACTAAAAGTCATGGTCTGCCGTGTCTGGGTTCAAGCTTGTGATGCCAATAATTCCAGCGGCACGCTCAATAGAACCGGTCTGAGCAACTAACGCGACGATCGTATCGTTGACCAATTTGTTACCTTGAGGGTTGTTTGAGGCGATAAGCTGATCAAAGTGTTGGTTATCGTTTTCCGCAGAAGAGACCAGTTGACCAACTTGAGCACGAGTCACGTCGAACTGCTTTTGAATTTCTTTCGCGGCCATCTTATCTTTTTGTGCAACAAGGTCCGCGATACTTGGACCGACAACTAAAGTCCCATTGGTACGTACATACGTTCCGGTATACACGTTGTAGATACCTTGCTCATTGTAGTAATGTGAGTTGTGAGTATTATCCGAGAAGCAATCGTGCTCATCTTCAGTCGAGTTAGCTTCTAATGCCACTTTCATACGCTCGCCTGCCAGTTCGCCAAGCGATAACGAGCCCATACCAAACAGCATTTTTCTCACACCGTTAACTGGTTTATCTGCCAACAGCGTCGAGCGGTAATTATTTTTCTCTGAATCCGACCACTGTTTTTCCATCCATGCCAAATCTTGAATTAACAAGGTTGACGCCGCCTGTAAATACTCAGCACGTCGCGCACAATTACCGTTACTACAACCTTCACCCACTACATAATCCGTGTAAGGACGCTCGCCGGCACCCGCATTTGTGCCGTTAAGATCTTGCCCCCACAACAGAAATTCAATGGCATGATAACCCGAAGCAACATTCGCTTCTGAGCCACCGACTTCGTTCAAATCAGCAATCAATGCCGGTGTAATCGCTTTAGTATCGAGCGTGTTTGCACCGATGGTTAGGCTTTCATTCGCCACAATGTTGGCTTGCGCACCATCATTACCTAATTCGTATTGGTAGTCTGAGCTAACATAATCAATCAAACCTTCATCGAGCGGCCAAGCATTAAGTTGCCCTTCCCATTCATCAACGACAGCATTGCCAAAACGAAACACTTCGGTTTGTTGATAAGGTACACGAGAAGCGATCCATGCTTGTTTTACATCAGATAAACCCTTTTCTGAAGGGTTTGCTAAAAAAGTGTTAATAGAAGTGTCTAGCGATTTGGCCGTAATAAGGGCATCGGAGAAAACGGCATGAGCCAAATCGGCGTAATGTTCGACGACTTGTTGTTGCGAAACTGCAGATAGCGCAGTCGTTGAAGTCAGTACCAGAGAGGCAGCCACTGCACTCTTCACAAAAGTGGTTACATTCATTGAAGCATCCTTGTTGAGCATAATTATTATTTCGTAGTGCGAATTGTTATCATTAACACTATCAATGCGCAATAATACTCAGTTACAATTTATTTTCAATGACTAATACAAAAAAACCCCACTTTCGTGAGGTTTCTTAACAAATTAAAACGTGGCGTTAGAATTTCAGATTGTGCTTACCATGGGACACTTTGGCTTTTAGGTAACTTTCGTTTCCGTCTTTTACATGAGCGTTGGTGTTCACTACCTCTTTAATAGTGATGCCATGCTCTTGCAGTTCTCGGACTTTCTTCGGATTGTTAGTGACCAATTTAATCACATCCATACCCAGTGCTTGTAGCATTTGTGCTGCTTCAGAAAAGTCTCGAAGATCATCACCAAAACCTAGATGGTTATTGGCTTCATAGGTATTCATGCCTTCAGATTGTAGCTTATAGGCATCAAGCTTATTATATAAACCAATACCTCGCCCTTCTTGGCGTAGATAAAGAATAATGCCGCCTTCAGCACCCATTTTTTGTATGGTTTCTTCTAACTGTTCCCCACAATCACAACGAGATGAGTGGAAGACATCGCCAGTTAAACATTCCGAGTGCATTCTCACCAAAGGGATATCTTGTTGCTGGTCGACGTTTTTAAAGATTAGAGCAACGTGCTCTTTGTCTGTGCTAAGTCCACGAAAGGAAAGCATCTCAGCTTGGATATCACTATTAAGTCCAACTTTTAATTCTATTCTGGCTCGTACTTCCGCCATAACTTCTCTCACTTGATTTTTTAGGCCAATATCAATGTCGTCTTAGCCAGTTCACACTACACTCTACCCTTGACTATGGGGGTTGGTCACTGAGTTTTCAATGATAACTTTGTTATAACCGTTGTTATAATATAACAGTCGGTAGTATGAAGACACTAAAAAACCCTAAGTGCTTCCACCTAGGGTTATAAAAATGTGACCTGTTTGACCGTATGATCTAATGGTTAAATTATCACTTCAACGATGGGAGCGCAGCCATTAAATAGTGTGAATGCGGTGAACTTTATGCCTGAGTCTGTTTCCAAACTGCTAATTGAATCCAAACATTTTCAAGCTCGGCTAATTCATCTTGAGTTAAAATAGAAAGGGTTTTGAAACCACTTGCTGCTTTCGGTTCCTGATACGACTTTAGGTGAGCGTAAAAGTCCTTTTTTAACTGGTTAATTGCTGCTTCCACTGCGTTCTCCACCATCGTAACTGGTTAATCTATAGTCATAAAATGATAATAACATCATGACATTTTCGTACACTTTAATTCGAACGAACTGGAATCATAATCACACTTTGACGCGACTAGGTTGGCATCGATTTAAATAGAAACACGGCAATATAAAATTTGTTGCTGCACATTTTGCTCAAAGCTTTAGAATACCCGGCATCGTTCACTTTACAGAGCCTAGCAATGTTAAAAATAATCAGTAATCAAGACTTTGATACGTTTTCAAACAACGCAAAACAAGCCCCCCGCCAGCGCAGCCACCATAATTTACACGAGCAACTAGACGCAAACGTACAACGTTTATTCATATCAACAGAACCTGATACCTATATGCGACCTCACAGGCACAGTGAGTCACATAAGTGGGAACTGTTTTTAGTATTAAAAGGTCAGCTTGATCTGCTAATCTTCAACGATGAAGGCCACGTGACAGAGCGCCATAGCCTCTCACCGGATACTAACCGAGCTATCGAGATCCCACCAGGAACTTGGCATGGTTACGCTTGTATGAGCGAAGGCACGGTTGGCTTAGAAATAAAAGAAGGGGCTTACCTTCCAACACAACCGCAAGACTTTGCTTCTTGGTCGCCAGCAGAAGGCGAAGACGGGGCAGACGCATATCGTGACTGGATGAGAACGGCTCAACCTCAGTAACACCTGTCTACCTTGATAACAGTCACCTTTCTCTTAATAGAAAAGTATCTGGTTCAGAATTCGCTATCTCGGTAACCCAAAATTATCTCGATAGCAATCAGCGATCTCACCCATCAATCGACTTAGTGCCATTAGCCTTTCATATTTTGAAAGGCTTTTATGAACTCAATATTAATACCACATTGCATTCTGATTAATACTTCCCGTATTATCCTCTCAGCAAATGACACAAACAATGGAAATCAGAATGAAATACTTTATTGCAGCATCACTACTAACACTGACCTCTTTTTGCTATGCATCTTCTAGTAATAGTAACGATGGAGGCAGCAATAATAGTGGCGAGACCCTTTACCCCACTTATTGTGTCAGTTGCCATGGTGTAAAAGGCCATGGCGATGGTATTGCCGGACAAGCGTTAGCTGAAGCGCCTTCGAATATTTACCAAGGATTAAACTCATTCTTTGAATCTGAAGCAGAGCTAGTAGACACAGTACTCACTGGAAATGAAGGTATGCCTGCTTGGAAGGGCGTACTTACCAAGCAACAAGTTATCGAGATATTCGATTATATTCAAAGCATCAACAACTAAAGAGGTTGGGCTAATATCACATATATTACTGGTATCCACGCCAATAATGACGATAATAGCCCCTTGCCCTATGACCACTAAGGATCGCACTTGAACAGTTCCAGTTCCACTTTCTCTACCCTAAATTTATCCCCTTCTTTGTTAAGTAACCTAGAAGGACTTGGCTTTACCAATATGACTGAGATTCAAGCACAATCGCTGCCTTTGATTCTTGATGGTAAAGACGTTATCGGTCAGGGAAAAACCGGTTCAGGTAAAACAGCTGCATTTGGTCTTGGATTACTCTCTAACCTGCGTGTTAAACGCTTTCGAGTACAATCACTCGTGCTGTGTCCTACTCGCGAGCTTGCAGACCAAGTTGCAAAAGAGATTCGTAACCTAGCGCGCTCTATTCACAACATTAAGGTACTAACTTTATGTGGTGGAACGCCTATGGGTCCTCAAATAGGATCACTTGAACACGGCGCGCATATCCTAGTGGGTACACCTGGTCGTATTCTCGACCATTTAGAGCGAGGTCGTATTGACCTAAGCGAATTAAACACTCTAGTACTAGATGAAGCAGATCGCATGCTGGATATGGGCTTCCAGGACGCACTAGATGCTATCATTAGCGAAGTACCAAAAGAGCGTCAAACCTTGCTCTTTAGCGCAACGTTCCCTAAACAAATTGAAGCGATTGCTTCTCGTATCATGAATAAACCCGAAGTGGTTAAAGTTGAAAGCAAACATGATCACAGCAGTATCCAACAGTTCTTCTACAAATTAGATTCGCATGAAGACCGAGATAATGCATTAGAGAACTTACTACTGACTCACCAACCTGAGTCCGCTGTTGTATTCTGTAACACTAAGAAAGAAGTTCAAAATGTTGCCGATGAGCTTCATCACCGCGGCTTTAGCGTCATTGATCTTCATGGCGACTTAGAACAAAAAGAACGCGACCGCGCATTGGTTCAGTTTGCGAACAAAAGTGTTACCGTCCTAGTAGCAACGGATGTTGCCGCTCGTGGACTCGATGTCGATAACCTAGACGCCGTGTTTAACTATGAGTTATCACGTGATCCTGAAGTCCATGTTCACCGCATTGGTCGTACTGGCCGCGCAGGTAATAAGGGGCTCGCGTTTAGCTTCTTTAGCAGCAATGAAATGCATCGTGTGGCTCTAATCGACGAATATCTTGATATGCCCATTGAGCCAAGCCAATTGCCAGCACAATCATCAAATCAACCTTATCAGGCTAAAATGGTGACGATCCAAGTATCTGGTGGTAAAAAGCAAAAGCTACGTCCAGGCGATATTCTTGGGGCGCTAACTGGTGACAAAACCATTCAAGGTGCGCAGATTGGTAAAATCAACATGTTCCCTATGGCGTCATTTGTCGCGGTTGAGAAAAAGATTGCTAAAAAAGCACACGGTAAAATTGAAAACGGCAAAATGAAAGGTCGCAGTTTTAGAGCACGTATCCTGTAACATCACTCCTCCCTAGATTAAGCGTTACCTGCGATTAATCTAGGGTTTAGTTTAAGACTAGATAACTGCATCTATCCCCAGAAATACGATAGACACAAAAAAGCCGAGCTATGCTCGGCTTTTTCTTATCCTACTTCAGAAGATCTTAGCTTAGAAGATTACTCTTCATCGCCTGCTTCGTCTTTAGGTTCTGCGTCTACTTGTGGCGCTTCCTCTACAGATGCAGTAGTCGTTGCTTCTTCACCTTCAAGAACTTCTCCTTCAGGTAAATCCGCTTCTTCTACTTCATCAATGCGTTGAAGACCAACCACTGATTCATCATCCGCCGTTCTAATCAGTGTCACACCTTGCGTATTTCGGCCAACTTGGCTTACTTCCGCGACGCGTGTACGAACTAACGTACCAGCATCAGTGATCATCATCATTTCATCGCCTAGCTCAACTTGAACCGCGCCAACTACTGGACCATTTCGCTCTGAAACTTTGATAGACACAACGCCTTGAGTTGCACGACCCTTAGTTGGGTATTCAGCAAGCTCCGTTCGTTTACCGTAACCATTTTTCGTTACCGTTAAAATGTCACCTTCGTTGGAAGGAACAATCAACGACACAACTTGGTCATCATCAGCAAGTTTCATACCACGGACACCTGCAGCAGTACGTCCCATAGCACGGACTTTATCTTCACTAAAGCGAACGACTTTACCCGCTTTAGAGAACAGCATGATGTCGCTATCACCGTTGGTAATATCAACACCAATCAATGAATCATCATCACGTAAGTTAACAGCAATTAAGCCATTCGAACGTACGTTAGAGAATTGATCCAACGACGTCTTCTTAACCGTACCGTCACCTGTCGCCATGAAGATGAACTTCTCTGGGCTAAATTCGCTGACTGGCAGAATAGCAGTAATACGCTCGCCTTCTTCCAATGGAAGCAGGTTAACAATCGGCTTACCACGTGCTGCACGGCTCGCGAGAGGCAGTTGATACACTTTCAGACGGTAAGTTTTACCGCGAGTAGAGAAGCACAGGATGTTGTCATGAGTATTCGCAACAAGCAGACGCTCGATGTAATCCTCTTCTTTCATCTTAGTCGCACTCTTACCTTTACCACCACGGCGTTGAGCCTCGTAGTCGCTTAGGATTTGATATTTCACATAGCCTTCGTGAGATAGGGTGACTACCACATCTTCACGAGCAATCAGCTCTTCCATATCAATATCGTGCACTGCAGCAGTGATTTCACTACGACGTGCATCGCCGTAAGTCGCTTGAACTAATTCAAGCTCTTCGCGAATCACTTCCATCAAGCGCTCTGTGCTCGCCAGAATGTGCATTAGTTCAGCAATTTCTTCTAGAAGCGCTTTGTATTCATCAAGAATCTTCTCATGCTCTAGACCGGTTAAGCGGTGTAGACGAAGTTCAAGAATCGCTTGAGCTTGTTGTTCTGTTAGGTAGTAAAGGCCGTCACGGATACCGTATTCGTCTTCTAACCAATCAGGACGCGCAGCGTCAGTACCTGCTCTTTCAAGCATAGAAGCAACATTACCTAACTCCCAGCCACGCGCCACAAGACCAGCTTTCGCTTCCGCTGGCGTTGGTGCATTACGGATCAGTTCGATGATTTCATCGATGTTCGCCAATGCAAGAGATAAAGCTTCAAGGATATGAGCACGGTCACGAGCTTTCTTCAGTTCAAAGATAGTACGACGCGTTACTACTTCACGACGGTGATCAACGAAGCACTTCAACATATCTTTCAGGTTGAAAAGCTGTGGCTGGCCGTTGTTAAGCGCAACCATGTTGATGCCAAACGTCGTTTGCAGTTGAGTTTGCGAATAAAGGTTATTAAGAACCACCTCACCCACAGCATCACGCTTACATTCGATAACAATACGCATGCCGTCTTTATCCGACTCATCACGCAGTGCACTAATGCCTTCTACCTTCTTGTCTTTAACAAGTTCAGCAATTTTCTCAATCAGGCGTGCTTTGTTCACTTGATACGGGATTTCAGTAACGATAATGGTTTCTTTACCACTTTTCTCTACTTCAATATCCGCTTTCGAGCGCATATACACTTTACCGCGCCCCGTCTTGTACGCTTCAATGATGCCTTTACGGCCACTGATTAGTGCTGCAGTCGGGAAGTCTGGCCCAGGGATATAATCCATGAGCTCATCAATCGTAATGTCTTCATTTGCAATGTACGCCAAACAACCATCTACGACTTCATTTAAGTTATGAGGTGGAATGTTTGTCGCCATACCTACCGCGATACCAGAAGCACCGTTAACCAATAGGTTAGGGATCTTAGTTGGTAGTACAGCAGGTATTTGCTCCGTTCCATCATAGTTAGGAACGTAGTCTACGGTTTCTTTATCTAAATCCGCTAATAGCTCGTGTGCTATTTTCGCCATGCGCACTTCGGTGTAACGCATTGCGGCTGCTGAATCACCATCGATCGAGCCAAAGTTACCTTGCCCATCGACCAGCATGTAGCGAAGTGAGAATGGCTGAGCCATACGAACAATCGTGTCGTAGACTGCACTATCACCGTGTGGGTGATATTTACCAATAACATCACCTACCACACGGGCGGATTTTTTGTATGCTTTGTTCCAATCATTACCCAGAACATTCATCGCGAATAAAACACGACGGTGAACTGGTTTAAGGCCATCACGCACATCAGGAAGAGCACGACCCACGATAACTGACATCGCGTAGTCGAGATAAGAGCCTCTCAGCTCATCTTCTATGTTTACGGGCGTGATCTCTTTAGCTAGATCGCTCATAGAGCCAATATCCCTCTATATTTTGATCGTATATTCGATACGTATAAGGTCAGAAAATATAACACAATAATACGAGGTGCGGCATCACTTTCACGCGGCTTTTATCATGTTGTGACCTTTGTTACGATTCAACTGTCCACTATTTGCACATTTCGAAACCATCACACTGATAAGTGATGAAAAAACCGCCACTATTTGACTTAAATTTACCAACGTAGGCAAAAACACACAAACCTGCTTCATAGTATTCGTGGTAAAAAAGATTTGCGGTATACTCGACGAAAAATTGGAAATAGGCATTGCTCGGTATGGATAAGCATCAGAACGTCGATTTAGACGAAATCAAAAAGTTTGAAGATATGGCAAGCCGTTGGTGGGATCTTGAAGGTGAGTTCAAACCTCTTCATCAAATTAACCCATTGCGACTTAACTATGTTCTTGAAAATGCCAATGGGCTGTTTGGCAAAAAAGTCCTCGATGTCGGCTGTGGTGGTGGCATACTCGCCGAAAGTATGGCGGTCCAAGGCGCAACCGTGACCGGCCTCGATATGGGTAAAGAGCCGCTAGAGGTGGCAAGACTGCATGCGTTAGAAACGGGTACCAAACTCACTTATGTACAAAGCACTGTTGAGCAGCATGCGAGTGAGCATGCTGGAGAATATGACGTTGTGACTTGCATGGAGATGCTAGAGCATGTCCCAGACCCTGCCTCTGTCATTGCTTCATGCGCAAAACTTGTAAAGCCCGGCGGACAAGTCTTTTTTTCGACGTTGAATCGTAACCTACAGTCATACTTATTCGCCATTGTTGGTGCAGAGAAGCTACTCAAAATCGTACCCGATGGTACCCACGACCATGAAAAGTTTATCAAGCCATCGGAGCTGATAAAAATGGTCGACAAAACCGAATTGGTCGAAAAAGGTATCACAGGTCTACAGTACAACCCACTTACGGATAGCTACAAGCTAGGTAAGCGTGTCGACGTCAACTACATTGTCTACACAGAAAAATCAAAATAGAAGATTCTCATGAACACAAAGGGTAGAATTCACCGCCTACCCTTTGTGTCGTAAGCACCTCAAACATAATCGTCCAATGCTCACTTCCGCCATGGCCGACCCACCATAAAACCCTCACAGCTAACCCCCTGCATAGTATAAGGTTAACCACGTTAATTTTTCGACACAAATACGCTACAAAAACAAGACAAACCTGTGCGTTTTGCAGCCTAATATCGCACTTTTAATTATCTACTCAATACCGTCCAGAAATTATCAAAGATCAAGGAATTTTTTTTTGAAATGGTTAAAAGAAAACCGTTTTGCTAGCACATAAATTTCACCGCTAAGTCTGCTCTATCTTCAATGGTTAGTATCTACTAACTGTTTTTTTCTGTCCCCTGCTTATCCACAGTTTCAAACAAATATGTGAACTTGAAAATTTTGGCTTATAGCACTATCTTGTAAGCCGGAATGCAAATTACCCCTATATCTTGTGTTAACAACAAAAAGCTATAGGGCGACTTGGATCACGAAGTCATCGCTAAGACTCAACAAAATTTCATAAAAGCAAGACTTCATATTGTTTTGTTAGGGAACACCTCAGAATGAACCAGCAACTAACCGTTACCAAACGTAATGGCCGCAAAGAAACTATCGACCTTGAGAAGATTCACCGTGTTATCGCATGGGCAGCCGAAGGTCTTCAGAATGTATCTGTCTCGCAAGTAGAACTTAAAGCTCATATCCAGTTTTACGATGGGATCACGACATCTGATATTCATGAGACCATCATTAAGTCAGCAGCCGATCTCATTTCAGAAGAGACGCCAGATTATCAATATTTATCTGCTCGCTTAGCTATTTTCCACCTTCGTAAAAAAGCGTACGGCCAATACGAGCCGCCAACGCTATTTGACCAGGTGTCTAAGATGGTTGAAGCAGGTAAATACGACAAGCACCTCCTTGTTGACTACACCAAAGCTGAATTTGATGAGCTCGATAGCTACATTGACCACACTCGTGATCACGATTTCTCCTACGCCGCTGTTAAACAGCTGGAAGGTAAGTACTTCGTGCAAAACCGTGTAACGGGTCAAATCTTTGAAAGCGCACAATTTTTGTACATTTTAGTTGCTGCTTGTTTATTTGCTAAGTATCCAAAAGAAACGCGTCTTGACTACATCAAGCGATTCTACGATGCGACATCAACTTTCAAGATTTCTCTACCTACACCGATTATGTCTGGTGTACGTACCCCTACTCGCCAGTTTAGCTCTTGTGTACTGATTGAGTGTGGTGACAGCTTAGATTCGATTAACGCGACAGCAAGCTCTATCGTTCGTTACGTTTCACAACGCGCTGGTATTGGTATCAACGCAGGTCGTATTCGTGCCCTTGGTTCGGAAATCCGTGGCGGCGAAGCCTTCCACACTGGCTGTATCCCATTCTACAAATACTTCCAAACGGCAGTTAAATGTTGCTCTCAAGGTGGTGTTCGTGGCGGTGCTGCGACCGTTTTCTATCCGATGTGGCATGGTGAAGTTCAATCACTGCTTGTATTGAAGAATAACCGTGGTGTTGAAGAAAACCGTGTTCGTCATATGGACTATGGCGTTCAACTCAATAAGCTGATGTACTCGCGTCTTGTAAAAGGTGGCAATATTACCTTGTTCTCGCCGTCTGACGTACCGGGTTTATACGACGCATTTTTTGAAGATCAAGACGAATTTGAGCGCCTATACGTTCAATACGAAAACGCCCCTTCAATCAAAAAAGAAACGGTTAAAGCGGTCGAGCTTTTCTCATTGCTCATGCAAGAGCGTGCATCAACGGGTCGTATCTACATTCAGAATGTCGATCACTGTAATACACACAGCCCATTTGATTCAAAAGTTGCTCCAGTCCGTCAATCTAACCTTTGTTTGGAAATCGCGCTGCCAACTAAACCACTGAGTAACGTTGAAGATGACGAAGGCGAAATCGCACTTTGTACTCTGTCTGCATTTAACCTTGGTGCTATCAATGAGCTTGATGATCTTGCTGAGCTTTCTGACCTTGTGGTTCGTGCGTTAGACGCACTACTCGACTACCAAGATTACCCGCTACCAGCAGCGTACAAGTCCACTATGAACCGCCGTACGTTAGGGGTTGGTGTGATTAACTACGCCTACTACTTAGCGAAGAATGGCGTGAAGTACTCTGATGGGTCAGCGAATAATCTGACACACCGCACCTTTGAAGCGATTCAATATCACCTATTGAAGGCTTCAGTTGAGTTATCGAAAGAGCAAGGTCGTTGCCCTCTATTTAACGAAACCAACTACGCGAAAGGTTTGTTGCCTATCGACACTTACAAGAGTGATATCAACTCTTTATGTGACGAGCCACTGCATTACGACTGGGATAAGCTGCGTGAAGAAATCATGGAGTTTGGCCTAAGAAACTCGACATTGACTGCACTTATGCCGTCAGAGACGTCATCTCAAATTTCAAATGCGACCAATGGCATTGAGCCGCCTCGTGGCTACGTTTCAGTAAAAGCCTCTAAAGATGGTATTTTGAAGCAAGTTGTGCCTGATTTTGTCAATCTTAAAGAGAACTACGAGTTACTTTGGGAGATTGGTAACAACGACGGCTACCTGCACCTTGTGGGCATCATGCAAAAGTTTGTTGACCAAGCTATCTCAGCTAACACAAACTATGACCCGAGCGTCTATGACAGCGGTAAGGTTCCGATGAAGAAATTACTTCAAGACCTTCTGACTGCCTATAAGTTCGGTGTAAAAACTCTGTACTATCATAACACCCGAGACGGTGCAAAAGATGACCAAGGCGATAAAGGCGTGGTTGTTGAACAAGAAGATGATTGTGCAGGCGGCGGTTGTAAGATTTAACCGTTCATAAGACAAATTAGTAACACAGCCCTTTCCTTAGCGAAGGGGCTAAAAAGGATTGCAGCACCATGGCTTACAGTACTTTTACTCAAACAAAAAATAACGCCCTAAAAGAACCAATGTTCTTAGGCCAACCGGTCAACGTAGCGCGTTATGACCAACAAAAATTCGAGATTTTCGAAAAGTTGATCGAGAAACAGCTTTCCTTTTTCTGGCGACCAGAAGAAGTTGACGTATCCAGCGATCGTATCGACTACAACAAGCTACCAGAACATGAAAAGCACATTTTCATCAGTAACTTGAAATATCAAACGTTACTAGATTCAATTCAAGGTCGTAGCCCTAACGTTGCGCTTTTACCATTGGTGTCACTTCCAGAGCTTGAAACTTGGATTGAAACATGGTCGTTCTCTGAAACGATCCACTCTCGCTCATATACACACATCATTCGCAATATTGTCAATGACCCAAGTGTCGTCTTTGACGACATCGTGGAAAATGAGCACATTTTAAAACGTGCTAAAGACATTGCGCATTACTACGACGACCTCATTCAAGCAACAAATGACTACCACCGCTACGGCGAAGGTACGCACGTTCTGAATGGTGACGAAGTTAAAGTTAGCCTGTATGAGCTTAAGAAAAAACTCTACCTTTGCTTGATGTCAGTGAACGCGTTGGAAGCGATTCGTTTCTACGTAAGTTTTGCTTGTTCGTTTGCCTTTGCGGAGCGCGAGCTGATGGAAGGTAACGCAAAAATCATTAAGCTGATTGCACGTGATGAAGCATTGCACCTTACTGGCACGCAGCACATGGTTAACATTCTTCGTAATGGCCAGGATGATTTCTCATTCATGCAAATTGCAGAAGAGTGTAAGCAAGACTGTTTCGACCTATTTAAAGATGCAGCAGAACAAGAAAAAGAATGGGCTGAATACCTATTCAAAGATGGTTCTATGATTGGCTTAAATAAAGATATCCTGTGCCAGTACGTTGAGTACATCACTAACGTGCGTATGCAAGCAGTTGGTTTGGGTGTAGCTTATCCGGAAGCAACGTCAAACCCGATTCCTTGGATTAACGCTTGGTTATCTTCAGATAATGTTCAAGTTGCCCCTCAAGAAGCCGAAATCAGTTCTTATCTTGTTGGACAAATTGACAATGAAGTCAGTGCAAACGACTTCGAGGACTTCGAACTTTAATGCCAACCATTAAGATAAACTCTATCACTACCATTGAATCTAACCCTTCTAATACGGTCTTAGAGACCCTAGAACAAGCGGGGTTAGAACCAGAGTACAACTGCCGAGACGGTCATTGTGGCGCTTGTCGCTGTACGTTGGTTTCTGGAGAAGTGGAATACGTAGGGTTTGCAATGGCTTACACAAAAAGTAATGAAATATTACCTTGTATCTGTCGGGCGAAAACGAATATTGAACTCGGCGATATTGCGCATCAAGTAAAGAAGCGAGCATAAACAAGCTCGCTCCTCTTTAAACGGCTCTTCATGAGCCGTTTTTATTGCCGCTCATTTAAATCTGTCGTTAATCTTGTTCTATACCACCGACCCTAATTGCCTTATTTGTTATCATTCGGCGGCAATAGCATGGTAGTAAGCCGTTGCTTTAACGTTTTGTCTGGTGCAAAAACATCCCGCCACATGTCTTTCCACTCGGCAAATGTCACTGTAATGGGATTAAAGCTCTCGACTGGCTTGCTGATGCCATATCTTACCGTCTCCACTTCAGGTTCAAACGTACCAAATATCCGGTCCCAGACTATCAGCACTCCGGCATAATTTTTATCGATGTATTGCGAATTCCGGCCATGATGAACACGATGATGCGAAGGGGTATTAAACACCCATTCCAACCAACCAAGACGCTTGATCCATTGAGTATGCACGAAAAACTGTAACCCCAAATTCAACAGCACAACGAACACTACCCACTTAGGGTCAAACCCTATGACAATCAGTGGTAACCAGAATAACCACATCCCGGCTAATGGGTACATTAGGCTTTGTCTAAAGGCAGTACTAAAATTCATGCCCTCCGAGCTATGATGAACAACATGTGCCGCCCACATCCAACGAACTCGATGACTCGCTCTATGGAACCAATAATAGAAAAAATCCTGCAAAATCATCAGTAATAAAAACATTGATAGCGACATTTCTATATCAAACAAGCGCCAGCCAAATACACTCAAATATAAATAGGAAATAAGTAGACCCGCAAGCAGATCAGACAACTGATGCAACCCGGCCAAGCTAAAATTGCACATAAGCTCTTTTAACGAATAATGACCCGACTTAGGTACCCTCCCTGCACGCTGCCCAAACGCATATTCAAGTACCATCATTGCAACAAAAACAGGCGCAAGCAGCAGTAATAGCCACTCTGGGTTATCGACGATATCAGTCACGCTAAGTTCTCCTTACCATTTGGCATAATGATCTTCCGTCAAACCGAGCACACGGTCTAATGGATAGCGATTACCTTCCAGATCCGTTAATACTCCGGAAAAGTAACCGACGTACTGGCGAAAATTGCTCTTCAATAGTCCAAAGTTGAGCTTTTCTGACCTTGATTGAAGGGGTTGAAAGGTAAGATCGATGGCACCGTCATCCCCATAGATCCGCCATGGTTTATTCGAGTCCAACCGATCAAAATCAAAATGCACACCATTAAGTAGATAACGTTGCCCATCGATCCATAACGTGTTTTCCGTCGCCCCTGTTTCGTTGACACCAGCCGCTAAATTTACACCGATTCGACGCTCGTTGACCATCGCATTAAGACTGGCCCAGCGCCAACTGGTCTCTTGCCTCATATAGCCTGCAGAAAAATCATAACCAGCAAGACAAGTCGACACATCAAGCGCTTTACCTTGGACCTTTATACGGCCTGTTACCGCCAAAGCATTGTGTTTTTGCGTATACGTCCAGCCTGAATAACCCGTAGGCGTACACAGCATGAGCGGGCCTCCCACACTAGGAGGGTTCAATATGATATCCATATCAAGTAACTCAGAATCAACGGTGACTCGCCATAGCCCCTCCTCGATTTCAATCCGTGTTCCCAAAGCGTTAAAATAGCTGATGCTTTGCCATGGCGAAGGCATTAACTGATAGCGATAGCCCAAGGGTTGGATTGTTTTCGCCTCTATAAGCTCATTCGTGGCAATGTCATAAACATAATAGAAACTATTGCCGAGGTAACGTATGTCAGCCATAGCCACCCCTATGATGGAATCTGGCGTACTAATACTGACAAATTGAAACTGCTTATAATGAAAATACTTCGCCAAGCGATTTGCCGTTTTGTCCATTGTGGTGCGATAAACAAAACGTTCTAAACCAAGGTATTTAGGGATAGCAGTAAGGTGACCAAATTCTGGTTCCCCGTTATCGTTAAATAGGCTTTCGATTTCCACCAGCGATGATGCACTCATAATAACTTCATACTCTAACCGTAATAAACGTGTTACATCGAGTATGAGCCATGATTTATAATTGTGATTAAAATTAGAGCAAAAGCACAAAATAGATCACATTTGATGAATACATTAGTTAATAACTACTGGCGTATCATTCGCTATAGATAACGAACCTACGATAGGTGTCAGACAGCAGAGGTAATAAGAAAAGGGCAGAAATAAATGGCTGAGCATGCCACTACAAAAAGAAAAGCCGGCTTAATAAACCGGCTTATAAAGAGAAAATACGATGTAGACGGCTAATCAACCGTCGCGAGAATGCTATCGGCGGTACCCATCGAAACAGCCTTATCGGCAACGTGACGACCACCATCATCATAAAGTGAAATCTTAAATCCTTCTTCATCAGACAAAAGGTCTTCCATCGGTGCTTTCAACCACATCGCCGCAATATCACCGCATGTTTTACTAAAGGCTTCGCCTAACATGATCTTCTCATTTGCGACTTGGTATACCACACGAATCTTTGATTGTTGAATCATTGCTTCCTCCCTAGACACCACTGTTTCCAGAGTGAACATTGATTCTAATCAATTTTTTAAGAAGAGCTACTCTCAAAAATGAGAATCTAAACTTTTGCTTTAAGATCAATATACTGTGATATAGATCTTATATTTATATGGTGATAACCAATTGGCATATACGCACTTAATTGAATAGCTTTTATGTGGCTATACCAACCACGAAAAACCCTGACTGACCCGCCCCTTACAGCACACTAGAAGGCACATAAATCTCCTCTTTACGATTCACGTAGCCATAATCGGGAAACATTGGCTTACCATCTAAGTAACGTCGTAACATGTCCCCAGCGACCGTAGCAATGATCGTTTTCACATCCTTCGAGCTATACTTGCGTTGTAGTTGGAGAATCTGTCCCCACTCTCCTTTCGGCGTCGCAATCGCAACTGAAAATACACCCGACTCAAATTTTCCCGTTGCCAATGCAATATCTGCATGGCAATTACTTTTCGTCGCGGCGGCCAATGCAAGGACCGCACCTAGAGGCTCTCCTTCTGTCGTTAAAGGTGATGAAGTTTTGTCACCGAGTATCCATGTCGCTCCGCAATATTGAGCTAATGTCTCATCATCTTGTAGCCATGCCGATAAATACCCTTTAGTCGCATGTTCCGATATGGCGAGTGTCGGCTTATGAGTGTCCACTAAGTGGCTAATACGAGACAACATAGGCTCATCAACACTGACCACATTTTGATGCAGTAATTTTTCTATCATCGCGAGGAGGCGCACGCCTTTCTCTACATCTTGAGAAGGACCAAAGAGCTTTACTTCAATAAAAGGTAGGTACGAACGATAACCAAGCTCATAGCCGTCTGGCAAAGCAATCACAGACAAGGTATCTGCGATACCAGACTCGGAAAGACCGAACGTATATAGGCGGCGACATTCACGCCCCTCGGACTGTCCAAACTCTCGCTTGAGATCGGGTAATATTTGCTCTGTTGCCATCTTTTTAAATTCACTTGGCACACCAGGGGTAAAGTAAAACAGGCAATCATTGATGTACATCTTAAAGCCACAAGCCGTCCCTATAGGGTTGTCCACAATAGAGGCGCTTTCTGGCAATACAGCCTGCTTAATGTTGCTCTCTGGCATAACCTTGCCACGAGAAGCATAAAAAGCTTCTAGCGTTGCTAACCATTCTTCGTTAAGCACCAGTGGCTCTTCAGCCGCTTCAGCCGCAACTTCAGCACTAAGATCGTCCGATGTGGGTCCAAGACCTCCGTTGACGATGACCACGTCAAGATTTAGGCTCAACATAATCAATTCTTGCAACAGAGAGGCGCGCTGATCCCCGACGGTGGAACGCTTATGCATCGAAAAACCGTTCTCATAAAACACCCTACTAAGCCATGCGGCGTTCGTATCGACAATATCGCCATACAAGACTTCTTCACCTGTACTTAGCATTGCAATTTTGGTCATGGTTTTACCTTTTAATTTTTCTTTAAGGATGATCGGTATCTGTAAAATAACAATACCATAGTCGATATCGTTATCACTCCTATTCTCGCGTTTAACTTTCCATCTTACTGACATTTTCCTTTTATTAGGTGACAAACAAAGTGTGCATCGCCCCAAAGATTGAGACAAAGAAACGAGCTTTGAACGAAATACTAGAGGTCTGTCATGCGATATACCGCGATTAGATCTAAACTAGATTTAACTAATCAATTAGTTATCTATTTGTACCTGTGGAGGGAATTGTATGAGCAGTACTACTTTCATCGTCAGCTTTGTCGGTCAAGCCACCCCAACCACCATCAAAAACTTGGCAGCGATTACCCATGAAAATGGCGGTAAATGGTTGGTGAGTAAAGTGAACTTCCTCGAAGATCATGTTGCTGCCGTCATCAAGATCGAGCTTCCTAGCGAAAATCAGACCATCGTCAAACGAGCTTTTGAAGACCACACTAACCTCACGGTTCAGATCACGGATACCGAAAGACATATTCATGATCAAGAAACCATTTATCACCTAAGATTGGATGCTAACGATCGAGCCGGTATTGTGAATGAAATTACTCAATACCTCGACGCCCAAGATATTCGCATTTTAGACATGGACTGCCAACGAGTCTTCCTCGCGGGAGGTGGTGGCATCAGCTCTAGCTTATTTACCGCCAGTATCGCACTTAAGATCCCGCAAGCGATGAAAATTGCCGATATCGCCAATGAGCTAGAAGCTCTCAGCGAAGACACACGCGTTATTTTAGAGTCTTAACCACGCTTGCTTTGTGCAAGCTAACGCACTTGTTATAGGCATACCAACTAAAGCCATCGCAATTGCGATGGCTTTTTCTACCCAAACGGTACCATCACAACGATAAGAAGATCTTGAGTTTACGATCTGCAACGCCCTCCCAGACGACAAGGTTAGACCCTGTTTTCCCCAAAACCATAGGCTATGATTTGGCTAATTTCTGACAGCGAGCGCCCTGACTCTTGCTGCCACTCTGCAAAAGCCACATTGGCCGCCTTAAGCGCCCGTTTTGTTCCTCTTCCTGAATCCAGCACTTTTGTGTTTCTCAGATAACCTTCTACATCCGAGGACAAAATAAACGTGTCAACACCAAGCTGACGCAACGCATAAGGTCCGGTATTTCCCCCTAATCGGGCGCCATGTTTTTTCAAATGCAGCCACAGCTCCGTCACAGAATCCGCAGGCCAGTTAGCCACCATCTCGGCGAAAGAAGCATGCTCAAAACGAGCAGATTGAATCATTCTCGCGTTGCTAGGAATCGACATCACCTTAGTCAGATGTCGAATAATGCGCGGGTCTTGGGCTTTTTGCTCCCAGTGTTCATCTGACAACATCAATAACGGCTCGACTCGGAACTGGAAAAATACGTCTTCAAAGTTATCCCATTTATTACGCACCACTTGCCATGAGATACCGCATTGGAACACCTTCATTGTAAACGCAGCGAGCCATCTATCATCCGATATCGCCAATAATTCTGCTCGCGTAAGGGGCTTGGTAAGCAGAGACTCCAACGCATCGTCACCGCCTTTACGCTCTGAAGCACGAGCGTAAATAGAGGAAAATTTTTCCATATTATCCTTCGTCTTGTTCGACATTTTTGTCACACTATTTTCAACACTATAACACGCTTGATTAAACCGCTTCTATCTACTCCACATGCAGGTGACAACGTCACTCAATAACTATCGCTATTCGCGTTACTGCTGTTACTGCTACCACGAATAGCGATCCCTCGGATGAATATGGCTAACCACTCGCCAATCGTTATTGATTAGACATAACGTATTTCACCCCTAGTGATGAGTAGCTATCGATGATTTGTTGGCGGCGGTAGCATTGTTGGCAATGGTCGTTGATCAAGCCCGCGGCCTGAAGGTAGGCATAAATAATGGTAGAGCCGACAAATTTAAAGCCACGCCTTTTCAAATCCTTACTCAAAGCGTCCGATACAGGTGACGTGGCAGGATAGTCTTCTAAACACTGCCAGTTATTGACGATGACCGCATGTTCAACATATGACCATAGGTATTGACTAAACGAACCAAACTCTTGTTGAATCTGAATAAAGCGTTGGGCATTCGTGACGGTCGATTTGATTTTTAACCGATTACGAATAATGCCCGTATCTTGCATGAGCTGCTCTTCCTCTTGTGGGGAAAACTGCGCTACTTTCTCAACATCAAAATCGGCAAAAGCGCGTTGATAGCCTTCACGTCGTTTCAATATCGTGTACCAACTTAGGCCTGCTTGAGCCGATTCAAGAACCAAAAACTCAAATAGCGTTTTATCATCAAATACCGGCACACCCCATTCGTTATCGTGATATTCGACATAGTCACTCTTTGTTTCATCTAACCACGGACAACGCTTGCACATACTCACATCCTTATTGTTATCAGTATTACAAAAATGCTGTCACCGCAGCGGGTGACAGCATGCCATTTAGAGTGTTAATTTCCGATAAATACCGAGATTGAGACTTCCTACCACAGCATATCTGTCATTACATGACGTTAACGCGGTGGAACAATCGATACAGCACTGGGACAACAATCAACGTCAGTACCGTCGCAAACCCAAGCCCGAACATAATGGTGACCGCCATCGGTTTAAAAAAGATATCTGGCAATAATGGAATCATACCCAATATCGTTGTGATGGCCGCCATACACACCGGACGAACACGACTCAACGCCGCATCAACGACCGCGTAATACGCTTCTTTACCCGATTTAATCTCAATTTCTATCTGATCGAGTAGTACGATACCATTTTTCAAAACCATTCCTGATAAGCTGAGAAAACCCAGTAATGCCATAAAGCCAAACGGAGTATTCAACGCCAGTAACCCAGTGGTAACACCAATAATGGCAAGCGGTACCGTCAACCACACAATCAACGCCTCTTTCACGGCATTGAACAGAAATATAGTGATCAGGAACATAAACAAGTAGCCCATTGGCATCGTTTGGAACAGTGACACCTGCGCGTCTCCTGATGACTCATATTCCCCCCCCCACTCCAAGAAATAGCCAGGTGGAAGCGCTATGGCCTCAATCTGAGGCTGAATACGTTTTTGTAATGTTGCTGCGGTTTCTTCACCAAGAAGATCAGGATCCGCCATCACCGTCAACATGCGCTTGCGGTTCTTGCGCACAATGATTGGATCCTCCCAGCGAACATCATAACCCTGAGTCACTTGCTGGAATGGGATAAACTCGGACAGAGCTGGGCTCCATATCATCATACCCTCAATATTACGGATATCCACCCGCTCGTTATCAGGGAGGCGGGCGACGATAGGCATAAGCGTTGTTCCGTCGCGATATAGCCCAACCGATTTCCCAGAAAAGGACATCATCAACACATCATCAACATCAGACTTAGTAATACCGTAGCGTCTTGCTTGGCTTTCATTAAATACTGGTTCAAGTACTTTGGTTCTCTCTCGCCAATCATGACGAATATTAAATGCGCCAGGATCAGCATACATAATATCCATGACTTGAGTTGCAATACCACGTAATACCGTCGGGTCAGAACCAATAATACGCGCCTCAATCTTCGCCCCTCCACCAGGACCAAGTTCAATCTGTTTAAGCTTATAATTGATCTCAGGGAAAGTGCTATCGACATAATCTCTAAAACGATTCATTAGAGGTTGAAGTTGCTCGTAACTTTTCGCTCTTGTGGTGATTTCACCATAGGCGGCATAACTCTTTTCGGGCGCGTAAGTCAGCATGAAGCGCTGTAAGCCTTTACCTGCTGTCGTCGTGATGTGGTCCGTTTCCGGTTGTTCCGCTATCCAATTTTCCAATACTTTTAACTTAGTATTGGTCGCTCGAATGTCCGTACCTTCCGGTAGCCAAACATCCACTTGAAACATCGGCGTTGTCGATGCAGGGAAGAAGGACTGCTTCACTAAAGTAAACCCGTATAAACTTCCACCAAGACAAACAATGAGAAAAGCGACGGTTAACCAAGCGCGGTGCATACAAAATTCCAGAAACTTTCGATACATCACAAAGACAATGCCATTATAGGGATCACTGCCCTCTCCACCGTCTTCGCCCCCTTTGATTTTCTGACCTTTAAAGAACATGTCTGCAAAAAATGGCGTAAGCGAAATTGCCGTAAACCAACTTAACATCAGAGAAATAAGCAATACTGTGAACAAGGTGCCACAGTACTCACCGGTAGAATCTTGCGACAAGCCAATCGGCGCAAATGCGGTGACTGCAATCACCGTCGCGCCTAATAATGGCCACTTAGTTTGAGTGACAATGTCTGTCGCGGCTTGAAGCCGCGTCTTCCCTCGCTGTGTACCGATTAATATCCCTTCAACCACCACTATGGCATTATCTACCAGCATCCCTAACGCGATCACCAAGGCACCCAATGAGATTCGCTGCAAATCAATCGCCATGTATTGCATGAAAATAAAGGTGCCAAGTACCGTCAGTAACAAGATCAAACCGATCAATAAGCCCGATCGCAACCCCATAAAAAACAGCAGAACGATAATAACAATCGCAACGGCCTGCCCCAAACTCACGACAAAACCACGAACGGACTTGTCCACTTCCTTTGGCTGGCTATACACCTCTGCGATCTCGATGCCAACAGGTTGCTGAAACTTAAGCTCTGCTAGTCGTCGGTCAAACCGCTCTCCAACCTCTACTACATTCACCCCTGTCGCAAATGATACCCCCACATTCAACGCCACTTGGCCATTAAAGTTGATGATATTCGTCGGCACTTCGATAAAGCCGCGTTTAATGTCAGCCACATCTTTTAGATAGATGAGCCCATCAGCTCCACCTTCTGTTAAAATCAAATCGCCGAGTTCACTGACATCGGTAAATTCACCCGTTGGCTGAATACGAATATACTCACTACCAATGCGAGTCGCGCCTGCGTTAGACACCACATTCTGCGTTTGCAGCAAATTAAAAATCGTACTGGGCGCAATGCCTAAAGCACTAATTCGTTTAATCGAAATTTCAATAAAGACTTGTTCTTGCTGCTGCCCCGTCACCGACACTTTACTGACACCATCAATAAGTTCGAGCTCCCGCCGCAAGTAATCCACATAATCAGAAATTTCTTTATAGCTGTACCCCTCGCCTGTTAACGCCAGTAATACGCCATAGACATCACCAAAATCGTCTATTACCGTTGGGTCGTTGACGCCTGGTGGTAATGACCCCTTTAAGTCATTCACTTTTCGGCGTAACTCATCCCAAATTTGCGGTAAATCATCAGGCCCATAATTGTTTTTCATGGTGACGGTTATTTGAGACAAACCACGGCTGGAGATTGAATTGATTTCATCGACATAGGTCAGCTGTTGAATCGCTTTTTCGATGGGATAAGTCACTTCTTCTTCAACTTGTTGCGGTGTCGCCCCCGGATAAGAGGTGACCACCATGGCATCTTTAATGGTAAAGGCAGGATCTTCCAAGCGTCCTAAGCCAAAAAAGGCGGATACACCTCCAATAAGGAAAATCAGCGAAACCATCCAACTGACCACTTTGTTACGAATAAAATAGGCGGCTACACCCGTGATATCATCATCACTTTGAGGCAAAGACTTCTTTTCTTCTTGGCTCATTAGTTCGCCTCCTGCGCGAGAACTTCCACTTCCATGCCGTCACGTAATCGGGCAATACCTGCAATGACTATCTGATCATTACTCTCTATTCCATCTAATATTTGAATGGTAGAACGAGAGACTTTACCTGTGAGTACCTTTTGCTTGCTTACCGTTGCCCTGTTTCCATGACTTAGGTTTTCATGGTTCAGGTTTCCATGGCTAAGATTTCCACCACCAGAGACAACCCAGACATATTTTTCAAGATCGCCCAATCCATCGCCATCTTGGTTAAACACCGATTCAATCGGAACACTCACCCCCAAGTCCAACTTGAGTCCGACATCTTTCGCCTTGGAGGTGACATCCACAGCCATGCCATCCAAAACAAATTCCGTCGCAGGCATTGGCATCACTAAGGTGGCGGTAAACGTACCAAGCGCAGGATCCGGTTCAGTAGTAAACTCTTTTAGCTGCGCTTCATATTCGTTGCCAGAAGGTACTCGCACAAGCGCCCCAATGTGGCTTATATCGTTACTTTTAGGCTGATTTAGCGAGAAACTATCAGGCATCTGCATAATAATTTCCACCTCCTCAACGCTATGAATATTCACGACTTGCTGGCCAATTTGGACATTTTCAAATTGCTCCGCGGACACCCTTGAAATAACGCCATCCACAGGTGCAAGCAACTGAGTAAACGACAACCTTAACTGAGCCAACTCTAACTCTGCTCTTGCATAAGCACGCTGCGCCGCTATTTCATCAAATTGTGACTTCGCCAACAGTCCTTTTTTCACCAATGGACTCGACCGGCGATACTGGCTGTCAATAACCGAGAAGCGAGCCTGGGCATTATCAACATCTAGCTTGTAATCCGTTGGGTCGAGGGTGGCGAGAATATCGCCTTTTTTTACAAAATCCCCTTCTTTAAGCGTGATGCTATTGATCTCTCCCGGTACTCGAAAACTCAAATGCGAGCGATCTGCCGCGGTTGCTAATGCTGGAAAGTACAACTTATCTTTTAGCTCAGCTTTACTGATCGTTGTCGTTCTCACCTTCGGAATTTCATTTCTTGCTTCTACCGGCGCTTTATCGCAACCAGCTAGCAGCACAGCGATAGTAAGTAGACTAACGAGGCGAACATTCATCATCATAGCCCTCTTTCCTTAATCCACTCACGAACCTTAATGCCCGCTTCTATTCCTTGAACACCTGAAATGACGATCTTGTCACCATCTTCAAGCCCGGTGATTACTTGTCTTTTTTCATTGAGCTCCACCGCCACCTTCTCAACAATCCCATCGTCACCCACCTTCCACACGCATTGCTTATCATTTTCGACAAACAAGGCAGACACCGGAATCACCGTCGCCGCTTCACTCTTGGCAATCACGCTAACTTGCCCTGCCATACCAGGCAAAATACCGATATCAGTCGGTCTCTCCATGACCATCGTTACTTTATAACTGCCCGTTTTAGGATCTGCTTCCGTATCAATCTCTTGAAAAGTCAGCTCATATTGGTTACTTGGAAACGCATCAAACGCCATAGATGCATCAATCTGATTTTTACCTTGAAAGCGATTAAGTAGGTAATCCGGCAATTGGAATATGACCTTGAGCAGCTGATTAGACTGAATATTCATAACCCCTTCTTTAGCTTGAATATATTCAAAGTTATCGGCAGGAATAATCGAGATGGTGCCATCGTACGGTGCGACTAATTGAGCGTAACTTAGGTTCGCTTTGGCTTGCGACCAGCTCGCTCGGGCAGACTTCATATTGGCATTGGCTTGATCATAATCTTGCTCAGATACCACTTTTTCTTTACGTAACTTTAGCGCTCGCTGATACTGCACATCTGCAAGCCTAAAATTTGCTTTTGCTTGTTTTTCTAATAGGAGATATTCGTCGGGATTAAGGCTGGCAAGTAAGTCGCCCTTGTTTACTGTCTGGCCCGAGCGCACCGCTATTTGTTCTAATTGCCCGGGCACTCTAAACGCCAGCACCGCTTTATCGCCCGCTTCAGACGTTGCAGGAAATGAACGCTCGAATTGACTATTTCCAACCGATACCGAAAATAATTTTGCCGGGCGAGATTCCGGCTCGGGAATGGGAGGGGGAGCTTTGCCACATGCACTAAGCACTGCTACCACTAAAAATAATGCTGACCACTTCATGTTCATTTCTAACTACCCTGTTTAACTCGTAGTTAAAAAGATAGTCTAGAGCACACCGCTCTGCCAGCAAGTGACTAATTATTAATAAATTTTATCAATTAACTGGTGATTTATTGCTCAATATTATTCTTAACAGGCCACAAAAAACCCAGTAACCGAAGACAACTGGGCTTTAGCATTATTTCAACATCGCCTACAACTTACTAAACTCTCGATTCACGGCATACGCATCCGAGGTAACGTAGGCCTCCATACTACGAAGCGACCCTTCCATTTTATCCATGTCGTTTTCAATAGTATTGAGTAAGTCTTTGGCATTTTGCCCCTGCTTCCAAGGCTTACTTTTGAGCGAGTGCTCTTGTTTCGACCTAAGCTCTTCAACAAAATTATCTGGCTGCTTCTCTAACATCAAACTCATTGCGACATAAGCCAATAACACTAAGAAGCTTCCTCCTAGCAAAGCGGCGGAAATAACCAAAATCCGAACTAACCATACCTCGACACCAAAATAATTCGCAATCCCGGCACAGACCCCTGTGAGCTTGCCGTTGATCGGGTCCTTATATAAGTCTTTATGCATCATAATTTTGCCTCCACTTAGGTGACTCCGCATCTAAGATTTGCTCTAGACTCTCAACACGGCGCTGCATATTTTCCGCTCTCGCTGACAACGCTTGTAGCTTCTCGAACTCTTTTGAAGACAACCCAGATTCGGACTTACGCTTGCTTCGGTAATGAAGGAACAACCATAGCGGCGCCACGAATATTAGAAATACAATAACGGGTCCAGCAATGAGAAATGTCGACATATTCGTCTCCTATTTATTTTTATTCATCTGCTCTTTGAGCTTAGCCAGTTCTTGGTCTATTTCGTCTTGCGCTTGTAGCTCAGCAAACTCTTGATCTAATGACTTAGCATTGCCGCTATTGGCATATAGATCGGCCTCGGCTTCCAGTTCATCTACTTTACGTGAGTACTGTTCAAATTTCGCCATCGATTCATGAGTGCGACTCGTATGCAGGTGTTTTTGCACATCACGACGGTTATTAGCGGTCTGTGAACGAATCATAAGTGCTTGCTGCTTAGAGCGTGTTTCCATAATTTTTGATTCAAGTTTACTGATTTCATTAGTCAGCTTATCAATCGTTTCTTCGACCAATGTTTGTTCATCATGCAAACCTTTAACAATTTTCTCTACTTTTTGCTTTTCAATCAACGCCGCACGAGCCAGTTCTTCTCTTTGCTTAGTCAGTGCTAACGTCGCTTTATGTTGCCATTCAAGCACTTGCTCTTCTAATGCTTTGACCTTGCGAGCCAATTCTTTTTTATCTGCTATGGCTTTTGCCGAGTTGGTGCGAACTTCCACCAAGGTGTCTTCCATCTCTTGGATGATCAGGCGAATCATTTTCTCCGGATCTTCAGCCTTGTCTAAAAGAGCGCTAACGTTAGAATTTACGATATCAGCGAAACGAGAAAAAATACCCATAATACATCTCCTAAAAAGTCACGTGGGGTCATCATACTAATCATGTGCCACGTAACACGCTCCAAGTTTCATGCCAGTTTTACAAAACCAACATTAACAATAAGTTAGCTCTATTGGTCGCATTTTGTTATTAGGCTGCTAATATGATTTACCAATAGTTGGTAAAAAAAACCATATTTTAAGGACTGTAACATGGCGCAAAACCTCATTGGCGAGTCCCCAAGCTTTTTAGCTGTTCTCGATAAAGTCTCAAGGCTGGCTCCCATTAATCGCCCCGTGCTGGTCATTGGTGAAAGAGGAACTGGGAAGGAGCTCATTGCCCAGCGTCTTCATTACCTATCCACACGCTGGGATCACCCTCTGATTTCACTTAACTGCTCGACATTGAGCGATGGGTTAATCGACTCTGAGTTATTTGGCCACGAGTCTGGTGCATTTACAGGCGCAAAAGGGCGCCACCTTGGGCGATTCGAACGTGCCGAAAATGGCACACTGTTCTTAGATGAATTGGCCACGACGCCGCTATCGGTTCAAGAGAAGCTATTGCGCGTCATTGAATATGGTCAATATGAGCGTGTCGGCGGAGCAAAAGCATTAGAAGCCAACGTAAGGTTAGTGTGCGCCACCAATGAAGATCTGCCAGCCTTGGCGCAAAAAGGAAAATTCAGAGCGGACTTATTGGATAGGCTGGCCTTTGATGTCATTCAACTTCCACCGCTAAGAGCCCGCCAAGAAGACATTGCATTGCTTGCCGAGCATTTCGCAATAAAGATGTGCCGTGAACTAAGTTTGCCTCTGTTTGTCGGCTTCACCTCTCAAGCTTGGCACAGTATTCATGAATACCCTTGGCCCGGAAACGTTCGAGAGCTCAAGAACGTTATCGAGCGCGCCGTCTACCAACACGGTACGAGCTCACAACCAATCAATACGCTTACTTTTAATCCATTTAGCAACGACTTCCCTCTATTGAGTCCAGGCGCAAAAGCTGCGACAAACCCTGTTACAAATATCGTTACTGAATCAGTAAATGCAGCACCGGAAGTCATCAGCCAAGCAACGACACCCAATAGTGCCCCTTTGCAGGCATCATCCACACCACTCTCTGATACGCTAACCTTTCCTATTGATTTTAAATTATGGAAAGAAGAGCAAGCCATCATCGTTATTCGCGCAGCGTTAGAAGAAGCACAATACAACCAAAGAACCGCCGCTAAAATGCTAAGCTTAAGCTATGATCAGCTAAGAGGGCTGGTTAGAAAGCACAAACTCATATGAAAGCGCTCAAAGAGTCACCATCAAAATAAATAAAATCGTCGATAACTACTTGTCGTTATTGGTTTAACAATCAAATTAGTGGTAAATTACTCTGTTCTCAATACAGATATTACGTTCACTAAAATGAATGTAGCGTGTTTATGAAGGCATTACTAAAACTATCCATTACACTTTGCAGCATCGCGCTTGTCGCTGGCTGTGAGGATACGATCGACCATACAAAAGTTCGACAGGACGGTTTCGTGTACTGCGACCAAGGTCGTCCAAGTACATTTAACCCTCAATTAGTCGATGGCGGCATTACTGTCGAAGCGATCGCGCCTCAATTATATGACACGCTACTCACGCTAAATTCAGGCACTCACCAACCCGTGCCCAATCTAGCCAAAAGCTGGACGGTAGATGACAGCGGTACTGTTTACACCTTTAAGCTGCGTGATAATGTCCAATTTCAAACCACAGATTGGTTCACCCCTACTCGAGCACTAAATGCCGAGGATGTGGTGTTCAGTTTTGAGCGTATTTTGGATACTAACCATCCTTACCACCAAGTGGGCGGCAGTGTTTATCCATGGTTTGCGGGCATCAACTTTGCTTCACTGGTCACCGGTGTTATTGCCATTGATGATCAAACGGTTCAATTCACGCTCTCGAAACCAGACAACTCCTTTTTGTCCAATATTTCAACCGCACATGCACCGATATTCTCCGCAGAATACGGCAAAATATTGCAACAAGAAGGTAATAAACTCAACCTCGACACACACCCTGTTGGGACAGGCCCATTCTACCTTGACGAGTATCAGGTCTCCGATTTAGTACGCTTAAAGCGTCACGACAAATACTGGCGTGGGTCGGTCGAAATGGAGCAAGTTGTGTTCGACATCTCCCACCGAGGAGCGGGAGCTTTAGCTAAGTTATTACGTGGTGAGTGTGACGTTCTCAATTCACCAGTATCGAGCCAAATACCTATCATACTTAAAGAAGACTCCGTCGTACTTCAAGCCAAGCCAGCGATGAATGTGTCATTTATTGCACTCAACACCCAGCATCCAGCGCTCAGTGACCAACGCGTGCGAAAAGCCCTCAATCTGGCGATTAACCGCGACAATATTCTCGAAGCGGTGTACTACGACAGTGGTGAAAAAGCCTACACCCTCTTACCACCAAGCTCTTGGGCCTATCAAAAGGATCAAACTCAAGTTCGCTATGACCGTAATTATGCCATGGCACTACTTCGTGACGCGGGCTATAAGAGCGGATTAGAACTCACCATGGCAGTTCCACTCGAGCCACGTGTATATAACCCAAGTCCGAGAAAAACGGCAGAACTTATCCAAGCAAATCTTGCTGATGTCGGCGTCACACTGAATCTGTTAACCGATGAACGCGTTGACCGAATTGAGCTAGCCAACATCCAAGAGGTGGATTTATTGCTGACTGGCTGGGTCGGCAATACTGGTGATCCCGATAACTACTTAAGACCCCTGCTGTCTTGTTCATCGAAACGGGAAGGGCTGAACCTTTCAATGTGGTGTAATGACGATTTTGATTTTTTACTCGATCTCGCCCTTGAAGTGAGCGAACCACGCTACCGTGTTAACTTGTATCGACAAGCTCAAAATATTCTTTTCGATCAAGTTCCAGTCATTCCTATTGCGCATGGACAAAAATATCAAGCGCACAATGATGACCTGACCGGTTTTCGAACAAGCCCATTTAATGCTCAACCGTTTGACCAAGTAGTGAGGTTAAAATAGATGTTCTGGTATGCGATTCGCCGACTCAATTTATTTGTCATCACCTTGCTTATCCTAACGCTGGTCGGCTATAACTTGCTGCGCTTAGAGCCCGACTCTTTTTGGGCAAACCAAACGTTTTTCCAAGGCTGGATTCACTATGTTGGGCAACTGACGAAGCTAGATTTTGGATTAACGAAAGCCGGTGTCCCAATCATTAATGAGCTCACCGCCGTTCTGCCTGCAACGTTAGAACTGTGCTTTGCCGCATTTACCATCTCCGTGTTTATCGGCATTCCTGCAGGTACCATCGCTGGCATGAAAAAAGGCAAGTGGCTCGATAACATCATCTCTTTTTCATCCATGGTGGGCTACGCTGCCCCGCTATTTTGGATTGCACTGTTGATGATTATGTATTTTTCACTCAATTTTCAATGGTTTCCGGTAGCCGGTCGCTATGACTTACTCTATGAAATAGACCATGTGACTGGTTTTGCGTTGATCGATGCCCTACTTTCGGATGGACCATACCGACGCGAAGCGCTGCAAAGCGTTATCGAGCATATGATTCTTCCTTGTTTCGTACTAGCACTATCGCCTACGATGCAAGTCATACGAATGATGCGTACCTCCGTGACAGAAGTAATGGCACAAAACTACATCCGAGCCGCGCGGATCAAAGGTTTATCCAATTATGAGATCGTAATAGAGCACGTTCTTCGTAACGCCATACCGCCGATAATACCGAAATTAGGGGTTCAGCTGTCGAGCATGATTACCCTCGCGATTATGACGGAATCCATTTTTAACTGGCCGGGTATCGGTCGTTGGCTCTTAGATGCGCTATCAAGTCAGGATTATGCATCAATACAAGCTGGCGTAATGGTGGTTGCTACCATTGTGCTCGCGGCAAGTATCTTGTCCGATATTATCGGCGCGATGATCAACCCGTTAGTTAGGAAGGAATGGTATGCTGTCAGATAATATCTATCAGGAAGAACGCATTCCAACCCAACTCGAACGCTTTTGGCGAAGCTATCGAAGTAACAGCCTGTCCATGTTTGGGCTATGGTGCTTTGGTCTAATCATCCTCATCACGCTCGCTTCGCCATGGCTCGCCCCATATGACCCAATGGCGCAAAGCTCGTTTTTACTTATTCCACCATCTTGGGATCCTGCGGGGACGGTCGAGTTCTTTTTTGGTACCGATGATTTAGGTCGTGACATCCTTTCTCGAATTATCGATGGCTCTCGCCTATCCTTCGGTGCAGCGGTCATTATTACCGTTATTTCAGCGTTAGTGGGCTGCTTTATCGGTATTTTAGCGGGTATGACAAAGGGCTTACTATCCAGTATCTTGAACCACCTTCTTGATACCGTGATGTCAATTCCATCGCTATTACTCGCCATCATTTTTGTGGCATTTTTAGGCCCCGGCGAATACAACATCCTGCTTGCTATCTGCCTAGCCTTGATCCCGCGCTTTGTTCGTACCGTTTATGTAGCAGTGCACACCGAAGTGGAAAAAGATTACATCATGGCCGCTCGCCTTGACGGCGCCAATGACTTCTACTTACTGTGGAATTCAATATTGCCTAATATTTTGTCCATTATTGCCGCCGAATTCACCTTCGCGCTATCCATCGCAATTTTAGACATTACCGCACTTGGCTTTTTAGGATTAGGCGCTCAAGCCCCAAGTAGTGAATGGGGTGCGGTATTAGGTGATGCCGCTGAGCTTCTTTATCTCGCACCTTGGACAGTGGTCCTACCCGGCCTTGCCATTTTATGTGTAGTTGTCGTCATCAACATCGTCGGCGAAGGCGTGCGTAGCGCATTAAACGCGGGAGTGGAATAATGCCTGTATTAGATATTCGTCACCTCACTATTGAAATTGAAACCCCACAAGGTTTGGTAAAAGCGGTCGACAGAATGAGTTTTACCATTAATGATGGTGAAATTCGCGGCCTTGTTGGTGAATCAGGGTCTGGGAAAAGCTTGGTGGCAAAAGCCATCGTAGGAGTATGTAAAGAGAACTGGAAAGTCTCTGCAGACCGCATGCGTCTTGGTAACATCGACTTATTGCAACTCACGCCACGCGAAAGACGTCGAGTGATTGCTCGTGATGTCGCGATGATTTTTCAAGAACCGTCCACTTGTTTGGATCCTTCAGAAGAAGTCGGTAGGCAGCTCATTGAAGCCATTCCTTCGCGTTCTTTCGATGGTAAGTGGTGGGAACGATTCAAATGGCGTAAGAAGCAAGCCATTGCCCTGTTGCATAAAGTCGGCATCAAAGAACATACGCGTGTCATGCATAGCTACCCATATGAGCTTACCGACGGTGAGTGCCAAAAAATCATGATTGCGATGGCGATTGCTGCAAAACCTAAATTGCTTATAGCGGATGAACCGACTAATGACTTAGACCCCATTACTCAGTCGCAGATCTTACGTTTATTAAGCCGGATGAATCAGCTCCATAACACAACCTTGATCCTAATTGGCCATGATTTAACCACCATCACCCAATGGGCTACGCGCATTACCGTTATGTACTGTGGGCAATCTGTAGAGTCTGCTGATACCAAAAAAATCTTAGATGCTCCTAAGCATCCTTATACCGTCGCCCTATTGAAAGCGATGCCTGATTTTGGTGATTGGATCCCGCACAAAGAAAAACTACAGTCTTTACCTGGTTCTATTCCGCCACTTCAGCATCTGCCGATTGGCTGCCGACTCGGCCCTCGCTGTCCTTACGCGCAGAGGCAGTGTGTTGAAATTCCACCCGTCAAACGAGTGAAGAACCATAAATACAGCTGTCACTTCCCGCTGAATACGGAGAAAAAAGCATGAGTGCATTGTTAGAAGTCACGGGACTTAAAAAGGACTTTGTGACTCGTTCAAAGCTTTTTCAAAAGAAAATTCAGCATGCAGTTAAGCCCGTCAGTTTTAGTCTAGAAGCGGGGCAAACTATTGGCTTTATTGGTAAGAATGGCTCGGGGAAATCCACGCTTGCTCGAATGTTAGCAGGCGTTGTCGAACCAACAGCAGGTGAAATACGCGTCAATGGTGATTTATTAGAACATAAAGATTACTCAACGCGCTGTAAGCTTATTCGCATGATCTTCCAAGACCCCAATACCTCTTTGAATCCAAGGATACAAATTGGTCGAATTCTTGAAGGACCACTAAAGCGAAATACCAACATGCCACCGGAAGCGAGAATGCGACGTGTAAAAGACACGCTAGTACGAGTTGGCTTGCTACCAGAGCACGCTTACTTTTATCCGCAGATGCTCGCTACAGGTCAAAAGCAACGTATTTGTTTGGCGCGAGCACTCATCTTGCAGCCTTCTATCATCGTCGCTGACGAGGCACTCAATGGCTTAGATATGGCAATGCGCTCACAAATTATTAATCTATTTTTGGAGCTGCAAGAAGAAATGGGCGTGGCTTTTGTCTATGTATCACAACACTTAGGAATTGTTAAACACATCACGGATAAAGTGATGGTGATGCATGAAGGTGACGTGGTTGAATACGGTGACACGCAAGACATCCTCACTAAACCTCAACATATTGTGACGCAGCGAATGGTCGAAAGCCATTTTAATAAGAAGCCGGTTTATCGCTAATGCTGATGCTAATGGAGACGTATTTTTAGGTCATGGCTTAAAATACGCGTGTCCAAATAAGTAGACCTAAGGTAAACACCATCAAGATATCGACAAAAAAGGCCCGTTAGTTTCACTAACGGGCCTTTTATAATTTGTTTCACTCTCTTAACTACTTAAGATGTGATAGCGTCAGCAATCAGCGACGTCCGGTTTTCGCACGAGAACCCGCTTCGCCTGCACTCTTTTTGTTGCGACGTTGTTGGTTGCTGCGACCTTTTGACGGTGTGCTAACACGCTCTTCGTGACGGCGTACCGCACGACGAATTTTTTGACTGCGAGAGCGTTCACGCTGACGAGAAGTGTTGGCGCTGTTCTGATCAAGAAGCGTTTCTTTCTCAGGCTTTAGCTCAACCAATTCACGCAAGTAGTTCACGTCTTTTAGCGTTAGTTCTGTCCAACCACCACGAGGCAGCTTTTTGTCTAAGTAGATATCACCGTAACGAACACGCTTCAGGCGGCTCACTGTTGTCTCTTGTGATTCCCACAAGCGACGTACTTCACGGTTTCTACCTTCGTTAATCGCAACGTAGAAGGTATGATTCATACCTTCACCACCTGCGTACACAACATCTTCAAAACGTGCCATGCCGTCTTCAAGTTTTACGCCGTGAACCAAGTTGCGAATTTTACTTTCAGTCACATCACCAAACACGCGAACGAGGTATTCACGTTCAACTTGGCGACTAGGGTGCATTAGGCGGTTTGCCAGTTCACCATCGGTAGTAAACAACAAAAGACCAGATGTGTTTGCATCAAGACGACCAACTGAAATCCAGCGTGAACCACGGATTTTTGGCAGGCGATCAAATACCGTACGACGACCTTCTGGATCGTGACGTGTACAAAGCTCACCTTCAGGTTTGTAATACGCCAATACACGACAAACCACTTCTTCTTGTGCTTTAGCCGATACAGTATGTCCGTCAATACGAATAATCGCACTGTCGTCTTCAAGGCGCTCACCCAACTTTGCAACCTGACCGTTGACACTCACTCGTCCTGACTTGATCAATGTTTCAAGTTCACGACGTGAGCCGTGGCCTGCGCGGGCAAGCACTTTTTGTAATTTTTCGCTCATCTACCTACCTATAATGTCGTCTTCACAGACGTCGAAACCAGATATTGCGATCGTCAAAATCGCGGTCGCGTATTATCGCAGAGAAACCGGCTAGAATCACCAAGTTTCTCAGGTTATTTCATCACACCATCTGGCTCGATGTTTATTCAAATGGTGCAGGATCGCCGGCACCAACACGAAGTACTTTCGGTTCCTCATCACTAAAATCAACAACCGTAGTTGGTTGCTCACCCAAGTAACCGCCGTTCAAAATAACGTCAACAGCATGTTCGAGTTTGTCACGAATGTCTTCTGGATCGGATTCGGTAATCTCATTACCCGGGAGAATCAATGACGTAGACATTAATGGCTCGCCCAAAGCTTCAAGTAGATCAAGCGCAATTCGATTATCCGGCACTCGGATACCAATCGTCTTTCGCTTAGGGTTCATCAGGCGACGCGGGACTTCTTTTGTACCTTTGAAGATAAAAGTAAATGGCCCTGGCGTATTGTTTTTTAGCAAACGAAACGCCGTGTTGTCAACGCGAGCATAAAGCGAAATTTCCGACAAATCACGGCACAAAAGTGTGAAATTATGTTTGTCATCAAGACGACGAATCTGACAAATTCGCTCAAGTGCTTGTTTATTTTCAAGCTGGCAACCCAGTGCATACCCGGAGTCGGTTGGGTAAATGATCACTCCCCCATTACGAACAATCGCAACGGCTTGACTAATCAAACGCGCTTGAGGGTTATCTGGGTGTACGTAAAAAAATTGGCTCATTGTTATTCCTTCAGCTAAATACTCTCGGCACAACGTTCCTTGTTGTTTCACATCAAGAGCTTAAATAATACTATTTTTCGGCACTCTGGCTGTCGAGCGTTGTTGCCGTTTGTAATGATAGACGATCCCATACAGGCTCTACGCCCGATGGTAGCCATAAGTTTCTACCAAGTTCCGTCCAAGGCGATTGATAATGAAAATCGGAACCTTGAGAAGCTAATAGATTGTATTGTATCGCATAATCTGCAAGGTTGCGTCTTTCTTGCATACTTTGTTGTGGTAACGCCACTTCCATTGCGTCTCCACCCGCTTCTGAAAATGCAGCAAGTAAGCGTTTTAACCACTTGGCCGTAAGCTGGTAGCGACCTGGATGCGCAAGGACTGCCACACCACCTGCTGCGTGGATGGCGTCGACGGCTTCACTCATTGTGCACCAATTAGGCGGCACATAACCGGTATTGTTTCGCGTGAGGTATTTCTTAAATACCTGCTGCATATTTTTTGCGTAACCGTTTTCGACAATCCACTTAGCAAAGTGAGAACGAGTGATTGGTGCACCATCAGCAATCACCTGAACTTCTTCCAGCACTCCTGGACGCGTCGCTTTTTCCAACCGTTGCGCCATCAACTCAGCTCGCTCTGCACGTCGCGCTTTCTGCGCCGCAATAAGCGACAAAAGTGACTCACTATCTAGCGCCACACCAAGGCCAACAATGTGAATGTCTTTATTTTGCCAAACAGTTGAAACTTCAATGCCATTCACCAGCTCAATCGGCCATTCACGCTCCTCAATTAGACGCTTAGCTTCTGGCAATGCATCCAACGTATCGTGATCGGTAATGGCGATAATTTTCACACTAAATTCAATCGCTCGCTCTAAAAGCTCTTCAACAGAGAGACGACCATCTGATGCCGTTGTGTGACTGTGTAGATCTATCTTCATTTTATTTTTAATATCGGTTGACTTTCACACCTCGAACTAGTTAACTAGTACGCAGGTACAGAATTAGAGTAATGCACGTATGGTACAAGAAATTGACCCAATCCAAAAACCCCAAATCGCAGTTAAACACTCTGCGGGAAATTGGTGGCGCACATGGAATGATTCCAAGTGGGCTTTTTTACGTGCGTAAAAGATAAGTAGATTTAATACTAGCCCACTCAAATGAGTGGGCTTTTTTATTTTTTAGTTTAACTGATTAACTATGCGGCAATTTGGGCAGATTCAACGTTGGGCAAACGTTTTAATTGTGCGAGTATGGAACACATAGTTTTCAGGGTAGATACTGCTAAAGCAGATTGATGAAGAGAGGAGGTTTTGTGAACAAAGCCATTACTATTCAAAAACAAGGTCGTTTAGAGGTACTTTCACTACAAGTCCCTTATTCAAAAGACCCGACAGCACTTTTTCACACGCTTTGTGAAAACAAAACCGACAGCCTACTGCTTGAGTCCGCCGAAATTGACTCAAAACAAGATCTACAAAGTTTATTGATCGTCGACTCCGCCGTTCGTATTATTTGTGAAGAACACATTGTCCGTTATGAAGCCTTAACGACAAATGGTGAAAACTTACTGGTCATTTTAGCTGGTAACTTATCCTCTGGTATTCATTACACACTGAGCAAAACAACGCTGACCGTGCGTTTTGAGATGCCCGATGACCAACTTGATGAAGACTCCCGACTGCGTGAAGCGTCTTCATTCGATGCATTGAGATTAGTTCAACACAGCTTTGACGTTGGCGGATTAAACAAAAATGCGATTTTCATGGGTGGTTTATTCGCGTACGACCTCGTGGCTCAGTTTGAACCTTTAGGTGACGCCAAGCAGTCCAATCGCTGCCCTGACTACGTTTTTTACGTTGCTGAGAGCCTACTTGTTGTCGATCACCAAAAAGAATCATGTGACTTACAAACCACACTCTTCAACCATGATGACAACGAGCTTGCTCGTATTCGTGAACGCATTCAAGACATCAGCCAACAATGCAACAATCTTAAAGCACTGCCTACCGCGCAAGTGGTCAAAGACCATCAAGAAGTCGCCAGTGTCTCGGATTCCGATTTTTGCCAGACAGTACGTGATCTAAAGGAATACGTCGTCCGCGGCGATATTTTCCAAGTTGTGCCCTCTAGACGCTTCACACTACCTTGCCCCTCGCCTCTTGTGGCGTATAAAGAGCTGAAACGAAGCAACCCAAGTCCTTACATGTTTTACATGCAAGATGAACTATTTACCCTGTTCGGCGCGTCACCAGAAAGTGCGTTAAAGTATTGCTCACAAAGCAATCAGATCGAGATCTACCCAATCGCAGGGACACGTCGTCGCGGCAAAAACCCAGACGGCTCGATTAACCAAGATCTCGATAGCCGTATGGAGTTAGAACTCCGTTGCGATATGAAAGAAAACGCCGAACACATGATGCTCGTTGATTTGGCAAGAAACGACGTAGCTCGTATTTCAGAGCCGGGCACTCGCCATGTGGCAAGCTTGCTACAAACCGACCGTTATAGCCATGTGATGCATTTAGTCTCTCGTGTTGTTGGCCAGCTACGCCTCGATCTCGACGCGCTTCATGGCTACCAAGCTTGCATGAACATGGGCACATTAACCGGCGCGCCAAAAATTCGTGCGATGCAACTCATTCGTCAAGTAGAAGGCCAAACCCGAGGCAGTTATGGCGGCGCTGTCGGCTACATGAATGGCATTGGTGATATGGACACCTGTATCGTTATTCGTGCTGCCTACGTAGAAGATGGCATCGCGCAAGTTCAAGCTGGCGCAGGCGTGGTATTCGATTCCGACCCACAAGCTGAAGCCGATGAAACCCGTGGTAAAGCACAAGCCGTTATTTCCGCTATCAAAACTGCGCATCAGGGGTAGACACGTATGAGCAACCAATCCAACACATCAAATCAAGATAATGTTAGCTCTACAAGTAAAGCCAACATTGTCTTTGTCGATAACTTCGATTCGTTCACATACAACCTTGTGGATCAATTTCGCAGTTTAGGCCACAAGGTTACCATTTATCGTAACCATATCGCGGCGCAAACTATAGCCGATGCAGTACTAAAATTGGCAGATGCTGTTGTCGTATTATCGCCAGGCCCTGGTGCACCATCAGAAGCCGGTTGCATGCCCGCTTTAATTCAACAACTCAAAGGCAAAGTGCCGATGATCGGTATTTGCCTCGGACATCAAGCCCTCGTGGAAGCCTACGGTGGCACAGTGGCTGGCGCGGGTGAAATCATCCATGGCAAAACCTCGATGATGGCACATGATAATCACGCTATTTACAGCGGATTACCCTCGCCTCTCGCTATTGCACGTTATCACTCGCTTGTGGCAACTCACGTGCCTGATAGCCTAGCCATTACCGCAGAAGTGGATGGCCTAGTGATGTCGATTGCCAACGAGCAAGACCGAATTTGTGGCTTTCAATTTCACCCAGAATCCATCATGACCACACATGGAGCGGCATTGCTCGGCAATGCTATCGATTGGGCAAGAGCGGGCTCACTTCGCTAATTCAAATAACTCACAAAATTAAGGAATCGTAATTATGGAAAATATCATCAACAAACTTTACGACCAGCTCTCGCTTAGCCAGCAAGAGAGCCAAGAGTTGTTTGACACCATTATCAAAGGTGAGCTTAACCCTATTCTTATGGCGGCGGCATTAACAGCACTCAAAATCAAAGGCGAAACACCAGACGAAATTGCTGGTGCGGCGAAAGCGTTACTGGCCAATGCCAAGTCGTTTCCTCGACCAGACTACGACTTTGCCGATATTGTCGGCACGGGCGGAGACGGCTCTAATACGATTAATATCTCCACAACCGCAGCATTTGTTGCTGCAGCATGTGGCTTAAAGGTAGCGAAACACGGTAACCGTGGCGTCTCAAGCAAGTCTGGGTCCTCTGATCTACTTGATTCGTTTGGCATTAATCTTGCCATGAGCCCAGAAGACACACGTCAAGCCGTGGACGATTTAGGCGTGGCATTCCTATTTGCGCCGCAATATCACGGGGGCGTGAAACACGCGATGCCTGTTCGCCAAACCATGAAAACGCGCACACTGTTTAATATTTTGGGTCCACTCATCAACCCTGCCCGTCCCAACATCGAACTGATGGGGGTTTATGACGCGAAACTGGTTCGCCCTATCGCGGAGACCATGCTACAAATGGGAATGAAACGTGCAGCAGTTGTGCATGGCAGCGGCCTTGACGAGGTCGCGATTCATGGCGACACACTAGTGGCAGAAATAAAAGATGGCGTTATCACCGAGTACACATTAACGCCTGAAGATTTTGGCGTGAACCGACACCCACTCGAAGCAATCAAAGGTGGTGAGCCAGAAGAAAATCGCGCCATTATTACCAATATGCTGACAGGAAAGGGAACCGAGGCTCAACTAGGCGCGGTTGCCGTTAACGTGGCATTACTTATGAAGCTGTTTGGCTTCGAAGATTTAAAAGCAAACGCACAACAAGCCATCAATGCCATGAACTCTGGTCAGGCTTACGAGCTTGTTAAACAACTCGCAGCGCGCGGTTAAGAATAGGAACTAGCAATGGAAACGGTACTAGCAAGAATCGTCGACGACAAACGAGTTTGGGTAGAAGCCCGCAAACAGTCGCAGCCGCTTGAGAGCTTTAAGGCACAATTAACGCCTTCTGATCGATCTTTTTATGACGCCCTTTCAACGGGAAAAACCGCGTTCATTCTAGAATGTAAAAAAGCGTCGCCTTCAAAAGGGCTGATTAGGGACGATTTTGATTTAGACTATATCGCCTCGGTTTATAACAATCACGCTAGCGCGATCTCTGTGCTAACCGACGAAAAATATTTCCAAGGCAACTTTGACTTCTTGCCACAAGTTCGTGGTCAAGTTAAGCAGCCAGTCATCTGCAAAGATTTTATGGTGGATACGTACCAAGTCTATCTTGCTCGCCATTATCAAGCCGATGCTATTCTGTTAATGCTATCGGTGCTCAATGACGACGAGTATCGTGAATTAGCGGCGGTTGCCGACTCACTTAATCTCGGTATTCTTACCGAAGTCAGCAATGAGCAAGAGCTTGAGCGCGCCATCAAGCTACAAGCCAAAGTGGTTGGCATTAACAATCGCAACTTACGTGACTTATCGGTTAATTTAGATAGAACCAAAGAGCTTGCCCCTAAGCTGCCCGCTGGGACCATCATTATCTCTGAATCAGGCATCTATAATAACCAGCAAGTTCGTGACCTTTCACACTACGCAACAGGCTTTTTAATTGGCAGTTCGTTAATGGCCGAAGACAACCTTGAGTTGGCTGTACGCAAAGTACTGCTTGGAGAAAACAAAGTCTGCGGGTTAACCCACGCCGATGATGCAGCAAAAGCGTATCAAGCTGGCGCGGTTAAAGGTGGATTGATTTTTGTTGAAAAGTCACCTCGCTACGTGGATTTTGAAGCGGCTCGAATGGTCATGAGTGGCGCACCACTAGAATATGTGGGCGTGTTCCAAAATCATGGCGTCGACAGCGTAGCTCGTACTGCTAATGATTTGGGTCTATCTGCAGTTCAGTTGCATGGTGATGAAGACCAAGCTTACATTGATGCGCTAAAACCTCAGCTGCAGGCCGGCATTGCGATTTGGAAAGCGCATGGCGTCAAAGATGTACTGCCTGATCTAACCACAATCCATGCAGACAGACACTTACTTGATGCTCAAGTCGGAGAACAAACCGGTGGAACGGGGCAGCGTTTCGATTGGCAACTCCTTAATAATACCAACGACATTATGCTTGCCGGTGGCTTGTCTCCAGACAACATCAAGCAAGCCAGTAAATTGGGCTGTATCGGACTGGATCTAAACTCAGGCGTGGAATCCGCTCCGGGTAAAAAAGATGCCGATAAACTGAATCAAGCCTTTGCACTTTTAAGAGATTACTAATACTTGCTCACCAGCGAGTCACCAGAATTAAAGAGAGGAAACAACCATGGCGAAATTGGATGCCTATTTTGGCGAATATGGTGGGCAATTCGTACCACAAATTCTTGTACCAGCACTTGATCAACTTGAACAAGCCTTCATTGATGCGCAAGACGATGACGAATTCCGCGCCGAATTCATGGGACTGCTGCAAGAATACGCTGGACGCCCAACGGCGTTAACGCTCACTCGTAACCTCACTAAGGGTACCAAAACAAAGCTGTACCTAAAGCGTGAAGATCTACTACACGGCGGGGCGCACAAGACCAACCAAGTACTTGGTCAAGCACTGCTTGCCAAACGCATGGGTAAAAAAGAGATCATTGCAGAAACTGGCGCAGGTCAACACGGCGTTGCAACCGCACTTGCTTGTGCGCTACTTGGGCTAAAATGTCGTGTCTATATGGGTGCAAAAGACGTTGAACGTCAAAACCCGAATGTTTTCCGTATGCGCTTAATGGGCGCAGAAGTAATTCCTGTACACTCAGGCTCTGCAACACTGAAAGACGCTTGTAATGAAGCTCTACGTGATTGGTCTGCCAGCTACGAAGAGGCTCACTACTTACTGGGTACGGCAGCAGGCCCGCACCCTTTCCCAACCATCGTACGTGAATTCCAACGTATGATTGGGGAAGAAACCAAACATCAAATTCTAGCACGTGAAGGTCGCTTGCCAGATGCGGTGATTGCTTGTGTCGGAGGCGGTTCAAATGCTATCGGTATGTTTGCTGATTTCATCGAAGAAGAATCGGTTCGTCTTATCGGTGTCGAGCCTGCGGGTTTAGGTATTGATACCGACCAGCACGGTGCGCCACTTAAACACGGTACAACGGGTATCTTCTTCGGTATGAAAGCACCGTTAATGCAAGACCCGCATGGCCAAATTGAAGAGTCTTACTCTGTCTCAGCAGGACTTGATTTTCCATCAGTGGGTCCGCAACACGCCCACCTCAACGCCATAGGTCGTGCTGAGTATGACGCGATTACCGATGACGAAGCACTAGAAGCGTTCCAAATTCTTGCTCGCCAAGAAGGCATCATCCCTGCCTTAGAATCTTCTCACGCGCTCGCACACGCGTTGAAAATGGCGCACAACGAACCAGAAAAAGAGCAACTGCTTGTGGTTAACCTTTCTGGTCGTGGAGACAAAGACATCTTTACTGTGCATGATATTTTGAAAGAAAAAGGAGCGCTATAATGGATCGTTATCAAGATATGTTTCGTCGCCTAGCCGAAAAACAACAAGGGGCTTTTGTTCCATTCGTGACCATCGGCGATCCAAACCCAGAGCTCTCTTTGCAAATCATGGAGACGCTAGTAGAAGCCGGTGCAGACGCGCTTGAACTGGGCATGCCATTTTCTGATCCTCAGGCAGACGGCCCAACCATTCAAGGGGCGAACATCCGTGCTCTGGATGCGAAGACCACACCACCAATCTGCTTTGACTTGATTGCAAAGATACGCAATAAATACCCAGAATTACCTATTGGTCTGCTTATGTATGCCAACTTAGTGTATTCAAAGGGTGTCGATACGTTCTACCAACAATGCGCAGAGGTTGGCGTCGACTCCGTGCTCATTGCGGACGTACCAACTAATGAAAGCAAAGAATTTGTTGCAGCGGCGCATAAACATGGCGTACACCCCATCTTTATTGCACCTCCGACCGCAACAGAAGACACGATCAAGCAAGTTGCTGAGCTTGGTGGGGGTTATACCTACTTGCTTTCCCGCGCTGGTGTAACGGGTACTGAAACTAAAGCCAACATGCCGATGACGACGCAGCTAGATAAGCTCATCAAGCACGATGCACCACCGTCTCTACTTGGTTTCGGTATTTCAGAGCCTCAACAAGTCAAAGACGCATTAAGTGCAGGGGCTGCTGGGGCTATTTCAGGTTCAGCCGTTGTGAAAATTATCGAGCGTAATCTTGATAATCCAACCACACTACTGTCGGAACTGAGCAAATTTGTGGCGTCAATGAAAGCCGCAACTCAACACTGATCGTAATTGTTATCAATCCATAAAGGTTGCACTTAAGTGCAACCTTTTTTTTACATCCCAACCTGCCAATTTATTCAAACCACCAATCCTTACCCACTCTTTTATGACCACTAAAGATAGCAAACGTTTGCTATTGATGGATAATTCACCACTCGTCACTCAATTTGTGCGTTTTCCTACATTATTCGTTTTCTAACAGTTGCTATAAGTGCTAATAAAGTGTAAAAAATCACTCGAAATAATAGTCTAACATTAACCGTTCTAATGGAAGACTATACTGGAGTATTACAATTTTACAGCACAGAGGTTAAGGAAGTGTTAAAAGACAAGTCAATGATAAAAAATATCGGTGTCCAAGTCGTCATCGCGATGATTCTCGGTACCGTGATTGGGGCGATGATGGGTCAGTCAGCTGCGATGTTTGCGCCGCTCGGTACCATTTTCATCAATTTAATTAAAATGCTCGTTATTCCACTGGTTGCGGTAGCACTTATTTCTGGTGCGGCTGGACTAGGTAACAGTAGTAACGCAGGCAAAGTTGGCGCGACGACGCTAGCATTTTTTGGCCTGACTTCAGCACTCGCTGTTGCACTGGCTCTATTCATGGGTGAAATCTTCGAACCGGGTGTCAACATCGACACAGCTGGTATCGAGGGCATGTTCTCTACTGAATACGCTTCAAAAGGTGATCTACCTTCTTTCTGGGCCACCCTAACCGGCATGATCCCAACCAACGTTTTCCAATCACTGAATGAAGCAAACATCCTGCAAATTCTCGTTTTCTGCCTGTTCTTCGGTATTGGTTTATCAAAACTTGAAGTATCAAAGCGCGATCCTCTTCTTAACGGCGTAAATTCAATTGTTGATGTCATGGTTTGGATGATCAACAAAGTGATGATCATTGCTCCAATTGGCGTATTTGGTCTAATGGCTGAAGCCGTTGGTACGTTTGGTTTTGGCGCATTGATGGTCGTGTTCAAACTGTTTGTGGTTTACACCGCCGCGATTTTGATTTTTGGCTTTGTGGTTTACCCGCTACTTATTCAAGTGTTCACCAAAACGTCAGCTAAGAAATTCCTTGGCGCAATGAAAAAGCCTCAAGCGGTTGCCCTATCGACAGCATCTTCAATGGCAACACTTCCTGTAACAATGGAAACATGTGAAAAAGAGCTAGGTGTTCGTAACTCAACAGCCTCTTTCGTTCTACCGCTAGGTGCAACGATTAACATGTCTGGTAACGCAATCTATTATGGCTTGGTTGCTATTTTCTTTGCTCAGCTGTTCAACATTGATTTATCAATGGGCGCGTATGTGGCAATCATCGTGACATCAACTCTTGGTGCAGTAGGTCAAGCAGGTGTTCCAGGTCCTTCGTTCCTAGTGGTTGCCGTGTTGCTTGCAGCAGGCATTCCAATCGAAGGTCTACCGCTTCTGTTCGCTCTTGACCGTATCTTCGATATGATCCGTACCGCGCTTAACATCACAGGTGATGCGGCATGTGCAGTCATTGTTGATGCGCTTGTAGAAGAAGAAACAGAAATAGAATTACAAAAGCAAAACGCATAATTGCTCACATGAGCCAGTGCTAGTGCTGCCTATTGTCATTTATCCGTAATCCAAAGCCGATCTTCTAAAGATCGGCTTTTTTACCGCTTATTAGAACCCTATATCGAGGATCGCTGTATCAGCCCGCCAGAGAAAGGTACCACACTAGACTCGAGCTATGACCCTATCCATGGTCGTTGATAGCGTCAGTAACGCATTTTTGTATTCCACACTTTGCTGGATGTTATTCATACAGTCCTGCAACTTAGTTTTTGACAAGCTAAGCCGCTGTGCATTGTCGTTGGTTAACCCAGATAACTGCTCCGACTGACCTTTTACCTCTCGACCAAAATGTATCAACTGCTCTATATCATCAGAAATACCGACAAACCTCGCTTCCGATTCACGACAACTTGACATCAAGTTCGCTATCTTGTCATTACTCTTTGCTATTCGCGCTTGTAATCCGTCTGACACGTGCATCAATTCTTGATTCATATCTTTAATATCCAACACTGAATGACGGGATGTTTCTGACAACTCACGAACTTGTTCGGCAACCACAGAAAACCCTCGCCCAAACTCTCCCGCTCTCGCCGCTTCGATAGCGGCATTAAGTGCTAATAAATTGGTTTGCTCTGAAATTTTTTCAATTAACGCGACCGACTGAGTGGCCTTATTGACAGCAGCGCTCATCTGCTGGCTCGCAGTAGATACCGCTTTAGCGTCTGCCGCTAATCCTTGTACGCTATCCGCTATAGTTGAAATATTATGCCTCACCACTTGTATACTGCTTGATAACGACTCAATAGACACAAGCGCCGTAGAAGCACTACTGGTATTACATTCAGCGGTCTGCGTCATTAACCCGATTTCCCTACGAGTTCGATCGACGTGTTCATCCTGACTGATTACATTCTTCAAGGTATCAGCAGATAAAATATCCAACTGATTGGAGACATCTCTTAGTTCATCAACCGCAAAGGACATGTCTTTTAGCAATGTCACCAGCTTGTCGAGCGTTGCATCTGTCGCTTCACCAATTTGTCCAAACTCGTCAGAACCAGAAAAGCCAATCCGTGCATCAATGCTTCCAGAATTCACGTCATGCATGACTTGTTTAACATGATCTAATAGAGGCAAAATGCTATTTTTTATTGCCCATGCTAATAGAGATATGACCAGCATCGAAAGCAGTAATATTGCGATAAACACCTGCTCATTGAACGTCAAGTTGTCAGTGCTGACTACCACCGCTACCCCAACGCCCCCTAGAGCTAAATTCGCTAATATACTGGGTAGCAATAGCTTCCAGTCCATACTCACATTCATCAACACTCTGTCGATAATCCCTACCTTCACTACGTCCATTCTATGCCTCCTGCAAATACACCCCATCAATTGTAGATATATAGCACAACAATTGTATACAAATTAATTAATTTTTGTGAACAACACTCAGTATCATCGAAGGTAGTAATTCGAGATATCCCTTTACCGACCGAAATTTATATCAGCGCTTTGAAAATGGGTTTATTACGTGGCATGGGTCGCAGATAGCGATGAAAACCATAGAAAACCTATTACTACCCGAGGGGAGATATGTAAAAACCACTTAAAAATTAAGGGGTTATTGTAACTTTAATTCTGTTTTTTTATTCAATTAACTCGTGTAATTGCTACTCTTCAACTATGGTTAGGTCATAATACTTATGCCTCATGATCTGGCTTACTAAGAGATCTAAAGGAACATACCGTCAACAGAGAAACTACGAAAAGGACGTCGAGGATAATATGGGAAAGATTATTTTTTACATGCCAACCCCAACAACAGATGGTAGAGCGTGGCTAGAATACGGTGACTATCAAGACGAACATGGCACCTATGCCACCAGCCCAACAAGACGTAAGAACCATCGTTGGATTCAGTATTTATGGACAGTAAAGCAAAAAGAAGCCATACAGGTTTGGTATCAACCTGGCGTCAAAATTCCAGAGTTGATGAATATTGCTAATGACGACCAAATTTATATCCGAGGCCATGGTTTCCCAGGAAAAGAAAGTATTTCAATGGCAAAAAGCTGGGGAACCACCGTCGGGCACCGATATGTTGTCGATAGGTTAAAAGAAAATGGTCTTCCAAAAACCTTCTCTGGAAAAATTAAATGCTATAACTGCAACAGCGCATCGTGGTTTGATGGCAAACGCAGCTTTGCACAAGCCTTAGCGGATTACATGTATGGCTGGGGTTATAACAAATGTACGTACTATGGCTACCGTGGAAAGCTTGATTCTTATTATAAAGACGGCTTAGCCGGGCTTCACAAATACGTCAGAGCCAATGGCGGTGATACCGATGGAGTCTGCAGAGCCAGTGATGCTCGGGTACAAATCAAGCCACAAGACCTTCACCCGCCACAATACGCCACAATTTCTGGACTGAAAAAACCCATCGCAGAGTAACGTGTTTAAGCGAGTATATTCAATGCAAGGTTGTCACGAACCGCCTTGCATTGCTGTTTACTTTCATTACTATTTGCTCGCATGGCTACTCACTGTCAAATTAGCCTTTAATTTCGCGGTATCTGTTACCTAACGACGTTATTTGTTACTCACCTAAATTATTACGGCACACTTTGTTACCCATCCCATTATTTACACTTTGTCTATAAAACAAGCGTCTAGAACCCGTTTACCGCTTACCTTTCCTCTTACAATGCAAGGACGGAAGGAATAGTATTGTTTCTAATTGTCTCTAATGGTTTTGTATTCTTAAAGTTTTGGTTACACTGTCGTCAATTATTACTGCAAGGTTTGCAAGAAACATGAAGCAACTTATTGATTTTATTCCCCTGATTATTTTCTTTGTGCTGTATAAAATGCAGGACATCTATGTCGCAACAGGCGCACTCATCGCTGCGACAGCAGTACAAATTGTCTTAACCTACTTCCTTTATAAAAAAGTAGAAAAGATGCAGGTCATCACCTTTCTAATGGTCGCCGTATTTGGTGGCATGACTATTTTCTTACATGATGACAATTTCATTAAATGGAAAGTCACCATCGTGTACACTATTTTTGCAATTGGTCTCGCAGTAAGCCATGCCATTGGCCGTAGCGCTATTAAAGGCATGCTGGGCAAAGAAATCACCTTACCCGATCACGTCTGGGCGAAGGTGACTTGGGCTTGGGTAGCGTTTTTCTCGTTTTGTGCTGGCCTAAACGTTTATGTCGCTTATGAGTTTCCACTCGATGTATGGGTGAACTTTAAAGTCTTTGGTCTATTAGCTGCCACGCTCGGCTTTACGGTCGTAACCGGTGTCTACATCTACAAATACATGCCAAAAGACGAAGACGGTAAACCAACCAAAAGTGAGAATGAAGATCACATGTCTTGATTCGCTGTGCGGATTTTGTATACTCCGCACCATATCTGAATTGCAGCGACCTTAGGGTCGCTGTTTTGCTTTTTGGAAGCTTATCATCATGACAAATACAATTACGACCACTCCTAAAGGTCAATTAATCATCCGTACGCTGGCTATGCCGGAAAATACTAATGCAAACGGCGATATTTTCGGTGGCTGGATCATGTCTCAACTCGACTTAGCAGGCGGTATTCTTGCAAAAGAAATCTCTCACGGTCGAATCGCTACAGTTTCGGTTTCTGGTATCACATTTAAGCACCCTGTAAAAGTGGGTGACGTAGTGTGCTGCTACGGCGAATGTACTAAAATCGGTAATACGTCGATGTCTATAAACCTTGAAGTCTGGGTTAAGCCTGTGACAACAGAAGGTGTTGGTGAGCGCTATCAAGTCTGTGAAGGGACGTTTCATTACGTTGCCATTGATGGAAATGGGAGACCACGTCCAATTAATCCAAATTAAGCATCAGTGGACGATGACTTTTACGCTAAAAAGTGACATCGTATAGCCATAGGTATCGTGCGCGTTATTTTTCTCTGTACGTTAGCAATAGCCAAGTTACGTTTCCGTCGTCAAAGAGCGGAACGACCCATCGCTAACGATATAACCGCACCATTTGTCACGACTTAATGATTTGAAGGAACCAAATATGTGGTATGTCATTTTTTCTCAAGACGTAGAAAACTCACTTGAGAAACGTATGAGTGTTCGTCCTCAGCATCTCGCCAGGCTACAACAACTTCAAGATGAAGGACGCCTGTTAACCGCAGGGCCAATGCCTGCTATTGATAGCGATAACCCTGGCGATGCAGGTTTTACCGGTTCAACCGTCATTGCAGAGTTTAACTCTTTAGCAGATGCACAAGCATGGGCGGATAGCGACCCTTATATTGATGCTGGCGTTTATCATAGCGTTATCGTAAAACCTTTTAAAAAAGTATTCTAATATCATGAAATCTCTTTTGAAAAGTCGCGTTATTTGGTTGTCACTTGCTGCCATTACCTCACTTGCTGGCTGTTCAAGCAAAGGTGACGATGAGCAGCGTCAGCTGGAAATGCTCGCGCAAAGCCGAGCCAGTATTTTATCTTCTGGTTTACCGATCGAGCATGGTCCTCTTTCCATCATGAAAGCGTCTGCCAGTAAAGGTACCGTAGAAATCATGATGTTATACAATACAGATGCGAGAGGGGCAAAGCCCATTGATGAAGTCTTGCATAACAGCATGAACTTTTATTGTACCGATAGAGAAGTAAAAGCGAATCTCGACTTAGGGCTGACCTATCGCATCATGATGCGCAATACTCGCGGACAGATGATGGTCGACCAAATGGTGACGAAGCAGTATTGTGACCAGCCGTCAAAATCAGCGGCTCAACCCGCAACAAAATAATACTACGCACTCAATTACTATTAAGTTCGACACAAAAAAATGGCTTGCAGATGCAAGCCATTTTCAGTTTGATGACATGAACTTCATCGCTAGTGTATTGCTGCTACGCGAGTGTCGTTCGTAAACGTTTTGCCGCTTCAACCAAGTGCTTCAACGAGGTCTCTGTCTCCTGCCAGTTTCGAGTTTTCAAACCACAATCCGGGTTCACCCATAAGCGCTCTACCGGAATACGTGTCGCCGCTTTTTCAATCAGCTGCTCAATCCATTCCACATCAGGTACGTTGGGTGAATGAATATCGTAGACGCCCGGCCCAATTTCATTCGGATAGTTAAATGCTTCAAACGCATTAAGCAATTCCATGTTCGAACGAGATGTCTCTATGGTAATGACATCGGCATCCAATGCGGCTACCGAATCAATAATTTCATTGAATTCGCTATAACACATATGAGTGTGGATTTGAGTTTCAGGTTTAGCACTGGCTGCTGAAACTTTAAACGCATTTACCGCCCAGTTTAAATATTCTGCATGATCTCTGGTTTTTAGCGGCAACCCCTCACGAATAGCAGGTTCATCAATTTGAATGATATTAATACCAGCCGATTGCAGATCGGATACTTCATCTTGCAAAGCAAACGCTAACTGATTGGTAATGGTTTCTCTTGTCACATCTTCACGCGGGAAGGTCCAACATAAGATGGTAACAGGGCCTGTCAGCATCCCTTTCATCGGTTTTTCAGTTAACGATTGAGCATAGCAGGTCCAATCTACGGTCATCGGTGCTTCACGCTCAATATCGGCAACAACAATCGCCGGTTTTACACAGCGAGAGCCGTAGCTTTGTACCCAACCAAATTGCGTGGTTTGAAAGCCTGACAGGTTTTCTGCGAAGTACTCCACCATATCGTTACGTTCGGCTTCGCCATGAACCAACACGTCTAAGCCAATCTCCTCTTGGCGCTTCACGGTATCTTGAATAAACCCTTGGATTGCTTCTTTGTATTGCGCTTGGGTAATATCACCACGCTTAAACGCAGCTCGAGTTTGTCTTACTTCGCTGGTTTGCGGGAATGAGCCAATCGTCGTCGTCGGCAACAATGGCAGTTTAAGCACTTCTTTTTGGTGATGAGCTCGCTCTGCGTACACAGCACTACGGTTAGCATCGTTCGCATTCAAGCCAGCGAGTCTCTGCTGTACACTGGCCTTATTGACCCAAGTAGAAAGCTCACGGTCAATAATCGGTTGACTGTACTGAGCACAATATTCAACCGCTTTTTCATCGCCTTCAAGCGCTCTAGATAACCAACTGACTTCGGAAACTTTTTGTTTAGCAAAAGCAAACCAGTTTTTCGTTTCGTCAGATAATTTAGTCTCAAGATCTAAATCTACCGGGCTGTGTAACAAAGAACACGAGGTTGCTACCCAAAGGCGCTCGCCTAGTTGCAGTTTCGCATCACGTAGAGCACTCAACTTACTATGAAGGTTAGCACGCCAAACATTACGCCCATTGATCACACCAGCAGATAGCACCCATTGACTTGGCAGTGCTTTCACGACGTCATCAAGTTGCTCAGGCGCTGCCGCTAAATCAATATGTAGGCCATCAACATCCAGCTCGGTAATGGTTGGTAATACATCAACAATAGAATCAAAATAAGTAGTGAGTAGCACCTTTACATCGCTTCTAATAACTTGATATACCAATTTAAAGCTATCTAGCCATTTCGACTCAAGCTCAAGTGCCAATATAGGCTCATCAATTTGTACCCATTCCACACCCAACTTTTCAAATTTGGTGAAAATAGCTTGGTAAGCGGTAAGCAGTCTTGGCAGCAGAGCTAATCGGTCAAAGCCCTCTTCCACTTCTTTACCAAGGTACAAATAACTCAACGGCCCAAGCAATACTGGCTTAACATTATGGCCTTGCTGCTTCGCTTCACTAATCTCATCAAATAACTGAGTCCAGCTCAATTCAAACTTATCATCGGCAGTGAATTCCGGCACGATGTAATGATAGTTAGTATTAAACCATTTGGTCATGTCTGATGCGGCTTCACCTGAGCACCCACAACTGGCTTGTGACTGCCCTCTACCAACGCGAAATAGCGTATCAAGATCAGGGAAGCCGCGTTGATGGCGCTTAGGGACATGACCCAACAACAAGCTTGTTCCGAGTACATGGTCATACCAAGCGAAATCGCCAGCAGTGGTAAACGACAATGCATTATCTTGCTGAAGTACCCAGTTCTTTTTGCGAATACCAGACGCCACCTGTTGCAGTGCTTTTACGTCTGTCTCACCTTTCCAGTACTGTTCAAGTGCAAATTTCAGCTCGCGTTTCTCGCCAACTCGTGGGTAACCCAAAATATGTGTTGTTGTCATGGTGATATTCCTTATTAAGCAGTCCAGATGTCTAAACTATCCCGCACCATTCAATATAAAACAACTCCAATTAATTCACCTTGGTTATGAATTATTTTCAACATCTTTAGTAATGAGTTATAGCCGTCTAGACGTTTACTTAAGGAAGAATTCGCGTTAAGTTAGTCCTCAGGGATAAAGATTAGGGACAGTCATGATAGAGCTTAAGCATCTAAAAACATTAGCAACATTGCGAGACACGGGGTCGCTTACTGCGACAGCAACCTCACTACACCTGACTCAGTCGGCACTCTCCCATCAACTTAAAGATCTAGAAACACGGATTAGTGCACCGCTGTTTATTCGAAAAACTCGCCCAGTAAAATTTACCTCAGAAGGCGAGATTTTGTTAAAGCTCGCCAATGAAATTTTGCCTCGATTCGCGCAAGCAGAAGGCGAGTTGGCGGGATTAAGAGAAGACATACATGGTCGTCTTCACATGGCTATCGACTGCCATTCTTGTTTTCAATGGCTCATGCCTGCACTCAAAGAATATCAACTTGCTTGGCCACACGTGGAGTTGGATTTCTCTTCCGGTTTTGGCTTTGAGCCTCTACCCGCATTAGTCGCTGGCGAACTCGACCTTGTTATTACCTCCGATATCCAACCGCGATCAGAAGTGCACTACGAAGCCTTGTTCGATTTTGAAATGCGCTTAGTGACATCAATTTCACACCCTCTAGCCGAGAAAGATCGCATTGAACCCAATGACATTACCGACCAAACGTTGCTCACTTACCCAGTGCAAAAGCAGCGTCTCGACATTGTGAAGCACTTCCTTACCCCCGCAGGAGTGGAACCACAGCGATGGAAACAAGCAGACAATACCTTAATGCTAATTCAAATGGTCTCTGCTGGTCTTGGTGTTGCAGCGCTACCGAATTGGGCGGTGAGCGAATTCTCAAGACAAGGGTTAATTACCAGTAAACCACTCGGAGAAGGACTCTGGCGAAGGCTGTATGCTGCAGTTAGGCACAGCGAAAAGGACAAGCATTACCTGCAAGCATTTTTCTCCACCGCTAGACAGCAATGTCAACAACACCTGGAAGGGATTCGCGTCGCATAAGGCGAGCACCTACTAACGATCTCACGCCTTAGAAACATCTGCTAATGCGCATACGTTGATTACACACGCTGAACAAAGTTAACGAGTAATAGTACATACCCACAGACATAAAAATGGCTCGTTAGTTAAACGAGCCATTTCTTATCTTCTGTAACTTTTCAATTAGCGTCTATTTATTGAGGCTTGACCACGCCGATACAGATTGGCTCTTCTGGCTCTTGTGGTGAATCTTGAAATATCACTTCTTTTTGAACATCTACGCTAAACTGGGGCCACTCATTCGTGAACCGAGAAAACGCACCATCATGGCAACCTTGCCCGGCATAGCCTAGTAGCAATACACCTTGCGCACGGATTTTGTCTGCGGTGATGTGACGGTTATAAACATTCGGCAGCGTATCGTTATTCCATTGATTCGTCATTTTTGGGTGAGGTGCGATATAAAACGTCAGCCATTCAGAAAGCTCACTGCCACCCACTAACGTAAGCTCTGCGTCGGTATTTTCATCCCAATACTGCTTCGCTTGATTGCTCAGTGTCTTAATACCAATAAAGTCTTGCCCAGCATTCTTCACGTTAAAAATCATCACCGATGCATAACCAGTAATAATCACCAACGCCATAACAGACAGCACTTTAAACGCACCGCGCAGTTGACCGTGGATTTGCGTTGACAGATAAGCCACTAAAACAGCAGGAGCAGGCATAAAGAATGGGTGCAACCACTCGACTAATCGTCCACCTTTATGGAAGGTAAACCAACCCATAATCACAATGAGCGGCGCGAGTAGAACAAACGTGTTTAGCCATACTTTTTCTGGAATGGAAGATCTAAAGCGAAACGCATTCTTGCCTAGCAATCCTGCAAGGAGAATAAAAGGATAAAACACGGAAAGCAGCGCCAACCAACTACCTGGGCTTAACTGTGCCGATACTTGCCCACTCACCCACTTAAGTGAAGAGAAGTTATTAGCAAACAGCCAAAAAAAGTTTGGCAGTACCAGAGCAATAAATGCCGCAATGCCCGCGTAAAACATTGGTTGTTTCCATGCTTTGCGGACACTTGGCACTGCTAAGCTCACAATAAACACCATGGCTACAGGCGCGAAAGTGGTGTACTTCGCCATTGCAGAACAACCCGCAAGGATACCAAATGGAACCCACCACTTTGGATTCTCATACACCGCTTTGGTAAACATCAACAATAACCATGACCAAGAGCCAAACAACAAGTAATTGTCGTTATATGGGATTGCCTCAAAGTTAATGACACCAGAAAGGTTCAGCGTTAATAGCCCCAACCATGCTAGAGCGACAGAATCGGTTAGTTTGTACGCCAAACGGTAACAACCGAGCATACCTAAGGCAATCACACTGAAATGACCAACATACCAAAACGCCGAGGCAAACTCTGTTGAAGGAGACACTAGAAGAACACGAGCAAAAAATCCAACAAACCAAGGGTTATTTGGGCTACCCCACTCACCGTTACTGGCCCAATTTAAGGCTTCAATCGCATCATAAGGTACGGCTGGGTCAAGTTGATAAGAGACAAATGCCCATGCAACGGCATAGATAAAGCACCAGATGCCGGCCATTCGGTGTGAACGCTCTACCTCTTCGGCGCTTACGCCTTCTCGATCAAAACTTAAAATTGTTGTTAGCATTGGTTGAACTGACTCCCCGATACCTTTCATATCGCTGTTAACGTTTTTGGCTGTGAACTTTACGCAAAATAAACTCGAGACTAAACGGTGTTACGTCAATTCTCTGTAAATATCAATGCGATATATAAGCCACTAAAATATAGACGCAAATATTATAAAAAACACAAATAAAAGGCAGGTCTTTACGTGTATGGATTTGTCATGAGGTAAAGCTCAGCAATGACGTGAACACAAACGGATTGTCTATCTACTCAGCAAGCAGAGGTCTCAAGGGCCAATTGAGACCAAACTAACTGGTTGGGATCTGAATGATTAACCCAGGATTTATCCTCACGCGCTTCTAAATAACACTGAATACCATCAAATAATTGAAACGCTCTTGGCCCACCTAAGTGCTCATGTTCCTCAAAGAAGCGGTCTTCAAAGTGCGACAACTGATGAAGGTTCGCTATCGATCGGTTCATCATCCATGCGATTGCTTCAGCTTCAACCATGATGTTGTTGAGCCTCACTGTCTGAATAGTACTGACATCCACGCAATTCAGCTGCGTGTTTGACCGCTTTTGGGCTTGGTCCGTTTCTCGACGTTGTTGCTCAACCTCACATAACAATTGGCCTCTTAGTTTTTGTGTCGGCCTTGGATTTAATCGCGCAATTCGTAAACAGTATTCAAACTGCTCCTTACCTAGAATATCAAATAGACCAGTAAGCAGCGCTTCATCCACTCCCTCTGATTTCACATAGAAAGCCAAGGCTGACTTGACATTTAAAAACCGAGTGCCTTGAAATTCAAAAAAGAAAGTATCATCACACGACTCCACTGCAGTGCCATCTACCGTCAGCATCCAGCCCTGAAAATCGACCCTTTCGCGCGCAATTTCATACATTTTCCATGCGCTTGCTCTAAAACCTTCAAAAATCGCGCCTTCTAGTTGCGACTGCTCCAGCTCTTCCTTGGTCCAATTTACACCGATACCAAGATGTTTCGCATACTTATTAAGAAGACGATCCTTTATATGCAAACGAAGCGGCCAAATCGTCATCGTTACTTTTTTATCGGTAAAAGAAGCGCACTCAGTACAAGTGGGCAACTCAATTCCGCCACTGATGGACAGAGGGCATCGTAACGTCCCACTGCTGGGCTCGCCACAAAACCAACATTGGTATCGTGATTCAAAAGGTATATCGATGGGAAAATAATCAGCCACGTTATTGGATCCTGAGCAGTAAATACGAAGTGCAAAGTACAGGGGACTACGAATAAGTGCGAGAATACAGGAAGGTGACTAGGCATGTCGATTCGGCTGGCGGATTTAGCGATATATTTAGCTATCTGGAGAAGTTATGCACGAAGCCGCGCTGGCGACGTAGCATTAAAGGTCTAAACAATGAGCCAGAGAAGACACTTCTCTGGCTCATTGTTAAATTATATTACCGATAGATTAGTGCATTAAAAAGAAAACGCAAAACCTAGTGCATAGTCATCACCGTTTTTCGCAGTGTATTCTTTATCTTCATTACTCGTTTTTGGGCGACACTTTTCATCCCCCTTCACCAAACTTACCCAATGGCGAAGGCCCGTCCCATTGTACCCTTCTGCTTGTCCAAATGTTGTACAGGTTTCAAGCTGAATATCTTCAATAGTGACAAACTCAAGACATCCTGTACCTTTACGACGGCCCATTGTTACTTCTACATGCGTCCCACTTTCATCACGAAGTAAAATGGAGTCCGGCGCGCATTTATCACCGGTATAAGCGACAAAGCGTTTAGCATGCTTAAGGCCACAGTGCTGGCCATTTTTGAAATAAGCCTGTACATGACGGTAGTTAATTTCGTAGCTCACCACATCTTCATGAGAGCCATTATCTAGCGGGAATAAGGTATCAAGAAGTTGTTTCGCCATTTTTTGCTTTTGCGTCAGCTCATTAGATTTGACCATTTCCACGGCAAACACAGCTTCTGCGATAAAATTATGTGTGTGATGTTGTTCTGTTTTATCGAATGTCTGCATATTCATAGTCTATTCCTTCAAAGCTAATGGATAAAAACTTAAGCAAATCCCCTAAACGTTGGTGCTAATTCGTCATCGTTATTGCTTGTTAAGTAGCATAGCGCTTTTTTGACAACAATTTCACAACGAAATTTTTACACTGTCAATTTTACAAAACCACTCTGTAAAAAACACACCATGACCAACAAAAATATGAGCATTAATACTTAGTATTCAAAAGGTTATAACCTTTCCCACCCCTATTATGACAAACGCCGTTTTTATACAAGTTTGTGAAATTGTCAAAATCAACGAGTAACATTGGCCCTAGTTCATAAGCCTCGCTGCCATTCCTGACGCAGTGGAATCTGCTCTGGATGGTTAATAGCCAACTCGACTTTTTGCAACAACGCTTGCTTATCTCGGCCTAAAATGCCTTTCAATACTAGGTAATTAGACGCATGATCAGAGCGGAAAATTGTCTTTTCCAGCTGTAAGTTTTCTAACAAACAACGAATTTCAGCGAACAACTCTGGTTGCGTCAACTGACGAAACTCACCATTAAATGCCGTGGCGACACGTTCTTCGCCGAATGGAAAGGATACAACCAAGGTAGATAAGTAATCTGGTTGAGCTGCATTCATTAATTTCGCCGAGTTCAATGCATGTTGTTTACTCAGAGTAGGACCACCAAGTCCATTCAAGATCATCACCGAACTTTTCATTCCGGCGGCTTTAATTTTATTAAGTGCCGCAAGCGAAGAGTCAAAGCTCTCGCCCTTTTGCACTCTCTTTAATACTTCGTCATCACCACTTTCACAGCCGATATACATTAAGCTAAGCCCAAGCTGGTGCAGCTCGGCCAACTGTTCTGTTGTTTTATTGGTTAGGTTGCGTGGTAAACAGTAACTGGAAATTCGCTGAACATGAGGCAAGTATTGGTTGATGAGCATACAAATCTCTTGCAGGCGACGAAAAGGTAATGTCATGGCATCACCATCAGCCAGAAATACCCGGTGAACTCGCGCGCCTGATTTTGCGATCACCTGTAACTCTTGCGCTATTTCTTCAAGTTTTTTCGGTCTGAATTTTTTCTGGGGCTGGGTGTACATATCACAAAATGTACATCGATTGTGGCTGCATCCATTCGTCACTTGAAGTATCAACGATTTCCACTCTGAAGGCGGTCTAAATACAGGTTCGATATAATTAAGCATAGGGCGGTTCTCATTCCGTTAGCGCGCTGGTTGGCATCTATCGTACTTTCTATTGGCAAAATAACAAACTGCGGCTAATCACCCTAACTCTAATCGACAAAGCAAAATAACATCATTCTCGCCATTGCTCTGTTCTGCGCTGCTTCACAAACTCTCCTATCAAATTTTCACTCACAACATAATAAATCTATATTGATACAAATAGTATCGATATATGGGTAATTAAATATGCATGCGGTAGAAAATGTTGTGACAAAGATCGGAGAATCCCCGATATGGAAACCAGACACTAATAGTGTGGTATGGGTAGAAGCAGCAGGACAGGAGATCTACGAATACTCGCTAAGCACAAGGACACTGAATACGGTGACAACCCCATTTGATATCACTGCCATCGCACGTTGCGATGACAATGGATGGGTCTGCGCAAGCAAACAGGGACTATTTTATTGCTCAGTGAATTTCGATACATTCACCCCTCTCTCAGACCCTTGCTTCGATACTGCTCACCTCCATCTTAACGACGCTGTCACCTCACCAACGGGTGCCTTATGGTTTGGCTCCATGAATCACACTCATCTTGAAGCACCAGATGGCAAGCTCTATCAACTAACACAAGGCACGGCGAAAGAAATGGATTCAGGGTTTAGTGTTGCCAATGGTATTGCATTCAACCCCGTACTAAAGCGCGCCTATTGCTCCAACATGTTTCAACGGAAAGTCTATGAATACCAATTAGATGACACCATGAGCCGTATTCTCGATAAGTCCGTTTTTGTGGAGTTCGAACAAAGCAAAGGGTACCCCGATGGACTCGCCGTCGACCGTCAAGGCAATCTCTATATCTGCCACTGGGAGCGTGGCATGCTCTCTTATTATGCCCCCTCACAGCAACAAATCGGCACTTCAACACTTATTGATGAAATCGACTTGCCAGTAAAGCACGCCACTCGCTGCACTTTTGGAGGTAACGATTTCAACACATTATTTGTTACCACAGCCAATTTTGAACTGAGTATTCAAGAAGCGCACCTTTACCCTCTATCAGGACAATTGCTTGTTTTAGATGCACCAACGCCAGGGCGAGAAGAGTTTTTGATTAATTCAGTCGCATTACCAAATTTGAAACACGTTATTGAACCGCTAACCAGTTGAAACTCGATGAAGACTCTGGGACTATAAAGCGGCTGTAGCCCACATCACCGCAGTTTACGTGGTATCAAAGGATGTCATTATAGGGTTCGCCATTAAAAGGAAGCAAAGGTGTCGGAAAAAGTAAATTCAGTTGATCGTCTTATCAATGTTATTGAACGTATTAGTGAAGCGAAGAGCCCTATCGCCGCCTCTGATATCATCTTTGAATCTGGCATCCCAAAACCCACTTGCCATCGTTTGCTGCAACAACTTGAAGAAGCTAACTACGTTCAACTGGATGAACGAGGGCACTTTTACCCAGGTTCTCAAATGCTGTCCATCGCCTTGGATGTAAGATGGACCAACCAACACAAGTTACAACGTCAAGCCATCCTACATGGTCTGTCCCGTAAACTTAAAGAAACCTGTGGTTTAGCGCTAGCTAATGACGACGCTAACCCACACATGGTGTATTACGATCGGATTCAAACTAACTGGCCACTGCAAATCGTCATCCCTGTTGGTTTTCCAACGCCTTTATGGGCATCAGCCAGTGGTAAGCTGTTCTTAAGCACTCTCACCCCACCACAACTTCGTCGTGTTCTAAGTAAATTAGAGCTATCTCAATGCGCCAAAAACACCGTTATCGACAAGCAGCGTCTTAAAAAAGAGCTCAATACCATTCAACGGCGCGGATACAGTGTCGATGATGAAGAGTTTATCGACGGCATGGTCGCGATAGCCCTTCCGCTTTATGATCAGCTAGGTAATTTTATGGCTGCGTTATTTTGTCACTGTCCTAAAAGCCGAAAAAGTGTCGCCGACCTTGAAAACTACCTCCCTATTTTACGAATAGCACAACAGAGTTTAGAGGCGGTTTATCAAAACATGAAGTTGTCAGCCGATAGTAAAGAGTAATTCGCCAGCATAAGTAGAATGGTCACCCAACGCTTACCCTGTTGAGAAATACTTAACCATTGGATCTTGCTGACTGCTATCCCCCCTCTTTCTCTAGCAAGGACACACACTTTAAATACTCAAAATAAAAGGGCTCAATGGACACTCATCTTGATAATAACCCCAAACAAATGTCCCCTCTAAGACTCCAACAAGGGCTCAGGCTATAACAAGGACACACACTTTAAATATTCAAAATGAAAGAGCTCAATGGACACTCATCTTGATAATAACCCCATACAAATGCCGCCCCCTTTAAGGTACTGGGCCGATGTCTTTCATGAATTAAGAGACCATTTCCGGACTATTTACCAGCTTGACGGCATAAACTGTTCTTAGCGCATTCCATCAGGCCTGCCAATGACCAGTGTTCCACTGGAATAACCGAAGAGACGGGCAGAGTCAGCTTTGTAGCTATTCGAGTTGATAAATCTGTATTCTTTGTTTGTTTAGAGCGAACTTAGCACTCTGGGCCTGAACATAGCTACCTATAGCAGTAGAGCGGGGTTTTTCCAATGTCCTACATACTGATAACCAACGTCTTTGATTGAAGCTCAAACGAGCCAGAATAGGCGGTTGATTATCGTCCATACGGGTCTTTCCTTTTCGAAATTGGCGTGCTGTCCAATCAACTAAATCAATGTAATCAATCAGGCGAAACGGAATACCATCTAGCATTTCATTCGTTGGGTTGCCAATAAAGGGATGTAAACACGGAGCTGTAGCCAAATTTTTACTCAGCGCAACGATTCTGGCTTTTATAGAAGTAAACTCCGATGTTTCAGGGGTGTTAGCAATGCCCGCTCGAATAGGATTCAAATCCACGTACGCCATCGCCGCGACAAGCGCTTTTTCATCAAGTAGCGCTTGGCTTTTGAAGCGGCTTTCCCAAAAGTGGCCCGTGCAGCTGTCTTCTCGGTTCGCCCTACATGCTATATCGTAATTAAGCTCTTTCATGAACCAACTTAAGCTCCATAGTCTTTCCCGCCATGTTTCTATGAGCTCAAGACACTTGTCTTTTTCTGCTTGGTTAGTGAGTTGCTTATTCCGCCAACGCTGTATGAGTACGGGCAATTGATGCTCTCGCGCCCAATGCTCAACTACATCGTGAAGCGATAACGCTAGCGCTTTGTCTTTCTTAATGTGCAACACCAAGTGGTAATGATTACTCATGATGGCGTAGGCGCAAACATCAATGCAGTATACCTGTGTCAGAGCGTGAATTTTTCTCTCAATCCACTCTCTTCGATGTTCGTAGCTAGTGTTGGTCAAAGGGTCTTCACCGCACAAAAAACTGCGCCTCACACAGCGTGATACGCAGTGGTAATAAGAGGTCACATCAACAGAGATGAGCTGTTTTCTGGCTGTTGTCAAAATAGGATCCGCTATGAAGGTTTTAAGTACCTTAGCAGCTCTCTTTCAACGGAAGTGTCGGTGAATAGGCGAATTAGACAAAATCAAACTAATTTCATACTTTTGTGTCTGTCCTTTGATTTTCTTTTTCTACAGCCACTACTTCTTCGGTGTCTGTCCCGTTTGTGTTGGCGGTGTGTGTCCCTACTAGTCCCGCTACTAGTGCAGTTAGTGTTGAGAGCTATCCGCAGTTCAACTCATCTAAGGTAAAGTCCAATATTTCCTTCGCAGCAGACTGCAATTCTGGAAGGTGCGTTTTTAGCTGCTCTAACGAAATGCGAAAGCTAGGGGCATGACAAAACAAATAACCAAAACTCAGCTCGCCAGAGCTAATGGGTACAGATATGGCAACCATACCATCAACAAATTCTTCGTTATCTTCACCAAAACCTTGTTCAGATATACGCGCCAATTCTTCGAGAAATAGACCTTCGTTGGTGATGGTTTTTGAGGTGTATTCTGTAAGCCCCATATGCTGAACTACGTTCTCACGAATCGTGGCATCAAGTGATGATAAATAGAGCTTACCCGACGCGGACGCCGCGATTGGAGCAAGACTGCCTTCTGCCAAGTTAATTTGCAGCGGCCAATTACAATTGACGCGCTCGAAATAAATCATCTCGATGCCGTTTGGTACTGAAATCCCACACGTTTCTCCAATACGATCAGATAAACCTTGCAACACAGATGTGCGCTGCTCAGAAAAACGCTGATTTTTCAAAATGTCATGAGATAGCGACTGAAGATTGGGCCCCGCGATTACTCGACCTATTATGTTTTCTTGAAGATGACCTAATGAAATAAGCTGATTAATCAATTTATTAGCAGAAGCAATAGGCATAGCCAAATGTTCCGCTATCAATTCTCTATTGAGTTGACCTCGACTTTTGGCAACGACCGCGACAACTTGCAACACTCGATCTAAAGTGGAGCCTTTAGTCGCACTTGCGGAATGAGCTCTAGTTGAATCGACTTGCTCTTGATTGGCTTTTGTTGCGCTGGCTTTAGTTGAATTCGAAGTGACCATAAAACTGAGTTCTTCCTTGAAACGATATTCAATAGACTTAGATAGCCTATTGGTTTTATTAGGTAAGTGCAACTCAACACTTAGCCTAATTCAAGAACGATCGAACTCAATAACAAAATAAGGGCTTACCTTATAGTAAGCCCTTCAGGGTTTAGTGTTGAACGAGTGCCGCATTCCCCCAACTTGCGTGATCGTACCCGTTACCATTGCCACTATCATTCACTTTAAGCGACAGCGATGTGGCGTCTACGGGGATATCAACAGACACGACTTCTGCGGTGTCTGTCCCTGTTAGTGTTGCACTCTGATAATACAGCACACCATCTAATTCTACTTGGAACACCACCGAGCCAGAGTTACCCACTTCATCATCAACGCCGATGCTCGCAGAGAAGCGACTGTACTGAGCCGCAGGAATAGTGTAGTTAACAGTGGAATTAGCATGAACACCAAGACCTTTCGCAAAGGTCTGTCCTCCAATCGAGAGCGTCGTTCCGTCTTGCGCAGCTTCTTCTCCATTACTCATATCTTTTTCGATTGAGCCCCAGCCGTTAGTCGACGAATCTTCCTGAAGGTCACTCAAATAGACGGTTGTTGGAACGCTTGGGCTACTGCCAGGGTCTTCGGTCATGAATAAATTACCAGTGCCGTTATCCGAAGGATGAATCCAATTGGTCCCCCCATCTGGATCATAGGCAAAAGCAAATCCTGTATGAGGACCACTCCCCCCATTACCGTTACTCAATCTGAGTTCAAACTGGTGCCAACCTGGAGAGAGGTTAAGATTGGTAGTGGACACTCTATCACTCCAAAGATCACTGCTTAATACCAATTGACCATCTATCCAGAGACGCGTTTTGTCATCGTTATTCTCACTAAACGAAATCTGACCATCAGCGTCGTAGATATAGCCGGTATAAACCTCTGTTGCATTGCCTGCAATAGTGTCTTCCGTCTCACTCAAACTGGTCGTAATAACCGTTTTGGGGTTGGCGTCAGTTTCGTTAATATTGCCCGAAAGAGTGCCATAGAAAAGACCAGGAACGGCGGCGGTAGAGCCATCACTCGGCGTACGCAGTTTTGCATCTCCCCAGGAACCGTGATCACTACCTACACCATCACCCGCATCGCTTACCACAAGCTTTAGCTCTTGCGCGCTATTGCTTATATTTACCGCTACGTACTCGGCGACATCACTGCCTCGTAAAATACTACTTTGATAGGCCATCACACCATCCAACCAGACCTCAAATACAACGGAACCTGAACTACCCGTCTCATCATCAACGCCAATAAAGGCCGTAAACTGATCGTAATTGCTGCCCGTCAGACTATAGGTAATTTCCGAGTGAGCGTGAACGCCAAGACCTTTTTCAAATTCACTGCCTCCAATAGAGATTGATTGCCCATCTCCTGCTAACTCTTCTCCCACACTACTGTCTTTCTCAACAGGTCCCCAACCATTGCTTGATGTCGTTTCGGTTAGATCACTGAGATAAGTGTAAGTCGTAGCCTGAGGCGGCTCTGGGACAACAATATCTGGACCTTCGTATTCGATTTGCTCAAGATACGCAACCAGTGCCGCTCTCTCGGTACTATCAGCTACGCTATGCTGAGCCCCAATTTGTAATACATCATCGAGTGTCGCAGCCTGTCCGTTATGGAAGTACGGCGCACTACTCCAAAGCCCAATAAGACTTGGAGTATCAAAGCCAACTCCAGCTAACGGGGCATTGATACCTTGCCCTGATGACGCTTCAATGGTGCCAACATCATGTCGCTGCATGTCGGTAAAATACACGCCAGAGTGACAGCTATCGCAACTTTTCGAACTAAACAATGCTTCACCAGTCAAGGCTTCAGCTGTCAATGAACCAGACGATTCTCGATGCGGACTTTTCGGAAATTGATTTAAGCTGCTCACATAGAAAGCCAGGTTATCTAAGTCTTCACTTTTGCCCGATTTAGATACGCCTAATGGACTTTCCGACAGATTAAACAAAGCATCCACCATAAAGCCACGCCCGCCAAAGGCATAACGAATATCGTTTTCAAAATCTTGAATTTCATCGAAATTGGCAGTCCAATGCACTCGGCCGTTGCCTGTCCCTGTTTTGCCTAATAACGAGATAGTATTTCTTAGCCCTTCACCTCGGTCCGTAAAGTCCCAAACCCGATGATCGCTATCGCCATCAGCATGACAACTTGCGCAAGAAATATAGCCATCTTGCGTCATTCTGGCATCGGCGGCGTTGTAGAATATTTGTTTCCCGCGTAATACTCTTGGGTGTAACGCTTCATTAGCCACAACCGAAACCTGGGCGAGTGTTGATATATCACCGCGGTCAGAAAGGAATGTGGTGACATCGTGGACAGACACCGTTCTCGACATAAAGTTATGGACAAATAATGTTGAACCAGACAACAACAACCCTCGTGGTGCAAGCCCGGTATCGAAGATCTCCCCCGCTCGATTTAGATTAAAGGTATTACGAATTTCAATACTATTTTGACCTTCAACAGCAATAAAAACCAAATCGCCAATATCACTAAATACAGCGGCTTTGGGTTGCGCTCGGTCATCAATATCAAGCGCATTCGCCATCACTGTATTTGTATTAAGATCGAGTCTATTCACGACCGCCCTTACCGTCGTCTCAAAGGTTAACGCTTTCGCATCATCCCCCTCAAGGTACGCACCGCGATCGACGTTAGCTTTGTTGGATGGTAACCAAGCACTGTAGCCATCAGGAGAAATTGCTACCGAACCTAGGTAGTTCGCAATGCCTCGGCTTCTGTCTGGTCCATCAACCGTGGTGGTGTCTTTGCTAATGAGGTAACTCTGGTCAACGGTCATTGTTGAGGCATCAACAGCAACCACTTCAGCATTAGATTGCGGAGAAATAAAGCGGGTCACTAAAACCCGAGAAGAAGCACTGTCTATCGCTAATCCACGAGCGCTATGCCCCACGTCAGCCGTCGCCACGATACTTTTCGAGCTTGGGTCAATTTTAACCAGTTGGCCACTCGCTTGAAGAGAAACAAAAGCGTTGCTTCCATCTGGGGAGAATGTAATACCATAGGGTTGTGAGCCTCGTGGCAGAGCAATATTTTCAACAAATAGCCCGGCGTTAGTCACGATAGAAATCGTAGCGTCTACTTGATTCACCACCCAGATATTGCCATTAGGTGCTACCGCCAAGGTTCTTGGCTGATCACCGACTGCCGTTTCCCACAACTTAGCATAAGGCGCCACATTACTGATCGCACTTATCGTGTCATTATCTTCATTGACCACCACCACTTGGCCTGCCGACTCAACAATAGTAGAGGAGGCTGTAGGTGAAGTAGAGGTTGGCTCTCGGTACACCGTAATCGGCACCGATTTGCTACTTTCAAATACCCCATCAACCGTGGTTTCTTTGATCGTCACAACTGCCGACCAATGATTCGGCTGACCATACACATAATCGGCATTCCCACTCGCAGAGAACGGCGTCGAGCTTCCTCCATCACCAAAGTTCCACGAATACTCTACAGTGCCGCCTAGCAAAGGGACAGTTGAGGCGGAAACACTCACGCTACTGCCTAACGTCACTTTATCGTTCGCCGACACCGAAACGTCATGCCCTACTTGAGAGCCTGTAGCAAATCGATACTCAGTGCGCGCCATCGGGTTTCCAGCAAAGTCTTCGATCCCTTCAAGCACAACTTCATAAATGCTATCCGCCTCTAGGCTTTGCGATGGTGTGAAGTGAACAAAACCTAAGTTGGTGCTGTATTGGCCTTGAAGTGGTGTCACACTACCAATTTTTGTTACGGTAAATGAGCTACTGTTGACTGATTCCATTAGCACGCTGTCTGACAGAGCCACACCAATCCGGGTTGATAGTGGTTGCAAGGTCGAATCAATCGCTGGGTTGGCCGCAGAAATATAAGGCGGCACCTGGTCGGCGGTACTTTGATGAGCAATCAGCCCACTTCCCGACCCATGGTCATTCCCCACCCAAACTAGGTTACCAAATGGAAACACTTGCCCATGGTCTGTGTTACTGCTCGTTGCATTAAGAGAACTTCGCCCTAGCTCGCGAATGTTGTTGATATCACTAACGTCTAACACCGCGATGTCGTCTTGATTACCCAGAAACAACTTATTGTCTTGCACGTTGCAGTAAAGGTTTTCAAAGCCAGTAAGCTTTTCGTTAACCAAACTCATTGGGTTGGTGGTCGTATCATAAACGCGCAGTGCATCATTGGTGCTTCGAGCGCCAAAATAGGCGTATTTCCCATCCCAACAGGACGCATAGTATTTTTCAGGAAGTCGATTCACCGTCTTCACTAACGTTGGATTGACTGGATCATCGATATTCAGCATAGAAAAACCCGCCGTCCCTTCCATGCTTGAGATAAACATACGGTTACCCAACGCAAACAATGGCCCGATATTAAAGCCACCCAGTTCAGAATTTGCGACCGTTTTAACTAATGTGGGATTACTCATGTCGCTGGTGTCAACGATACTGAGCCCAGCATTACCACGAGCGATATAGAGGTAAGGTGCTTGCCAGAAAAGTTGCCACGACACATTGTTATAATCACCAAAATTCACCCCTGATATCGCAAGCTTTGACAAGCGAATTGGGTTAGCAACATCAGACCAATCCCAGATTTCAATACCCTTACCGGTCTGAATAGCGATCGTATTGTTTTCACCTAAACCAAACGAGTGAGGTTCTCGAAACTCTGCCGTTCTTAATCCATCACCAGTACGATCCAAATTAGCCAAATCTGGCTCATACACCGTTTTCACTAACTGCATGGATTTTGGGTTAGAGACATCCAGCGCAATCCACCCACCGGGGCCACCGCCACTGTCAGGAGCAAATACACCAACCATATAACCATTAAGCATGGTCATAACGTTGACGCCGTAATGTTTTCGTCCAGGATAATCAGGTGGCAAAAAGTTGGTGGTATCATCGACAAGCGGACTCGATACATGAGTAAATGCTTCAGATGAACCATAACTTAGGTTACCTAAACCGGGTCCTTGTGCAGCATACGCTGCGGCAATAAACGAGGTACTGCATAACCCCGCTAAAACACTGCTTACAACAGGGCGACGCCACGTCTCTTTAGACTTATCCAGACTAATGGCTGGTTTTAAGCTAAGGGACTTTATCAAACTAATGGCTTTCATCGCCTTCTCCTTGTTTTTATGGTCACTAAACAAAGCTCACTTTTCTACGAAAAGTGAGCACTTAAAAACATGAAGAGGACAGGATCGCCAACCTATTCAATCCAAACTCAATTAGCCAATCTAGTGACCGCTAACTCAATTTAAGCAAACCTACCGCACCCCTCATCACGTCAATGCGTTATCTCGCTATTTCATAGTCGGCATGACGAATTCGGCTTGTGATTGGGTCGTCTCTTTTGAGCCAACTTTGACATCAGACTCAGGCCAGCGAGTGGTAATGGTTTTCATTCGAGTAAAGAATCGAACACCATCTGGGCCATGCATATGAAGTGGTCCAAATAATGAACGTTTCCAACCGCCAAAGCTATGGAATGCCATTGGCACAGGGATTGGGACATTAATACCCACCATACCGATTTGAACATTGGTGCTAAAATCACGCGCGGTATCACCGTCGGCAGTGAAAATGGCCGTGCCATTGCCATACTCGTGGTCATTGATGATCTTCAACGCCTCTTGATAACTGTCGACTCGAACAATGCACAATACCGGACCAAATATCTCTTCTTGATACACCGTCATGTCCGTGGTGACATTGTCGAATAAAGTCCCTCCCACGAAATAACCCTCACTCGACTTCGCCAACTCCAAATCTCGACCATCCACCAGTAAACTCGCGCCTTGCTCGACCCCTTTTTGGATGTAACCACAGACTTTTTGTTTATGTTCTTTGGTGATAAGCGGCCCCATGTCGTTTTCAACCGACTGGCCGTAACCAGGTCCAACCTTGAGCGTGGCGAGTTTATCCTGCAGATGGCGACCTAAGGCATCCCCTGTTTCTTTGCCTACGGCAACGGCAACCGAAATCGCCATGCAACGCTCCCCCGCGGCGCCATACGCTGCCCCCATTAATGCATTGACTGCGCCATCAATATCCGCGTCAGGCATCACCACCATATGGTTTTTTGCACCACCTAAGGCTTGCACTCGCTTGCCATATTTTGCGCCTTCCGAATAGATATATTCAGCAATTGGGGTTGAGCCAACAAAGCTCACGGCTTGTACTCGCGCATCTTGAAGTAGTGTATCTACGGCTTCTTTATCGCCTTGCACCACATTAAACACCCCGTCAGGTAAACCCGCTTGTTTAAGTAATTCAGCAAGAAACAATGGCGCAGAAGGGTTTTTCTCTGACGGTTTAAGAATAAAGGTATTGCCGGTCGCAATGGCGATAGGAAACATCCACATCGGTACCATCACTGGAAAATTGAAAGGAGAAATGCCAGCCACCACACCCAGTGGCATCATTTGAGAATGTGAGTCCACGCCAGTGCCGACATTTAAGCTATGCTCACCTTTTTGTAGATGGGGAATACCGCATGCAAACTCAACGACTTCTAAACCGCGGGTGATTTCTCCTAACGCATCACTGAACACTTTGCCGTGTTCACGGCTGATGATATTGGCCAGTTCCTCGCGATTTTCCTCAAGTAACGCTTTGAATTTAAACATCACTCGAGCACGGTTGAGAGGCGTCGTTGTAGACCAAGAACGCAGTGCTGCCTCTGCGTGTGAGATCACTTGCGTCACTTCATTGCTGGTACTGAGCCCAACGTGGTCTTGCACTTGCCCTGTTGCAGGATCAAACACAGGCTGCTGCCTTTCTGACTGACTTTCAACACGTTGGTTGTTTATGAAATTGCTAATCATTTTATCTTCCTTGTCTGTATTTTTAGGCTTAATTTGTAATGGGCTCATTTGGGCGTGAACTATTGGACGTAGACACAATTACCTGGACATAGACTATTACCTGGACATAGAAACAGTTACCTGGACATAGAAACAGTTACCACGCCGCTTTGTATAGCTCGATAACGGCCTCTTTATCTGGAATTCTTGGGTTGTTATTGGGCGAACCGGACGCCAATGCTTGTTCGGACATGATGTCGAGATTTGACCAAAACTCCTGTTTATCGATACCAAAGTCACGCATCGAAGGGACAGACAGGTCTTGGTTGATTTGTTTAAGCTCTTTCAATAATGCCTTCACCGCATCATCTTCATTGCTTAAGGCATCAGCCACTCCCATCGCACGAGCACACTCGGCGTATCGGGTTTTCGCAGCAGGAATGGAATATTCGGTCACCGTTGGTAATAACATGGCGTTACTCATGCCGTGAGGTACATGAAAATGCGCACCAATAGGACGACTCATACCATGCACAAGCGCGACGGAAGCGTTAGAAAAGGCCACACCCGCTAATGTCGCACCTAGCATCATCTGTTCTTTCGCGTCTTTGTTGTCTGGGTTATTTACCGCTTCACGTAAGTTTGGCGCGATGAGCTTCATCGCCAACAAAGCTTGTTGATCGGTAAACAAACCCGACTTACCACTGACATAGGCTTCAATGGCATGCGTCAGGGCGTCAATCCCAGTATCTGCAGTAATTCTCTCTGGGGCTGTCATGGTTAGAGTGAAATCGATGATTGCAGCGGAAGGAATTAAGCCGGGTCCCATACACAGCAATTTTTCATCATTAGACTCGTCGGTAATAATGGTCACTTTAGTCACTTCAGAGCCGGTTCCAGCCGTAGTTGGAATAGCAATAAGCGGCATGATGGGAGACGTAACGATATTAGGTACGCAGTAATCACGAATTCGCCCTTGGTATTGGGCTAACAAAGCAATGGCTTTGGCACTGTCGATAACGCTCCCTCCACCCAACGCAATCACCCCATCATAACGACCATCGATGACCTTACTGACTGCTGGCAATATCGATGCTTCCGTAGGCTCAGGAATCGTATCGGTAAACACATCAGCCTCCACGCCAGCTTGGTTGACAATCGACTTAAGTTGCTCAACTTGTCCGAGCGTTTTCATCACGGGATCGGACACAATCATGACTCGCTGGCAACCAAGCTGAAGCGCAATCTCTCCTGTTCGCTGCGTGGCGCCCTCACCCACTTCCAAAAACTTTGGTAAAACAATAGATTGACTCATAATTCACCTCATAATTTATATCGATACAATATGTATCATTATTTGAAAATCCATATTCTGGGCGTAATAACCCCACCACCGTAATATCGTGGTTGAACGAGAATTAGCCGTTATTTATTCGCTCGTGATCAGCTTAACAAGGTCAGCGCGTCCCTTAACAAGCCATATTTTCGGTATCGCGCAGCAAAAAATTCTCCACGCTTGTGGTTTGGCTCAAATCGTCGTTGAGTAACTTGATCTACTTGAGTGCGCTTATCACTTTTGTTGGTATTCCCTACGCTCGCAAACGCTAACATCGCGACCCCTTTTGCGCCCACTTCATCGCAGCCACCAGGGATTACGGTAACGCCGAGCACATCGGCAAATAGCTGACACCAAAACTCACTTCTCGATGCCCCGCCACTTATTGCAATACGATCTACTTGATAACCGGTTTCTCGTAAGCGCTCGATATGCTCAAGGTGAGCGAAAACGATGCCCTCATAAAAGGCGTAAACGATGTGTATATCTTGATGCCAGCCTTTAAGTCCAAACAAATTGGCCGATGGGTTATCTTGATGGGTTGACCCATATAGATAGGGATGAAAGATTGGCAGAGAATGGGTCAGTTCAACGTCTTCGAGCTGACGATTAAACTGTTCGAAAATAGTAGTGCCTGACTCCGCTTCACGCGCTCTTTTATCCGAGAAGAAGCGTTCCACCAGCCACTCTAAATTGGATGCTGAACAGGTACTGGATTCAATGGCTAAATAACGGTCTTTGGAAAACTTACACGCCATGAAAATACTTTCTGGGGGCAGCGAGTCTGTGACTACCTGATTAATATTCCACGTTCCTGCCACCACAGAAGTCGCACCAAGTTGGCTTGCCTCAGAACCATAGGCACAAGCCACAACATCAAATAACCCGGCAATCACTGGAGTACCGGCTTTCAGCTTAGTTAGGCTTGCCACACTATCTGTCACCGCTCCTATCACCTGATGACTTTCATAAATTGACGGCAGTTTGGCGCGAATATCAGCCAGATCGTAGCAGTTAAGCAACTCTTCTGAAATCATGTCACGTTCAAAATCAAACAAGCCAGATGCGGTAATGTCACCCCATTCTGTCGCACATTCACCCGTTAAGCAGAAGTTGACGAAGTCTTTGCAAAACAGTACCTGACCAATTTGCTGGTAAACACTAGGTTGATGCTGTTTCAGCCACAGCAACAGTGTCGCGGTCTGCGATGACCAAGCCCCCTGTCGATTTCTTGTTTTTATTTCTTGAAAACGCGCTGAGCACTGGAGTTCTTGTACCACCTTCTCCGCGCGATTATCCAATGATTTAATGGCTAGTAATGGCGACTTATCGTGGTTAAGAAGATACAGTCCATTGCCATGTCCACTGGTACCAATTGCCACTACGTGCTGACTATCAATGCCCGTTTTTTCAATAAGTTTTACAATAACGTTAGCGCAAATCTGCCAACATTCATTCATGTCTGCTTCAGTAAAATCTGGGCAGGGGATATGAGTCGGATAATTATTGGCGACCGTCGCGATTTCATGACCATTCTCATTAAATAGCGCCGCTTTAATCGCTGTATTACCACAATCGATTCCTATTGCGTATGACATCCTATCCCCCTCCTACACCGACTACTTGTCACCAATATAAATGTTCATTGCATCTGTTGTGGATGCGTCGTTGTGAATCATGGCCATCAACGCATCAACAACGCGGCTTGGGTTTGGGTGCTGATAAATGTTACGCCCATACACCATGCCCAGTGCGCCTTGATCGAGCAATGCTCGGGCTTTACTAAATACTGATTCGATATCTTCACGGCCTCCACCGCGAACGAGCACCGGACAACGTGCCGCTTCCACCACTTTATGGAAGTCTTCGGCCTGTGCCGTCGGATCGGCTTTAATAATATCTGCGCCTAACTCGCGAGCCATCCGAACAAGAGTCACAATTTTTTCGCAATCACCGTCGACCATATAGGCCTGACCTTGTCGATTAGGTTGCATCACCAAAGGCTCAACCATAAGCGGCATCCCATACTTCTCACATTCCGCTTTAACTCGGCTAATGTTCGCCACACATTGTTTAAACAAATCCGGCTCATCTGGAAGCATAAAGAGATTAACCACAACGCACGCTGCATCCATTTGAAGCGCCTGTATCAACGGCTGCTCAGAGTTTTGTAGCAGCGCCCACATATGACGATGACGCTCGGCATTGTAAGGATTACCTAAATCAATGCGCATCACTAATGCTGGCTTATCTTTACCGTCCACGTTTTGCAGTAAATCTGCTTGGCCAGCATTCATCTGAATCGCATCAGGTCTTGCCTCGACCAGCTGATTAACCACTGAAGACATGTCTTCTAGTCCATCCAAAAATGATGGCTCATTGCAGACACCGTGATCAATCGCAACGTCTAAGCAACGTCCTTGTTTAAACAGGCGGTTCATCCTGACTTTACTGGTTAAATACATACTCTTCTCCATCTAGTAATTGTTCATTTTCCGTAACGGTAGGTGTTAATTGGCTGCTCTGAGGACGTTGTGTCACATCGAGCGACACACCATGGAACTGTAAGAGCACTTGTTTCGTGTGGGCTCGGTCTGAATCACGCTCACTTTGCTGCCAACCAAAATAGTCAGCAACAACGTCTGACACTTCATCAAAACTGTGTTGACAAAGCTGCCCTTCAATCGCGATAGAAGTGCGACGCAGTAATACATCTAAGGTCGTCGAGACAGACTCATGCTCTAGAATGTAGCTCAACTCCCCTTTTGTGTAGGAAGGCAATGCCGCAAGAGGCACATCTTTAAAATCAACCAGCCATGTAAGTAACGTCGCGCAGTGGGTGCCATAACGCTGAAACCAAATCTTGATCTGCTGGCGAGTATAATGAGGGTGTAACGCGGCTAACTCATCGATATAGGCACGCTGAGCTTCCTGCGTGACGGGGTAACCATTACCACCACCAATGGCTTTTTGTTTCGTGCTGCATTGCCTTGGTTTCCCTAAGGACACCAGCAAGTCATCGGCGACTTCTTCCCCAAAAGCACGAAACGTGGTCCATTTACCGCCAATGAGCGAATAAATGTCGACCCCATCCACCTTGTCTTTTTTGATAGAGTGACTTCTAGGGATCTGCCCCGTGGTTGAAGTATTCACTGACGGCAACGGCCTGACGCCGCAAAATTGATAGACAATTTGCTGTTTATGAATCGTCAGTTTAGGCAGAACGCCTCGTAGAGACTCCAAAATGTAGTCTATTTCTTCATCCGTGCATCGCACCGAATCAGGATCACTGACCGGAATATCTGTTGACCCAACCAGTACCTTGTCAAAATACGGGAATAAAATGCAAACACGCCCTTCGCTGTTTTCATAAAACAGCATATTGTCATCAAGCTCTGCCAACAGTTCGGGGTTATCAACAATAATATGAGAGCCTTTTGTGCCCTGCATATACTGGCTAGGCGCTGCCAAAAGCCCGTTGGTAAAGTCTACCCAAGCTCCGGTAGCATTGACGATTCGTCCCGTTGTGAGCCTGACTGACTCTGCCAATTTCTCGTTCTCTATAGACAATTGACCGTTTTGAAATTGTGATACCTTGCAGTAATTCAACGCTGTCCCGCCCGCCGCAACACCTTCTTGGATTAACTCCATGGCGAGCCGTTCCGGTGAGCTAATCCACGCATCAAAATACGTGGCACTGCTCTTCGCCCTAGCGGCCATCATCGGCCAACGTTGATGGGTTGAGTGAGCAGAGTGCATTTTGTGACTAGGCATCAGCTGATCACGTTTAGTAAACCAGTCATACAGGCTCAACCCCAACTTGATCACGACAGAACCACGCTGTGACGGCTTATCTTTAAGCCCAAGAAACTTGAACAACCCATCAAACATACCCGACCATGTGGAATAGATAGGAATGGTGGTTTGTAAAGGCGCAACAAAATGCGGTGCATTATCGAGAAGTCGATTTCGCTCATACAAGGCTTCTTTGACTAACCCAAACTCGCCATTTTCGAGGTAACGCAACCCGCCGTGAATCATTCTTGAAGGAGCCGCACTCGCTTTTGAGCAAAAGTCGTCCTTCTCGACCAACAGCACTTTTACGCCCTGCAGCGCGAGTTCACGAAATACACTGATCCCATTAATCCCCCCACCAATGACAACGGCTTCAAACTCTTCATTCTCTGTTAACTGCCTAAAGGCTTCTGCGCTATTTTTCATTGTTGCTCCCTGCCAACAGTTTCTGCTGTCCTTGCATCGTGCTTCATGTCTTTAGCTCCATGAAGCTGACCGACGAAACAAATTATTAAGCCAATTCTAATTCGCCAAAAAACTCATGGGACTTGGCGTCAATGAATTTCACTTCTTCTTGGGACAACACCACACTGCCAGCCGCTGCATTTTCAATCGCTTGCGCTGAGTTACGGGCGCCGCACAACGCATACGTGATACCAGGTTGTTGTAGCGTGGCCGCAATGACTAACTGCGCGACACTGACATTTTTTTGGCGAGCAATCGGCTCAATCGACTGACAAAATTTCTGCACCCAACGACGATTTTCAACCGTAAACATGGGGTCAGTAATTCGTTGATCGTCTCCGGTAAATACGCGCTCTGGTGTGACTTTGCCACTCAGCAAACCCATGGCGAGAGAAGAGTAACTCAGACAAGAGACGTTGCTCTGAATAGTGCTCGGCAATAGTGTTTTTTCCAACTGACGCTCAATCAAGTTGTATTTTTCCTGAACCGCATCAACCACACCACATTGTTGATATTGCTCTAAGTCGAGCTGATTGGCGTTGCTGATACCAATCGCTCGAATCTTACCGGCTTTCTTTAACGCCAATAACGCATCCATGGTTTCTTCAACGGGTGTGGTTGGGTCTTGCCAATGGGTAATGTACAAATCAAGATAGTCGGTTTGAAGACGTTTAAGACTTTGCTCTACTTCATGTTGAATCGCGTCAGCACCTAGGTAACGATGCACTGGCTTACCATTTTCATCAAAGAAATGATTGCCCTTATTGGTATGCCAGACCAGGCCGCACTTAGTCGCTAACACCACTTGGTCACGACGCCCTTTAATGGCTTTACCCACCAGCTCTTCAGATACCCCTAAACCGTAAGCGGGCGCGGTATCAATAAGGGAAATGCCGTTATCTAACGACGCGTGAATGGCATCGATAGACGCTTTTTCATCCGTTCCACCCCACATCCAACCACCCATTGCCCATGTTCCTAACCCGATGACAGAGGCTTCAATTCCTGAGTTACCAATTTCTCTTGTTTGCATGTTCATTCCCTATTCTGCTTGTTCTAAAACACTGGCGACGGTGTCTTCATCTGAGACTAATCCATTAATCAGTCCACCTCTCAGTGCGGCCAACACAGCCGACACTTTTGAACGCGTTGCCGCCACTCCAAAACTGTGCTCAATATTGCTAAGCTCTTGTAAGCTAAGACCAATCAGTTTTTTATTAATATGCTCTGCACATTTATCTCCGTGCGCGTCATAAAGATGAGCTAACACCTCTCCTTTACACTGCGCACTGAGCATTAATTCCGTGTCATGACCACTAAGCGATCGTAAATCATAGTAACTGTCACTTTCGCTGGCCACCGACCCTATGCCGACCAAAGCAATATCAGCGCTACGTGCCAAATCGAGTACCGCTTTTACGCTGCGCATCTCCATTAAGATGGTGCGTTGCTCGTCGGTATCGACGAATAACGGCGCATGTAACTGAGTACTCGTGCCGCCCAGTTTCTCGGCTAATTTACTCGCAAGATAATTCACATCAGTAAAGTGATGTCCCTGAATCCCCCCGGTAGCTGGCACAACACGAACGTTGGGAAAACTCATCGGTTTTATTTGATCAACAATCTGCGCCATGGTTTTACCCGCACTAATGCAAATAACACTATCGGGTTTGATGGTTTCAATTAGCAGTTCACCGGCGGTCTGCGCGACTTGGCGCGTGACCACTTCATCATCTTGACTGAGGCTGGGTTGAATCACCGCTGTCTTAATTCTGAAATGTTCGATCAGTCGTTGCTCTAAAGTGTGCGTCCTTTCTTGCGGGAGCTTTAAGGTAATTTCAACCAAGCCATCATCGTGGGCTTGTTTTATGACTCGATTCACTTTTGCCGTGGACAGACCAAGCTGCTTTGCAATATCTGATTGACTGCGATTTTCCATATAACGCAGTGTCAGAACCTTTGCAGTTTGTCTTAATATGTCGTCACGTTCGTTCATCGTCATATCCCTACCTTGGTTTACTTCCTACCGTCTTTATTAAGACCTCACACCTTATCTTTTTACGACGCTATACATCATTAGACTCGTTAATAGGATGTGAAATTTATTTCATCTGAGTAAAAAGTAATCATAGAAAACAACTTTTACAAGTTAAAATGATACCAAACGTATCGTTTTGGTTATTTAAGTGCGACAGATCACAAATAATAACCAAACTGATACGTATTGTATCGATATGGGATTGACCGGTTACATTTTGTTCACTACCTTTTAACACGTGAAATATATTTCATCAGTCTGAAAGATAATTCACATCATCAAGAACAACGTGTTGTGCTGCTTACTGCTGATAAAAGACAAAACATAGCTTGCTAAAGACAAAGGTGTTTTTCTAAAGCAAAGCAGCAGTTGCTCCTAAGACGACGAGTGAATACCCAATAAAAAATGGAGAAAATTATGAAGTCAGTGACTTTGAAAAAGATATTTACTAAGGGACTTATTACTACGAGTATTATTGTCGCTTCAAGCCTAGCTGCCACAACACAAGCAAATGAACGAATCGCGTTTTTCGTTTCCGACTTGTCGAACGTTTTTCATCAATCTCAAGCAACTGAAGCAAAGCGCTATGCAAAAGAGAAATACGGCGCAGAAGTGGTGATCTTCGATGGTAAAGCAGACTCTGCCGTCATGACACAAAACGTCGACCAAGTTGCGGCGGGTGCGTTTGATGGCGCTTCTTTACATATTTGGGATGGTGAAGCGGCAACACCTGGTGTTGAAGAAGCATTAGAAGAAAATATTGCCATGACCTCTTTCTTTAGCCCTATTACCGCCACCGGTATTCCTACGGCACGTAGTGATGAAGCAACGGTGTCGTTTGATATGGGTGCGCAAATGGCAAAAGCGTGGAAGCAAGCTAACCCAGACAAGCCAATTGTCATGGTGCAACTAGGCTGGCCAAACCACACAGAGGTCAGCTCTGGTCGAACTAACCCGTTTGCTAAGGGCGTGTTATCGGTGGACCCTACCGCGAAAAACTTAGGGGCTCTTGATGCCAGTGGCGGTCAAGAAGCGGCCAAACAAATCGTTGTTGACCTTCTTACTCAACAACCAGAAGTTAACCTCATTTACTCCGAAGCGTCTAACTTAACGGTAGGCACAATGGCTGGCCTGTCGCAACTCGGTCGCGGTAAGTTCAAAGATGGTAAGCCGGTTACTGAGATTGTGGCGAGTGTGGATTTTGATTCGGTTGAATTTGGTCAAATCTACGATCCAGAGTCAAGCTTAAAAGTCTCTATGGGCCTACCACCAATTGAAACGGCTCGCGGTCGTATCGATTTAGTGATGGATGTGATCAATAAGAAAGTTGAACCAACCAAAGATGAAGCAGAAGAGTTCTTCTATAAAGCTTATACCATCTCATATTGGTCAATGCCAAAGCCAGATGCTGAGCAATGGCTAGACGCACAATTTAGCAACTAACCCTCGCTCAAGGTCGGCCACAACTCGGCTGACCTTGATTCTCTTAATATATTCAAAATCTCAGTGTTAAGGAAAGACCGACTTCAACTGTATTGCTTTTCATAGCAACGCAGTGCGAACGGGAAGCAACTGAAGGAGAGATCATCTTGAATAGTCACAATTCAACACCCGCTCTGTCAATCGAAGGGCTTATTAAAGACTACCCCGGTGTGAGGGCGGTGAATGATGTTAGCTTTTCAATTGAGCGAAGTACCGTTCATTGTTTAATTGGCGAAAACGGAGCCGGTAAATCAACGTTAGTAAAAATGATTACGGGGGCAATACAGCCCACCCAAGGTGTGATGAAAGTTAATGGCCATGATTACCAACCCACTGGTACTCAATCGGCACGAGAATCTGGCATTGCTACCCTATTTCAAGAACTGCATGTTGTTGACGAACTGACGGTACTTGAAAACCTCACATTAGGTATGGAGCAAAGCCGATTTGGCTTTCTCATCAAATCCGATCTTGAGCACCGAGTCATAGACACGCTTGCCACTATCGAGCCGTCAATTGACCCATACGCGCGTGTATCAACCTTAGGGGTTGCACAAAAACAGATCATAGAAATAGCACGCGCCGCCTCTTCAGGTGCCAACGTCATTATTATGGACGAGCCGACCGCTGCACTGTCTGAGCGAGAAGTTGAAAGACTGTTTACCGTCATTCGAAGGCTACAAGAACAAAGCGTAACGGTGATTTATATCTCGCACAAGCTAGATGAAATTCTCGCTTTGGGCGATCGAGTCACCGTCATGCGTGATGGTAAGCACATTGCCACAAAACCGATGTCAGAAGTTAACGGACGAGCAGAGTTGATTGATATGATGATTGGTCGCAGCATCATGCACAATTACTCCCCCCGTGACGCCATCACCGATGAAGTCTTTTTAGCCGCGCAACGTCTCAACAATCACCGACTTAAAAATGTCTCATTTGATATTAAAAAAGGCGAAATCGTTGGTTTTTATGGGCTAGTGGGTGCCGGTAAAACCGAAATCGCCCGCGCAATTTTTGGTGCCGATAAAGTCTCTGGCACTATTCGCCTAAACGGGAAAGACGTCGGCAACTCACCGAAACAGGCCATCGCCGCCGGTATTGCCTTAGTCCCCGAAGAACGTCGCACGCAAGGTCTATTCACCAATTTAACCATTCGCGAAAACATTCCAGTAATGAACCTACCGCGAATGTCGGATTTTGGAGTATTTCGAGAAAATGACGAGCTCAACGCTGCCATGGATTATGTCGACAAACTGTCCATCGCCACCAGCTCAATCGAAAAGCACACCGAAAAGCTGTCCGGCGGTAACCAACAAAAAGTGGTCATTGCCAAATGTCTTTTTTCCCAAGCAAAGCTGCTGCTGCTTGACGAACCCACTCGTGGCGTGGACGTAGGCGCAAAAAAAGAAATTTATGACTTAGTGAAAAGCTTAGCGAACGAAGGAAATTCCGTCGCCGTCTTCTCTACTGAACTTGAGGAGATCCTTGGCGTGTGTGACCGGATTTTCTTGCTCTACGATGGCTCACTGGTTTCAGAGATTCAAAACGGACCCAATGTCGACACCAACTATATTTTGAATGCCGCCACGGGTGGCCTTGAGGAGGCAGTATAATGAACACGTCGGTAAAGCCTAATCACTCTCCCGTCGAATATCGACGGATAAGCGACCAAATGTACATTACCTTACTGGTTGCATTTGTTGCCATCGGCCTCTTTTTAGTGGCGTCTGCTTTCGTGCCTAACTTTTTTCAAGTTCAAAACATGTTGAACTTAATCACCAACAACTGGGCCGTAATATCACTTGGTATTGGGGTTTCTTTTCTTCTTGTATCTGGCAATTTCGATCTTTCTGTCGGCGGTATTGTTGCGCTTTCAGGGGTCCTATCGGTGTGGTTCGCCCAAGCCATTGGTGGCGGTTCCGCACTTTCAACAGGGCTTGGATTACCCTATTGGCTGGCGGTTGTCGGTGCTTTAATGGGAGCGCTTGCAATCGGCGGACTCAATGCGCTGTTTGTGGTCAAATTTCGTATTCCATCGATTATTGTGACCTTAGGGACAATGATGGTCGCGCGGGGGATCGCTCAGGTCATTACCCAAGGCTCGCAACGCAATACCAACCTACCTGAAGAATTTGGCGTACTAGGCAATCTAAAAGTCTTCGACACCTCTATGCAATTCCCGGTGTTATTCATGTTGGTACTGTTCTTTGTCGCGATCTTTATTGAACGTAAGACCGTCTTTGGGCGCATCACCTACTGGATTGGCGCCAACCCAGAAGCCGCCAAACTGTCGGGTATCGATAACGCTAAGCACATCACTTACTTGTATCTGTTTAGTGCGTTAGTTGCCGGTATTGTTGGGGTCCTGCTGTCTTCAGAGTTCAAATCTGGCTTTTCTAATCGTGGCCTTTTAATGGAATTCGATGCATTGGTTATCGCGCTGCTTGGCGGTATTGCGATTGCTGGCGGATTTGGCTCGGTGATTGGCATGTTCTTCGGCGCCATTATTTTAGCCGTCGTGACCTCGGCCGCGACCGGACTCACCCTATCGCCCGATTGGCAATTCATTCTTAAAGCGGTCGCGGTATTTCTAGCGATCACCGCGCAAACGTGGGCACTGTCCCTCAGAAATAAATAAGGAAGGTGAGGGTTATGTCTGATTCAACCAAATCACTTAGCATGGCACCCACGTTTGGTGGACAAATTACAAAGTTTATTGCCAATTACTACATCTATTTTGTACTGGCGGCGATCGTTATTTTCTTAAGTAGCATCAACCTTGAGCAATATGCGCTGTTTGAACGAGGCAACTTTCTTTATAAGAAAAATGTCATCAATATTTTGCGTGTGTCGGCGCCAATTTTAGTCTTGGCTGGCGCGTTCACATTACTCATGGTTTCAGGTTACATCGATTTATCGGTGGGCAGTACCATGGGGCTGACCGCAGTCATCTACGCGCTACTTGCCATTAATGGCGTCCCCTTCTGGGCGGCATTTTCCATTACCGTCTTTTGCGGCGTGTTATTGGGGGCATTTAATGGCTTATTGGTGGTGAAGTTTAATATCACCCCAGTGATTGCCACGCTCATTACGCTTAGTCTGTACAAAGGCATTGCGTTACTGTTGGTACAAGACGGCGTGTCGGCAATCAAATCCATGGGCGACTTAAAAATGCCAGCATGGTTCAACGACTATGGTCGCGATGGTGTGCTACTCGGCCTGCCAATGGCCTTTTGGGTCGCGGTGGGCGTCACCGCGCTCTTGATCATCTTGCAAAACCGTTCATTACTTGGCAAATACGCGGCGGCGACAGGCGGCAACCCAACCGCAGCCAAACTTTCTGGTATCAAAACCGGGCTCGTGGTATTCAGCTTATACGCCATTGTGGGTGCGACTGCCGCGCTCGCTGGGATTGCTCGCTCTAGTTTCATGTCATTAGGCGACCCACTGTCTGGTGATGGCATGGAGCTGACGGCTATTTTGGTGGTGTTAATTGGCGGCACCGCATTTAGTGGCGGCGAAGGTAAGGTTTTGCGCTCGTTTGTCGGCGCCTTGATCATCATGACACTGACAGTAGGCATGCTAACGCTGGTTCCCGCCTACTACCAAACTTTGGTTATTGGTGGCGCTTTGCTTGCTGCAGCGGCGTCTAACCACTTGGTGAGCCGGAAGCGAAATGAAACAAAATCCGCCTAAATAAACACGTATTATTGATTCACTGATAATACGTCGCCAGAGTAACGAGCTTCCCACTGAATAGGTTTCAGTAATTGTCATGGAAGCACTCATCATTTCGAATGAATGAACATACGAAAAACACAAAGGTTAGCCTACTAATAAGCTAACCTTTTTCGTTATCCCGTCTAAATCTATATAGCTATGCGCCATCACCCATTATCGCTAGCAGTGGCCGACTGTGGTTAGTCTTCTCTCACCAGCGCAGCGTGGCTACAACGCATTCCACCACCAGTCGCGTGGTTGGTTTCGGTCATATTAGAGTAAAGCACTTCAATACCTTTGGCTTCTAACTGCTTACCAATATGCGCAAACTCTGGTGACATCGCGTAAACACCTTCGCCAAGCGGTAGGCCATTACAGGCATCTATGCGTGCTTCTTCTAACGAGCAGTTCACAATATCCCAGCCTTCAATGAGCGCAGGTAGACCATTTGGAAAAGCATCACGACACACCAACGCTAACCCTTCTCTAGGTAAAGAGAGACAGCAATCTAAGTGCATCACTTCCGGGCTGTATTCAACAAAATGTACCGTCCAACCTTCTGAACTCAATAGATCGGCCGCCCATTGCAGCCCTAGCATATTCGAGTCGACACCATTATAACCAAGCAACACGTTGTTGTTCCCCATCACAAACACATCGCCACCTGTCAAAAATGGCCCTTTGCCACCTTCTACGCAATGGGTGTCCGTTTGAGGGGTTGGTATGGTTACCCATTTGGCGTCAGTGCCGCTAATACGCTTGTTAAGAATATGACGATAAGTAAACACATCTTTATGGCGCATAGGAAAACGATTAGCCCCTTCTATCACCATCTTGCCGACAACAGAGAGAGGATCTTTGACAAACAGCGACCCAACACCGGGCTCTTTATATTGTAATTCTTCTGCTGTTAGTAGCCTTGGTCGATGCACCTTAATACCACGACCTTCAAGCAGATTAACCCAGTCTTCGACTTCTTTTCGAATTTTCTTAAAGCGCATTGGGTCGGCTTCAGCGTACGGCTTTCCTGCGTTAGCCAGAATCTTATCGCGACCTGGCTTATTGAATATCCCCATACGAGCAGCCAACGCTTTACTGATTGTCGGATATGCAAGTTGGTCTACTCGACCAATGATCACTTCTTTAAGCACACCCCATTCTGATCCAACCCAAATGTCAGTCTGCGTCGTTTTTTTAAGCTTGTTTTGCATCACATTCACCTCACATTGATGTCTTAAGCCAGCATGTCATTGCATTGGCATCATGAGTAATCAGACTCTGACGTGACAAGCGATATCGGAGACAGGTGACACAGGTGACAAACGATATTAGCGCTAAAAGATATCGATACGATGCTTACTGTTAAGCGTTATTTCAGGTACAAAAAAAGACGCCCTAAGGCGTCTTTTCTAACAAAGTAACTGCGTCGATTAAACGATGCGCAGACCGCCTTGAGCGATAGCAAATCGGCGTGCACGCGTGTAAGACAGTGCGTTCGTGATGCCTTCGCCCGTAGGACCTGCAATCGTGAACGTTGACGTGCCTTCTGCGTTGTAGCCAACACCTGAAAGCGTTGGGCCATTGTGCGCGAAGATAGTGGTGTTAACCGCGCGACCAAACTTAGTCACGTTGTCAATGTTACCTGAGTAGATGCAAGAAGAGTGCTTGTTACCACGCTCTGCAGCGACAGCGCGCTCAACCGCTTCATCGATATCTTTACAGATAACCACTGGCAGTACTGGCATCATTTGTTCAACGTGCACAAGTGGGTGATCATTTTCAACAAGCATAACCGCAAGACGAGTATCAGATTCAACACCAATAGACTTCAGGATGTCGCCAGCGTCTTGACCAACATGCTGCTTCACCGGGTGCCACACGCGTGCGATTTCATGCGCAGTACAAGGCTTAGCACCTTCAAATTCATCAAGCGTTAGGATTTGCTCGGTTAGCTTCTCTGCTTCTTCTGCTGATAGAACGTAAGCGCCGACTTCTTCTAGCTTGTCTAGGAACGCATCGGCTACCGCTTCTTCAACAAAGACTTCTTTTTCACCGATACAAAGCAAGTTGTTATCGAAAGATGCGCCGCCGTATACGCCAGCAGCAGCAAGGTCTAGGTTAGCAGAAGCATCAACGATGACAGGTGGGTTACCTGCGCCAGCGCCAATACCTTTCTTACCAGACTGTAGAATCGCCTTAACAAGACCCGGACCACCCGTACCAACAAGCATGTTGATAAGCGGTGATTTCGCGATTTCGTTCAGTGTTTCTAGCGTTGGCTCTTTCACCATAGTGATAAGGTTTTCTGGGCCGCCCGCTTCAACAATGCTGGTGTTTAGCATATCAATCATGACAGCAGACACGACTTTAGAAGAAGGGTGAACGTTGAAGGTCACCGCGTTGCCACCCGCAAGCATAGAGATTGCATTGTTAACAATGGTTTCTGTTGGGTTAGTCACTGGCGTTACTGCGCCAATCACACCGTATGGTGCGCGCTCACCCAAAGAGATGCCGTTATCGCCCGACCATACTTCTGTATCTAGAATTTCAGTGCCTGGCGTCTTAGCTGCTGTTAGTTGGTGCTTGGCAATTTTATCTTCAACACGGCCTAGTTTTGTCTCTTCACGAACCATTTTAGCGAAGTCTTCTGCACGCGCTAATACTGCTCCACGGATAGCAGCAATGATGGCTTCGCGATCTTCTTTAGTGGCGTTCACATAAAACTCTTGTTGCGCTTTATGAGTTGCTTCAATCGCAGCGTCCACTGTCGCGAATACACCTTTAGCGTTGTTGATATCAAAAGACATGATAATTACCTCGTAAAATTGGGTACTGTGAAGAGTCAGACATCGTCTTCTCTCTTCGAGTTATTTGGCGACACTCTATGTACTAAGACTCAAAAGTTCTAATTCTCAAAAAGTACTAAAACTCAAAAAGTGCTGTGACTCGAAAGTGATAAGACTCAGAGACCCGCCTTAAATTGACTACAATCTAACCTAAGTTTGCCGCTCAGCACCGTCACTGGGCGTCAGATTAATTGACCAAGCACCTTAATTTTCTCGAGCATGTTACTTGACGACTCCTCACCCGATTCATGATTGGACTAAAGATCAGCAAGTTACCTTCCCTCCCCCCTATGAACGGCTATTTTTAACGCAATGAAAGTTACGTAAATAACCCCCATACGTAGGCCTTGCTCATCGTCACCAAAAATATCTTTTCATCACCTCTCATAAATAAAGACCAGACAATTCATAACGTTAACATTAAGCGTAAGATTAATTGACCCTGAGTGACATGTTGAATTTTTAGCCGCCAGATAGACTAGTATTCATCGAGCAATGCTAACCAAAAGCATGCCACAAACTGAAACGATCTCGTGAGGAACGAATATGAAAAATCATGCGCTTTTAGAAGAATCTGTAAAGCAACTGAGCACTATTTTAGAGACTCAGCAACAACTGTTGGACGAGCATAAAGCGAACCAAAACTATGCTGAACGCCTCGAAAATATTCTTACTCCTACTGACGAGCTAAGCACTCAAGGCGACGACTTATACATCGGCGGTTGCAAAGCCTCTGATCTTATCGAGCAATACGGTAGCCCGCTATTCGTACTAAGCGAAGACACACTGCGTAACAACCTACGTCGTGTTAAGAACGCTTTCGGCAACTACTGGCCAAAGCCGGTAAACGTTATGTTTGCTATCAAATCAAACACTAACTTCGCGGTTCGTGCTATTTGTAACGAAGAAGGCGTAGGCGGTGACTGTTTTGGTCCTGGTGAAGTGGAAGCGACTCACTACGCTGGTGCCGATCCAAAAACGATTGCACTTAACGGTACGGTTAAGCCTGAGCTTGCTATCCGTAAAGCAATTGAATACGGCTACGCGGTTCACCTAGATTCTTATGAAGAAATTGAAATCGTTGAGCGCATCGCTCGCGAAGTGAAGCCAGCTGAAAAAGTTCGTATCGCCGTTCGTCTAAAAGTGATCCCAGAAGATTTCTTCAACGACTTCGAACCAGATGCATACCCGTTCCCTAACTTCATCGGCGCGATGAAGTGGATCAAATTCGGTCTTCTTAAAGAAGAAGCGAAGAAGATTGTTAACCGCGTGAAAGAAATCGATGTATTTGAATTCTACGGTTTCCATACTCACTTAGGTCGCTTCTCTAAGCAGCCTGAAGGTTGGGATGCGCTTTACCGCGAATACGCGCGCAACATCATTGAGATCTCTCGCGAGTGTGGCGTGCAACCTTTCCAATGTGACCTAGGCGGCGGTTGGCCACGTGAGCGTGAGCCAGAGTGTCGTAGCAAAGAACACATGATGAACTCAAACACTATCGAAGACTACGCGAAGATCGTCTGTGCCGGTATGCTTGAAGAGTTCAACAAAGAAGGCTTTGAAGTCCCACAAC
>NZ_JAKJSS010000015.1:0-166607 GCF_050337205.1 Vibrio nomapromontoriensis
GCGGACGTAAATGCAGTTTTAAAAAGGGCAAAATAAAACGTCGTCGTGAGCGTCGTTGATTTCGTCATATGCCGTTTTGAGTCGATAAATTTGAATCTCCATCAACACAAAGAGATTTCAATATGTCAGACGTTAACATTGATAAACGAGCATACACAGAGCAAGAAACAGCGACGTACATCGGTATGAGCCGTTCTTTTTTACGCCAAAGCAGGATGGAAGGACACCGAAAGAATCGAACGGTCGCGCCACCTTTTATCAAGATTGGTCGAGCGGTTCGATATTTAAAGCAGGATTTAGACCGTTGGTTAGAGAGTCACAGAAAGCTCGATAACCTAGTTCAAGGAGGTGATTACTATGGTTAATCTTACTCCTGAACAAATTACGCTGCTTGCGTGGATGAAAGACGGCAATAAATTTAATCGCTGCTCAGACTATGGTCCACAAAATGGTGTCATACGTGAGCGCCGAAAAATGCCAATYAAACTCCACCTCAAAACATTGGATAAGCTGCTTCAACACGGYTTGATTCAATATAAGTCTTATCACACGTTTGGTTTACGGTGGGATGAGTTTCGAATTACTTCGAAGGGGAGGTTGGCRGTATGCTAGACGTTATCAACCTTACTTCGGTTGATAGAGATGACAAAGCCTTTGTTCAGCAAAGGCTTTGTTGCTTTCCCGAAGCGATTCAAMGAATACTACTCACWGMGTATCTTTCCCACTCCAGCAAATTTGCACGAAATAGTTATTTRAGAGTGACGGTGGATGCCATTAGTCGCAAGCTCTCTATCCCAYTKGCAGAGTTAAAGCTYAAYGTGTCAGAAGATGACTTGAGAGAGCAATCTAARCACTATGCTCAGTCTGCTTTAACGCTTAGRCGACAATACTTGAACGAYTCGCTRGCGATTGACAGCGTTCGTTCTTTGGTGCGTTCCCGTGGTGTTAATCCCGCACTCAGTTTCAGCCTCACAGGTGAGCTTGCTCGATATGGTGATAAGAACTGGTGGTTGAGAAAATTAAGGAAAGCACTSAGGCAGAATATTGAAGCTGTGCTTCAYCACCTGAACCAAGTAAACAAAAAGAAAAGCCTTTAYTGCTCTAACCCAACACTCAACGCTCGAATYGCGCAAAAGCAATATCAGCAGGAGTGGCTTGCCAATACGATTGCGACAAATGARCTAGGACAAAGCTTTTCGTTACTCGAACTCAGTCARAAGGGCGTTGCCGATCCTAAAATCCGTAAAGGTGARCTTATGATGCGAGCAAGAGGTTTTGAAGACCTAGCAAAAAGTATGAACCATGAAGCTGCTTTCCTGACTTTAACGTGCCCATCAAAATATCACCGTGCTTACGCGACATCAGGACACGAAAACCCAAAGTGGGGCGGGTTTACACCGCTGGACGGACAGAGGTATCTAAACAAGCAATGGGTGCTGGTTCGCTCAAAGCTGAATCGTTTGGGTGTACGTTTTTATGGGTTTCGAGTCGTCGAGCCTCAACACGATGGCACACCGCATTGGCACTTGCTTTTGTTTGTTGAAGCGAATCAATATCAAACGTTAATTGAAGTGATGAAGGACTATGCGCTTAGAGAAGACAGTGATGAGAAAGGAGCGAGTAAGCATCGTTTTACTGAAGTAAAAATAGACCCAGCTAAAGGCAGTGCGACGGGTTACATCGCCAAATATATTTCTAAGAATATCGACGGCGCGGATTTAGATTCTGGTATTTACGGTGAAGATCCATTAGATGCGGCAGCCAGGGTAGATGCGTGGGCATCATGTTGGGGTATTCGTCAGTTTCAACAGTTAGGCGGTTGTTCTATCACGGTGTGGCGTGAGCTTCGTCGATTGAAAAGTACGCAGAACCTTCCTGAGCAGGTTAAAGCTATTTTTCAGGCTGCGGACAGTGGAGATTGGAAAAGCTTCTTAGAGTTGATGGGAGGCGTGTTCTGTCATCGAAAAGATCAGTTAGTGCAGCCTTACTATGAGCTAAGTGTTGATACTAATACTGGGGTGGTGAAAACGACGGCGTACAGTGACGAGGAGTTAACGACGGTACTCAAGGGGGTGTTTGCTATTGGGGAAGCGATTGTGACTCGCTCGTTGCAGTGGCGCTTTGAATCAAAGCTCGCGCGAGCTTTTTAACTTGGAGTTCTGTGAATAACTGTATTTTGATAAAAATGCATGTTTTAAAGTATGTACATTTTAATGTCATTTACTTAGTCTTAGCCAAGATAGGGGTACTTAATTGATCCATCCATCTACAACTGGATAGTGAAAGTAAATAATTATGAAAATTAAACGTATCCTCAAAGATATCGTTGAGACGAGAAATACGAAAATAGGTCAATTGTTTGATTTACTGATACAGCTGCTCATTTGTGTGTCTATAACTTCTTTTTCCCTAGAGACTCTGCCATCTTTGAGTAATGAGAGTCGGAATACTTTACATTATGTAGAAATTATTTGTATTAGCATATTTACGGTTGAGTATCTTGTTCGATTTTGGGTTGCAGATGCACGTTGGAAATTTGTAAGGTCATTTAGTGGCATTGTTGATGTGCTTGCTATCTTGCCATTCTATCTATCTTTAGGTGTGGATTTACGAAGCATAAGAATTTTCCGTTTGTTTAGGCTTGTTCGAGTACTGAAGTTAGCGAAATATAGCGATGCATTAAATAGATTCCATGTAGCATTTAAGTTGGCTAAAGAAGAGTTGACACTATTCTTTTCACTCACTTTAGCACTGATATATTTGGCATCTGCAGGAATATATTTTTTTGAAAGTAAAGCTCAGCCAGAAGCTTTTTCATCTATATTTGATAGTTTGTGGTGGGCTGTTATCACTTTAACTACAGTAGGTTATGGTGATGTTTATCCAATAACAGTAGGCGGTAGAATATTCACTTTTGCAATTTTGATGGTAGGACTTGGAGTAGTATCAATTCCTGCAGGAATCATTGCTTCTGCATTAAATAAAGCGAGGCAGCTTCAAAATTTAGATGCGAGTAATTGATTACGAAACTTTTAATCATCCGTAAAAACTATGAGCCTAAAGTGGATCGGAGTAGACCTTAATGAGCCGAGGTCTACTCTTGCTATTTAACTTATGCAACTTCTATTTTTTGCTTTTGCTCAATAGCTAAGCTTTCGCGATATTCAGCTGCTTCAGCTTTCATTGTCCAATGAACATCAGATAAACCACTTTGTTCAACAGCTTGCCTTACTTCGGCAACAGTAGTCCGGAAGAACTCTTTACGTGGGTTGATTTTGTTTACAGATTGTAAGTTAAATCGGCGGTGTAGGTCTTTTTCTAGAGTTGGGGCGTCATCACTATAAATCATCGCATGGACATCAAATGAGAACGGTACGGATGCATCACCAAGCTCCTTTACTCTGTCCATTGGCTCTAGCCTACGAGTCATACCGATCTTATAAACCTCTTCACCAAAACTGCCGATATTACTGATGACATAAACATGACCACGGCGAGTTTGTTGGGCCATAGAAAGGGCGCGCTGACCTTTCTCTTCTGCTTCATGGAGCTTGGTTTCAAGTTCTGCTAATTGAGCTTCATATTGAGCTTTTTGCTCTTCTGTAGCAGTGGCTAACTCGGAGCGAGCTTTCTCAAGTGCTTTCTGTAGTAAACGTTCTTCTTTTTCTGCTTCTTTTCGTGCTTTCTCCATTTCACGAATAGCACGCTCTTCTTCACGAATTTGAGCTTTAATTTCAGCTTGCTCTTCTCTCTCTATTTTCCGCAATTCAAATGTGGCAACCGCCCATTTTAACTCGGTTAGACGTGCATCTAAGAATTCTTGATTTATGCGTGCATTTCTAAACGGTGCTCCATTGTGATTTACGAGTGCAAAAGCATCGATGATCTCTTGCTTTATTTTACCAAAATTGTCATGTTTAACCTTAGATAATGCACTGTCGACCTTGCCATTAAACGCATCAACGGCGAAATGGATAGCATACATTTTTCGGCTAGCCTCGACGTAATCACATGATCCTGCATGATTTCCCTTCACCATTTCACGAACGCGTTTTCGAGACGATTTTAGTTCCTCTCCTGCCTCTTTATGACTGAATTCATTAGCTAAGTCGTCGAGAACTGACTGGTTTGGGATTATGTAGTCATCTTTATAACCATCAATAGTGTTACGCATAGCGCGTATTGCTTGCTCATATGAATCAGCTTTTGCTTTGGCTTCGTAAGCATTACCTGCTATTTCTTTGGCTTGCTGTTCAGCAAAGTTGATAACTTTTGAAGCTTCCTCTCGAGCTGCGCTTTCTATTATTTCTGATTTTTCTTTAGCGTCCCTTAATCGTTGTGTAGCCTCTGAGCGAAGGGATTTAGCTTCTTGGCGAATGCTTTCAGCGTCAGCGTCAGCTTTAGCTACAATTTTTAAAGAGGTATCACGTTTAGCTGCAGCGTCTTCTTCTACTTCATCACGTAATTTTTCGGCATGGCGCTCGATATTTAGTATTGGGCCATACTTAGCAATGAGAGTATCACGTTCAGCTTCAAGCTCAGCCAGCTTAGAAAATCCGTTTTCGACTAAATAATTAGCTTCATCGAGTTTTTCTTCGAGTACTTTCTGCTTTTTTTTCCAACTAACTCTCTGAATTATGAGTAGTAATAATGGTAAAAAGAAAATTAGAAGGGAGATAATAGCGCCTGAACTCATTGTTGTACCTTAGTTAGCCTGTAATGCTTAATATGTTAGTTTGATGTGGGATTTGTGAGACCTAGCAATAACAGTTAGGCCTCGATAAAATAATACAATTTAGATTGATTTCGCAATTAAATCAGCTTTAAGTAACCCGCCTTTAGTTAACAACTTTGGCGAAAAACTCGGATTCCTACGCTGTTTGAATGCAGTTAAAATTCTCTGTAGCCCTTCAGCTTCCAGCAAAGAAATATTGATATCAGTATCCATATCAGCGGCATCAACGAAATCCTCAGAAAATGCAGGAGCAACAATTAGTACTTGAGCCACACGATGCCCGTTGGCTTCACACCGCTTAACATAAGCTTTAACTTGTCTAGAAGTCGAAGAATATTTGGTGAACTGACCATTCTTGAATGACTTAGCTTCACCAATGATAACATCATCATTTTCTAACGAAATAATGATGTCAGCTTTGTCTTTTGCTGTATTGATGTCTTTTCTCAAATCCTCATCAACCGTCATGCCTAGTTGCTCTAGAATCGAACGAGTCGCCTCCTCAAATTTCACACCGATATCTGCTTCTTTGATATCGATGCCCGCGGATTGAAGTCCTTGAAGGTCACGACAGGCCAAAAGATGATAGTTCTCAATGAGCCGATCATTGGCGCTAGCAAAACTCTCGATAATTTGGCTTCTAGGGTTGCCACGTCGAGGTAAATTCATATCATTTCGGATGGTCTTAATCTCATCATTGCTATAGAGATAAAGGATATCTATCGGTGTGATACTGAGTGCTTTAAGACGTTCAGGATCAAGCGTCTCTTTGTTCTCAATTTCGAAGTCTGCTCGAATCCTATCTTCAACGTTTAATTCGTTTTGAGACAGTGCTTCGAGTAGTTCTTTATAGCCACTCACGCTAAGTACATTGAACTCCTCTTCTTCTGATGATCTTAGGTGTTCAATCAAAACGTCAATGCGGTCTTGTAGCCTTGTCCCTATTCGTGAAATATCGAGGTCCATATCTTCAATGAGTTGCTTGATGCGCTCTTTTCTCTGATTTTGAGTAGCGTCCTCAGCATGGAGATCGGTCATTAAAATACTTCTGATGGATAAGCCTGAGTGCGCAATGGTAGCTATTTTGTCTTGTCTCTCAACACCACGAATTTTGTAGCCATGATTTTTGAGGATATTAGAAAGGTCAGCATCAGAAAGTGACCTTAGAATGCGAAGGACATATTTATCATGCAGCTCTTTGCCAAGAACGTCATGAAGAGACTCGATAACTTCATCGGCAATCATAATTTCAGAACGACGGCGGTTGATAAGGATGACTCCATTTTCTCGGAGGTACTCTAAAGCACTTTCAATACCTAGTTCTGGAATTGGGTCGACAGAGTGTTCAATCGCATGAATTTCCTCTCTAGAAAGCGCTAGGCGTTCAGCTAAGACATTTAAGATGCTTCGTTCATCTTCTGATATTTTTGCGGTGCGATTAGACCTTAAATCGTTGTTGAATGCTGTTTTCATACATTCACGGTAGATATCGAGGCGATTCAAGCGTTCAAAGTCACTTGAGTCATTTTCCTCAATCTCTTTTATGAGGTTTAGGCTTAGCTCATCGATCTCGGTGTATTCTTTAGCATAAAGGTTTTCAATCCAAGGAATGGTAGCAATGCAATTCCCATCTCTGACAAGGATATTGATAAGCAAAGAGACTTGAGGTCCGCCTATGGCGATTTGTTCTTTTAGGTGTTTTTGGAAAAGAGTCTGAATTAGGCTGAATAACTGCGTTATTTCATTACCTGATGCTGCTTTTAGCTGCCCATCGATTTTCTCAAGTTGTTTCGCTAAATCAGAATCACCTTTACTGTCTTGGCATAGTTTATCGATACAGTTTACAAACTTTGATCGTTCGACTTGGTTAGTGTGGTTAAGAACCTGATTTAACTTCATGAGAATAGCCTATTGAAATACGTAGAGTAATCGACGAATGATAACTCCGCATTTCTTGTAGGTATATTAATCAATATCAATCTGTTAACTATGTCACTTGTTTGATATGTGAACCTCTTATGGGTTCTATTGTACTACTCGATACATGGTACATGGTGAGTCTTTGAAAGGAGTATTTTTGATGCAGTTCGCTATAAACGGAAAGTGCTATAAATACGCTATAAATAGCAGAAATGAAAAAGGCTTGAGAAACGAATCGCTTCTCAAGCCTTTAAATTTGGTGGCCCCTCGCAGACTTGAACTGCGGACCAATCGATTATGAGTCGACTGCTCTAACCACTGAGCTAAGGGGCCTTATAGGGCAATGATTATAGGGGATGGCAGGTGAGCTGTCTAGACGTAACTAGGGCTAATTGCGCTTGCTTTTTAATCACTTAAACCGATAGAAACAAAAAAGGTGAGCTAGTGCTCACCTTTTTTGTTTGATTTTTACCTGACTTACTCGTCTAGGAAGCTACGCAGAGTTTCTGAGCGGCTAGGGTGGCGCAGTTTACGCAATGCTTTTGCTTCGATCTGACGAATACGCTCACGCGTTACATCGAACTGTTTGCCCACTTCTTCAAGAGTGTGGTCAGTGTTCATATCGATACCAAAACGCATACGCAGTACTTTTGCTTCACGAGGCGTTAGACCAGCTAGAACATCTTTTGTTGCGACTCGTAGGCTCGTCATTGTTGCAGAGTCTAGAGGCAGTTCTAGTGTGGTATCCTCGATAAAGTCGCCTAGATGCGAATCTTCGTCGTCACCAATTGGTGTCTCCATTGAGATTGGCTCTTTAGCAATTTTAAGTACCTTGCGGATTTTATCTTCAGGCATTTGCATGCGTTCAGCTAACTCTTCAGGAAGAGGCTCACGGCCCATTTCTTGAAGCATTTGACGAGAGATACGATTCAGTTTGTTGATCGTTTCGATCATGTGAACTGGAATACGGATCGTACGTGCTTGGTCGGCGATTGAACGAGTGATTGCTTGACGAATCCACCACGTTGCGTATGTCGAGAACTTGTAACCACGACGGTATTCAAATTTATCAACGGCTTTCATCAAACCGATGTTACCTTCTTGGATAAGGTCCAAGAATTGAAGACCACGGTTGGTGTACTTCTTAGCAATCGAAATTACTAGACGTAAGTTCGCTTCAACCATCTCCTTTTTCGCACGACGAGCTTTCGCTTCACCGATAGACATGCGACGGCTGATGTCTTTGATGTTTTGTACTGAAAGTGACGTTTCTTCTTCGATGATATCCAGCTTTTGGATAGAACGACGAATGTCATTTTCGTAACGTCTGATCTTTTCTGCGTATGGCTTATCAGAAGCGAGAACTTCATCTAACCATGCTTCGTTCGATTCATTACCTGTGAATAGCGTAATGAAAGATTTCTTAGGCATTTTGCCGTATTCAACCGCTTGACGCATGATCAAACGTTCTTGAGTACGTACACGATCCATTGACGTGCGCAGTTCGTTCACTAGGTGATCAAACTGTTTTGGCGTTAGACGGAACTCTCTAAAGACTTCTTGTACCAAGCCGTGCGACTTAGCCACTTGTGGGCTATCGTAACCATGCTCATTGATGACAAGTTGAAGGTCTTGATAAGTATTGCGCAGCGCTGTGAACTTCTCTAGAGCAAGCTCTGGGTCAATACCTACATCTTCTTCTTCATCGTCTTCGTCAGAGTCTTCATCACCTTCTTTGTCTTCATCTTCAAGATCAGATTCTGCTAGTTCTGAACCGATATGAGTCGCCGTAGGAGCGGTGGTGCCATCGTCATCTGGATCAACGAAGCCAGAGATTACGTCAGTAAGACGTAGCTCTTCTGCTTGAACTTTATCAAACTGCTCAAGAATGTAAGGAATCGTACCAGGGTACTCAGCAACAGAGGCTTGTACTTGGTTGATACCGTCTTCGATACGCTTAGCAATATCGATTTCGCCTTCGCGAGTCAATAGCTCAACGGTACCCATTTCACGCATGTACATACGGACTGGGTCAGTCGTGCGGCCAATTTCACTTTCTACGCTTGAAAGTGCAGCTGCAGCCGCTTCGGCTGCGTCTTCATCGGTGATAGACTGTTCATCACTCAGAGCAAGGTCATCGGCATCTGGGGCAGTTTCTACTACCTTGATACCCATGTCATTAATCATCTGAATAATATCTTCTACCTGCTCAGAATCGACAATCTCTTCAGGTAGGTGGTCATTTACTTCTGCGTAGGTCAGATAGCCTTGTTCCTTGCCCTTGATGACAAGCAGTTTTAGCTGTGACTGCGGATTTTGCTCCATAGACGATATCCAACTTAGATCTAGTGAAGGGTTTAGTATGCGAAATGCAAACCATTAATAGTAACAAATTTATTTGTTGCTGACTAAATAAATAGGGTTACGCTTTTAAATCTAGCATCAAGGCTAGCAGCTCCCGTTTTTCATCGACTGATAAGCCGACGCTTCTTTCTTTAGCCTGCAGGTTTTCGATTTGTTGTTCTACGCATTGGGCGAGTATTCTGTCCAATGAGTCAATAAATACATCTTCTTGGTTGTCATCGTCGACCTGGAGATCCCAACTCGCGAGACGAGACAGAAGCGCCTCATTTTTTGTATTACGCCAATGCTCAAGCAGTTGACCTGTAGTCATATGGGGGTGTGTTTGACATTTATCAACCACTTCGCCCAATAAATTTAATCCAGGAAGTGATAAATCTCTCACTGTGGATAGATCCGGTACCATTTCAGCATAGCTCGGATTTTGCAAAAGTAGAGCGATAACATCACGCATAGGGGTGCGTTTTATCGCTTTCTGCGGTTGTGGTCGCGTTTCTATGGACGCTTTTCTTGCTCGCCTTAACTGATTATCAAAGCCCGTACGTTCATCTAAACGTTTTTCCAATAGCTCTTGGAAGTAGATATCAGGGATCTTATTAATCAGTTCACTCGAGAGTGCTCTTAACGCCGACTTGCCTTCATTGGAACCCAGATTGAGCTTATTTAATTCAATGAGGTTATCGAATAAGTAAGAGGACAGGGGCGTCGCATTCGCAATTTGTTCTTCAAGCGCCGCTTTACCGTATTTACGAACGTAGCTATCCGGATCTTCACCATCTGGCAAAAACAGGAATTTTAATGTATTACCTGACTTTAGGTGAGGTAAAGCATTTTCAAGGGCACGCCAAGCGGCATCGCGACCAGCTCGGTCACCATCGTAACAACACACAACGGTATTGGTTTGGCGAAATAAAACTTGTAGGTGATCACCCGTGGTGGACGTACCAAGTGAGGCTACGGAGTAATCTACATCGTATTGCGCAAGGGCGACCACGTCCATATAGCCTTCAACAACAAGAATTTGTGGTGGCTCTCGGTACGCTTGCAGCACTTCGTATAGGCCGTAAAGCTCTTTACCTTTATGGAAAATTGGCGTTTCAGGGGAGTTGAGGTATTTCGGTGTCTCGTTGCCAAGTACACGGCCACCAAAACCGATAACACGTCCACGTTTGTCCCTGATAGGAAACATAATACGACCACGGAAGCGATCATAGCGGTTGCCTTTGTCGTTTTCGATCAGCATGCCACCAGACACGAGCATGTCTTGAGCTGCCTTTTGTTGCCCAAAGTTTTTACGTATGTTGTCCCATTCATCTGGGACATAACCGATACCAAACTTTTGAACGATTTCACCAGAAAGCCCACGTCCTTTTAGGTAGTCGATAGCAATTTTGTTTGCAGAGACTTTCAATTGATCTTTGTAGTACTGGCCAATAGCCGTCATAAGATCATATAAGGATCGTTTTTGTTCGCTGTTTGCAGTGGGCCCTTTGCTGAAAGCGCTGTTACCGTTTCTTTGCTCTCTTGGCACTTCGAGTCCGATGGATGAAGCAAGATCTTCAATGGCTTCAACAAACTCAAGACGATCATATTCCATAAGAAAATCAATGGCATTGCCGTGTACACCACAGCCAAAGCAGTGGTAGAACTGTTTCTCTTGGCTAACGCTGAAAGAGGGGGTTTTTTCATTATGGAAGGGACAGCATGCGCCGTAGTTCTTACCTTGTTTCTTTAGTTTTACGCGCGCATCAACAATATCGACAATATCCAGTCGAGCTAATAGATCGTCAATAAAGTGGCGAGGAATAATTCCGGACATAAAACCTTTTACAAGAAACGTTTACAAGAAAGACATCACCCTTTATTAGGGTTGAGATACAAACAAGCCGTGCACTCCAGAGGATAGCACGGCTTGCTGCAATTTGGTTGGGTGACTAAGCCAGTTTAGCGCGAACTAAACCACTTACTTTCCCCATGTCTGCTCGGCCTTGAATTTGCGGCTTCAGCACGCCCATTACTTTGCCCATGTCTTGCATGCCAGCTGCACCAGATTCGGCAATAGCACTAACAATGAGTGCTGTTACTTCATCTTCCGTCAGTGGTTGAGGCATAAAGTCCTCAAGAACGGTAATTTCGGCTTTCTCTGCATCCGCTAGATCTTGACGATTCGCAGCTTCAAACTGAGAGACAGAATCACGACGTTGTTTAACCATTTTTGTCAGGATAGCAAGGATGTCGTCGTCGTTCAGAGTAATCCGTTCGTCGACTTCACGTTGCTTAATAGCTGACAAGGCTAAACGAATAGTGCCAAGGCGAGCTTTGTCCTTGGCTTTCATCGCAATTTTTTGCTCTTCTTTGAGTTGTTCAATAAGAGCCATAACTAAATTCCTACTGGGACCTAGTTATTAGTACAGGCGAACGCGACGTGCGTTTTCGCGAGCTAGCTTCTTAGCGTGACGCTTTTGAGCAGCTGCTTTAGCGCGTTTACGTACTGTAGTAGGTTTTTCATAGTGCTCACGACGACGCACTTCAGAAAGGATACCTGCTTTTTCGCAAGAGCGCTTGAAACGACGTAGTGCAACGTCGAACGGTTCGTTTTCACGTACTTTAACTACTGGCATATGCCTTTCACCTCAGGGTTTAACTGTTCATTAATGCTGGTGCTTTTGTTGTTAGGGCTAAGGATTCCCTTAGTTCTAAGCGGTAAACCAGCTAAATCAAAAATGGTGCGGAATTTTAATCCGATCAGATAGGCTTTGTAAAGCACTTTTCCGCCTATGTCTTGTACAAAATTTGTTTGAGACGCGATGACGAGGTAATATTGCGCCAATTTCGAAATAAGTCGAGAACATTATGCGCATTCTAGGTATTGAAACCTCTTGTGATGAAACTGGTATTGCCATCTATGATGACGAAAAAGGTTTACTGTCACATCAACTTTATAGCCAAGTGAAATTGCACGCCGATTACGGAGGTGTTGTACCTGAGTTGGCTTCTCGTGATCACGTTAAAAAAACGATCCCATTGATCAAGGCGGCGTTGGCAGAAGCCAATTTAACGCCAAAGGATCTTGATGGTGTTGCTTATACTTCCGGTCCTGGGTTAGTCGGTGCGTTGTTGGTTGGTACGACAATTGGTCGCAGTATGGCTTACGCTTGGGGCGTGCCAGCGGTGCCTGTGCATCATATGGAAGGACACTTACTGGCACCCATGCTAGAAGATAACCCGCCACCATTTCCTTTTATTGCTTTGCTTGTGTCTGGCGGCCATACCATGATCGTTGAAGTGAACGGCATCGGTGATTACAAGATCTTGGGTGAATCGATTGATGATGCCGCAGGTGAAGCGTTTGATAAAACCGCGAAGCTGATGGGCTTGGATTATCCAGGCGGCCCTTTATTGTCTAAGCTCGCGGACAAAGGGACAAAAGGGCGCTTTAAGTTCCCGCGACCGATGACAGACAGACCAGGTTTGGATATGAGCTTTTCCGGCCTTAAAACGTTCGCGGCGAATACGATTAGAGCGAATGATGATGATGAACAGACTCGTGCTGATATTGCTTACGCGTTCCAAGAGGCGGTGTGCGATACATTAGCGATAAAATGTAAGCGCGCGCTTAAGCAAACGGGTATGAAGCGTATCGTTATTGCTGGCGGCGTGAGTGCGAATACCTTTTTGCGCCAAGAGCTTGAAGCGTTAGCAAAAAAAGTCGGTGGTGAAGTCTATTATCCACGTACTGAGTTTTGTACCGATAATGGTGCGATGATTGCCTATGCGGGTATGCAGCGTTTAAAAAATGGTGATGTGGCTGACATGGCAGTTGATGCTACGCCGCGCTGGCCAATTGATCAGTTAACGCCGATCAAGTGATAAGCAAATAGCGACAGCGAAGACGAATGTTACTGGCATTCTACTGCGCAATGTGAAGAGAATAAGGTCACGGAAGTGGCCTTTTTTATGACAGTTTTAAACAAAAACCCTAAAGTCTGTGACGAAGCAAACGTGTTACATTAGTGAAAACGACATTAGCGACAAACATAGGGAATAAAGAAACATGAAGCAGTTTTCTATTGATGGCCATACGATGGCTTATCAAGATATAGGCTCCGGACCGGTTGTCATTTTCGGGCATAGTTATTTATGGGATAGCAAAATGTGGGCCCCTCAAATTGAAGTGCTGAGTCAACATTATCGCTGTATTGTGCCTGATTTATGGTCTCATGGAGAATCAGAGTCAGCGCCCGCCTCTATGCGTAATCTAACAAACTATGCCGAACATATTTTGGCTCTAATGGATGAGTTAGAGGTAGAATCCTTCTCTATTGTCGGTTTGTCCGTCGGCGGTATGTGGGGCGCAGAGCTGACAGCTCTTGCACCATCTCGTGTAAAAAGTTTGGTCATGATGGATACGTTTGTTGGGTTAGAACCTGAAGTTATGCATACCAAATACTTTGCGATGCTCGATACCATTACGCAAGTTAGAGCGGTGCCAGAGCCAATATTAGAAGCGGTTGTACCCATGTTTTTTGCGCAAGATGCTAAAAATACAACACCTAAATTGGTTGATGAGTTCGCGACTCAATTGTCGAAGGTGCAAGGCGAGCAGGCTGTTGAGATCGCTCGTATCGGGCGGATGGTCTTTGGACGACGCGATCTATGTGATGAGATTGAAAAGTTTGCTCTGCCTACCCTTATCGCGGTAGGGGCAGAAGATAAGCCAAGGCCGGTACTAGAGTCTTATTTGATGCAGGATTTGGTTTCAGGCAGTGAACTGATGGTGATCCCAGCGGCAGGACATATTAGTAACCTAGAGCAACCAGAATTGGTGACCAATAAACTTGTTGAGTTTTTAGCTCAGCACGCGTAATTCAGTAAGATATGCATGACTAGGCACCGTTTACGGTGCCTTTTTTTGTCCTACTTTTGGCTCGGTCCCATCAAACAGGCGTCGAATATTTTGATGGTGGCGTAAAATGATTAAGCAGCTCAGCATTGCTACTGGAAAAGTAAACACCGGTCTGACCATCCAAGTATAAACCGGGGCAAGCATGACCGTTGTAATCGCGGCGAGTGAGGAATAGCGAAAGATCAATGCCACTAATAGCCAAGTGCCAGTAATGAGTCCGGTTAAATCCCAGCCAATTGGTGCAATTGCGCCTAATGCTGTTGCAACACCTTTCCCCCCTTTGAAATGGAAAAATAGTGGGTACATATGTCCCAAGCAGGCGGCAATCGCAATGACACCGAGAATGACGGGGTCAATATCAAAGTAGTAGCCACTCCAGACAGGGATAGTGCCTTTGAGCATGTCGCAGAGCAAGACCGCTACGGCTGCCCCTTTACCTCCCAGCCTTAATACATTAGTGGCACCAGGGTTTTGCGAGCCGACAGTTCTAGGGTCAGGTAGGCGTAGTAGACGGCAGATCAGCACTGCACTCGACACTGAGCCGAGCAAATAAGCGATGATGATCATAGCGAGCGCTAACGGTGTCATTGCATACCTTTTCTCAAGAAATTATCAATGGGGACTGATATCATATCGGCAATAGTACGTTTTTTCCCAGCAAATGGGTATCCGACCTCTAATAAAGGACAAATCATGGCATTGGACAAAGTATTTATCGAGCAACTTGAAGTCATTACCACTATCGGAGTGTATGACTGGGAGCAAGAAATCAAACAGAAGTTGGTTCTAGATATTGAAATGGCACACGATAATGCGCCAGCCGGGAAAAGTGATAATGTTGAAGATGCGCTTGATTACTCGCAAGTCTGCACTGCAGTCCTTGAGCACATTGAAACGGGGCGTTTTTTATTGGTTGAGCGTGTGGCTGAAGAAGTGGCTACTCTTATTCAAACGCAATTCTCTGTGCCTTGGGTTAAGATTCGTTTAACTAAGCCTGGTGCGGTCGCACAGGCCAAAGGCGTAGGCGTGGTGATTGAACGAGGCGAGGCATGATCACCGCCTTTATTGGTATTGGTTCGAATGTGCAACGTGAGAAGCACATTCGCGCCGCGTGCCATGAGTTGTCGCTGATCACCAAGAATTTGCAATACTCGCCAGTATACGCCTGCGAATCCTTTGGTTTTTCTGGTAACGATTTCTTCAATATGGTGGTTCGCCTAGACACAACATTAACGTTGACAGAACTCAGTGCGGCACTAAGAGAGATCGAAGTGAAGTGGGGACGTGATGTGGATGCCGCTAAGTTTCAAGATCGTACGATTGATCTTGATATCTTACTGTTTGGAAATGAAATCTCACAAAAAAAACCATTTGTACCGCGTGAAGATATTTTTAAATATTCATTTGTCACACAGCCTCTGTATGATCTAGCACCGAACTTGGTGATCCCGAATGATGATCGCACAGTCGGTCAGATCTTAGAGACAATGTCAGATCCGGTAGCACTTAGAAAAATCGATTTTCAATTTTAGTTGGTAGTAAATATTAATGAGTTATTTTGAAGCCTTTATTTTGGCCCTCATTCAAGGGTTGACCGAATTCTTACCCATATCCAGTTCCGCGCATTTAATTTTGCCATCGGCCATTCTTGGTTGGGAAGATCAAGGGCTCGCCTTTGATGTTGCGGTGCATGTGGGTACGTTAGCCGCCGTGGTTATCTATTTTAGAAAAGAAGTGGTGACTTTATTTCGGGCGTTGTTTGCTTCGATCTTTAAGGGCGAGCGCAGTAAGGAATCAAAGTTGGCATGGATGATTGTCTTAGCGACGATCCCAGCTTGTATCTTTGGCTTACTGATGAAAGATCTCATCGAATTGTATCTACGTAGTGCCTACGTGATTGCCACCACCACGATTATATTTGGTTTGTTGCTATGGTGGGTAGACAAGCATGCCAAACAAAATGCGGATGAGTACCAAGCTGGCTGGAAAAAAGCGTTGTTTATTGGTCTCGCACAAGCAATGGCAATCATTCCAGGCACATCACGCTCAGGTGCGACGATCACAGCCGCATTATATTTAGGTTTTACACGTGAAGCGGCGGCACGATTCTCCTTTTTGATGTCGATCCCTATTATTACCTTAGCAGGCGCTTACTTAGGTTTGAAATTGGTGACAGGCTCTGAGCCAATACATGCGGGTTATTTGTTAACAGGTATCGTGGTCTCGTTTATCAGTGCTTACATCTGCATTCACTATTTCTTGAAGCTTATCTCCCGTATGGGAATGATGCCGTTTGTCATCTATCGATTGTTGTTAGGTGTGGGACTGTTTGCATTTTTGCTGATGAGTTAATCAGACATGATATTGCTGGCACCTAGTCATTAGGTTGCCAGCGTTCATGGCGACTCAAGATCGACGACTCGGTCGGTATCGATGACGTTTATTCTTAGCTTCTTAGCGCTTCAGCAATGGCGCTTGTTTTACGCTTCTCTAGCTCTTCTTTAATCGCTTGGCCTTTAAAACCATCAGCAATGATTGTTTGTACATTAACGTTAATGGCGGCGTGATAGGCTTGCTTTACTCTTTCTGCTTGTGGGTAAGGCTGGTTTTCAAGACCTTTTCTCCCTCTATGGTCAGCCTCACAACACAATAATACTTGCGCAAGTTTTGCCGGTTTTCTCCATACATCCAGTTGCGAAAATATTTTCACAAAAGTCGCGGGTTTAAGCTCGTGCGCACGGTGGATATTAGAATGCTGAGCACACACGGCGAGGGCAAGATCTCGGTATTCATTTGGCACTCGAACGCGTTGGCACAGCTGTTTAATCAGCTTTTGTCCAGTGTGGCAGTGCAGTTTATGGCTTGGCCATTCGTCGCGAGGTGTGACACCCTTACCTAAATCGTGAACTTGCGCTGCAAAACGAATGGTCGTTTCCGCGCTCAATTTACTGGCTTGCTGAGCCACTAATAACGTGTGGATTCCAGTATCTATTTCGGGATGCCATTTTTCTGGTTGTGGAACTCCAAATAGAGCATCAATTTCTGGTAATACAACTTTGAGTGCGCCACACTGTCGCAGTACGTCAAGGAATACCTCTGGGTGCGGTGTGGATAGTGACTTGTGCCACTCTTGCCAAACACGCTCTGGCGTTAGGTGTGCGAGTTCACCATCATCAACAATGCGTTGCATCAAAGACAAGGTTTCTGGCGCGACGGTAAAACCTAAGTGTGCTAACTTCGCCGCAAAGCGAGCGACGCGTAATACTCGTAATGGATCTTCGACAAATGCCGGTGAAACATGGCGCAATACACGCTGTTCAAGGTCTAGGCGCCCTTGGTAAGGATCGATGATATCGCCCTGTTGGTTTTGTGCCATGGCATTAATGGTGAGATCACGACGTTGCAGGTCTTCCTCTAGTGTCACATCGGGGGAAGAAAAGCATTCAAAACCCGTGTAGCCATGCCCGGATTTTCGCTCTGTACGAGCAAGAGCATGCTCTTGTTTGTTCTTTGGATGTAGGAAGACAGGAAAGTCTTTACCAACCGCTTGAAAACCCGCATTAAGCATTTGTTCTGGCGTAGCGCCGACCACAACCCAATCTTTGTCATAAACGTCAAGCTTGAGTAATTGATCGCGCACTGCACCACCGACAAGATAGACTTGCAAATTGGCTCCCCTTTTTCATACTTTGCCGTTGGCATTCATTAAGCTCAATGGTACTTTGCTTTTTGTCATAATGTAAGGACGAGAGAATGTATAAGGATTTTTTTGGTTTTCATGAGGTACCGTTTTCGATTGTGCCTAGCTCTCGTTATCTGTTTCTCAGTCAACGACACCGTGAAGCCATGCAACACCTCCAGGCCGGATTAGGCCAAGGTGGAGGGTTTGCTATGTTGACGGGGGAAGTTGGAACTGGAAAAACCACCGTTGCTAAAGCCATGCTGGCAGCGCTTGACGACAAAACGGCGTCAGGTCTTATCCTCAACCCCACTTTTTCGAGCCAAGATTTACTAGAAGCGATCTGTGATGAGTTTGCGATTGTTTATCCAGAGAGTGCTTCTTTAAAACAGCTGAGTCAGGCTATTTATCGTTACCTGCAACAAAACGAAGAGCAAGGGATTAACACCTTAGTCGTCATTGATGAAGCTCAGCACTTATCTGCAGACGTTCTTGAGCAGTTAAGGCTTTTAACCAATCTAGAGACGGATGACCGTAAGTTGCTAAAGGTACTACTTATCGGGCAGCCAGAGCTGCAAGATAAACTGCGTACCACGCAATTACGCCAACTCGCTCAGCGCATTACCGGGCGGTATCATTTGCTACCGCTGACTGAAGGGGAAACTCGTCAATATATTGAGTTTCGCTTGTCGATGGCTGGTGGAGAAACGAGTCTATTTTCAAAAGGTGCAGCATCGGTGATTAACCGTGCCAGCCAGGGGATCCCAAGACTGATTAACCTTATCGGTGATAAGTCATTGCAGTACGCTTATCATTCTGGTCAAAAGGAGGTTTCAAAATCGTTGGCACAAAAAGCCAGTGAAGATATTTTGTCTTTTCAAGCACCAGGTTTTGCAAATGCTGCCAGTGAGCACGCCTCAGAAAAGATCGCATTCCGATGGCGGCCTATCGCCAGTTACGTCGCCCTAGCGACGATCGGAGTTGCGCTTGCATCGTTGATGTACTTTAAGGGAGCGGATGTGATGACGGCGCTGCAGGCGAGTCAATCATCCACAAGCCTTGAAAATGATAATAGTCACGCACAGCTAGAGAGTTCTGCGGTGCAAGAGCCGAGAGTATCAGCCCCTGTTGCAGAGCCACAACCGTATTCAGAAGCGCTGCTTCAGTCGGTGTTTTTGAGGCAGGATAAGGTCGCAGCGATACAAGAGCTTTATAACGTCTGGGGCTATCAAGCGAGCGTGCTTGACGGTATGTGCGAGAGCGAAAGTAACAGTTTGTTTATGTGCCAAAAGCGTTTGGGAACATTGCAACAGGTAGTGTCGACAAACCTACCCGTCGTGATGCCGATGTATCTTGATGGCAAGGAGAGCTTTGTTGTGCTGTATAAACTCTCCCAGACCCATGCGGAGCTACTCAATGGATCTGAGCGTTTTCAAATCCCTGTTGCCACCCTTGAGAGTTTATGGACAGGGGAGTTTTACTTTATTTGGCAACGAGCGCTAACCAGCACGCTACGATTAAATCAGCAAGGGGAAGCGGTGCGACTATTGGATGAAAAGCTTTCTCAGGTGCTCGGCAGTCGCCCTTCTGGGAGTGATGTGTTTGACCAGCAATTACAGCGTAAGGTGGAAGTGTTTCAACGTTGGCAGAAGATGGATGTTGATGGGATCGCTGGACGTAATACCTTACAGAAACTGGAATTATTGACTCAGGTTGATGCCCCTTCATTAAGTGGAAAGATTGCAGGGGAGGAAAGCTAGTATGCTTATGAATTTCACTAAGGCTGCCGTTTCAGCGTCTTTGATGGTAGCAATGGTAGTGCCGACCGCGATGGCTTCTGAAAGTGGGGGCACTGCAAAATCGCCTGCTATTGAACCAGCCTCGCAAGCGCATGGTGAAGCGCTGCTATCGGCAGACTATATTGTATTGGAATACCCCGATTTTGGCGTGTTGAAAGTGTTACCAGAAAAGGATTTCCCCCCTATTTACTCCGGTAAAAAGCGTTCAGAGCCTTACGTGACTGAGGTGCAGAGCGAAGAGAAAAATCATGCTGATGATCCGTTGCTGGAGCAAACCTCATCAGATGAGCCATTCACGCTGGATAACTTAGATTTAAGTGGACTTGATCCTGATATCGCTCGTAAAGTGGCGTCAGCGATGAATAAAATTGATCAACAGAGCGCAGCGTCATCGAGTCACATCTCACTAGAAGAAAACACCAGTAAGTATCAAGGCCGTTTACCGCCATTGAATTTGCAAACCCATATGTATTCTTCAGATTCTCAGCGTCGTTGGATTAAGATTAATGGTCATGAATTAAAAGAAGGCGATCGGCTTAATAATATCCAGATTGTCGAGATCACGCCGCAGTTGGTGACGATTCGTTTTGATAATGAACTGATTGATATTCCTGCGTTGTATGAGTGGGGAGGCTAGGGACTAGTTCAGTTAAGGCCATATTAATTGGGCGATATCAGCGAAAAATCTATCGGATAGACGCTTATTGTCCAGCACCCTGTCAGGGAAAGGCCGCAGTGAGAGCGCGGCCTTTTGTCAGTAAAGTCGTTAGCAATAAGCGATGACTCGTTTAAGCGCAAACGGTAGTTGATTTGAAGCCGTTATTGCTAGGCCGAAATAGCGACTTATTACCGTAGAAATAGCTACCGTAGTAAGTTGCTAACGTAATAAGTCGCTCATTCATGTGGCAACGAATGGCATGTTATTGAGCGCCTGAGGCTTCTAATGCACCAGAAGAGACCGCAAGGCTGTTGTCTAGCGAATACTCGGTCGAAAAGGTCTCATTTGGAAATAAATACTCAGCTTCAGTCAGCACCTGTATGGCTCGACTGCTATCCCCAATGGCGTAATACGCTAAAATCAAATTTTGATAAAACGCCGGTCGTGGCTTACGTTTTATGATGTCGACAGACCAATCAATATACGGCTGAATGTGTTGCGGTTGCTGGCTACTTAAGCCTATTTTTAGGTAGGTGCTGTACACGTCCCAATCATATCGGTCCTTCCACACGACAGGGTTACTCACTTGCTGAAGAATATCAGGGTCAACGGGTGTGGTTTGTTCAAACTTGGTCAGCACATAGTTCGTATGCAGGGCCGCTCCCATATAAAGTGTTGTTACAATCGGAATAACAAGCGACATAACACGCAGCAAGGTTTTTGTGATGCGAGAGAATGACGTTTGTTTGAGTTGTGAACCTCGTTGATCCACCCAGTAGATAAGCACGATAAACGTTATCCAGTGAATCAAAGAGTGATAGAAAGGGTATTCAAGCTGAGTGTGCAGCACCAGAGGAATAAACAGAGCGAAGATAGCCAGTCGGGTACCCGGCTTAGAGGTATAGATGCGGCTCAAGACAAACCCCGCCGCCAATAAAATGCCCAGAATCGTGACGACGCCCCCCTCAACTCCCCAGTAAAGCAGCTCATTATGTGGGTGATCGAGCGCAGGGAGACCGGGCTCAAACCGGTCATTAAGTTGGTGCTGGCGCGCGGTATATAGCATGTATTGTGACTCAAACTTACCTAGCCCATACCCTGTAAACGGTTTTTCAATCAACATATCAATGGATTGACTAAATAGCGTAGGACGGATGTCGTGCAGTTGAGCTTTGTCTTCTACAAGCGCTTGATTGCCATGACCAGAAAATAGTAACAACAGACCTAGTGCGACACCGGTTAAATTCGCGAGAGTCCAACCCCGAAAACGTTTACGAGTCGAATGGCGATATAAATAAGGGACTAAGAAAAGAGCGCCAATACTAGCGCCTAACCAGCCCGTTCTAGACGCTAACGAAATGATTAAGGGAATCAGAATAATCGGTGTGACGTACAATAATGAAACGTCACTAATACGGCGATGGTACTTGTGTTTTTGACGAGCTAATAGATACCCTGATATGACCAATCCAGTGGCAAGGAAACTGGCCATGACATTGGGTTGCTGAAAGATGCCATAAGGGCGATTCAGCTCGGTGTCGTAGCCGAAAATATTGTCACTTGGTAAGCAAAAAAGTTGGATGTAGCCAACGAGTGCTTCAATAAGGCAGGCGAGAACCACTAACCAAAGCAGACGCTGCTTCTGTTTATTAGTGAATTGGAATTGTTGAAGTAATACAAAAAATAAAAAGCCACCCCACAGAGTAATGAAGCGTGGTAGCACATTGGTAAAATCTGGTTGGCTATAAATCAGCGGTAGGGTTAAAAACACGCACGACGCTAACAAGCCAACGGTAAGTTTGCTAAATCGTAAGTACTGGTTGCTGCCCATTTGGTATAAACCAATGGCAAACGCCAGACTAAATGCTATCCATGTCGTATTGTTAAACGACAGCGCCAGGCCGACTCCGCCTGGGTTAGGCCAGAAAAAATGCATGGCGACGAGATAGAGTAGAGCCATCACTGTAAGGAACTTTCGGTTTAACGGTGGATGTGTGCGGCTTGCGCCTAACTCAGTGCCATTAATTAATGTGGTTGCCATCGTTGATGTTGTTTCACTATATCTAAGGGAAAATGAGTGCCTCATTGAGTCGGCACCCAAGGTAATGGGGACTAATTTACCTTTTTAGCACAGTTTTTAATAACTAACCTAGCTTTAAACCCGCAACTTTGCTTCCAAGAAGTCATGAGATTTCTTAGAAGCAAAGTTGATCGCAAGTCTGATGGTTAAGCGCGTGGAATAAGCTTACTGTTTTGCCTTTGCGGTCAGCATTGGCTTTAAGAATCTTGCCGTATGTGACCCGTCGACTTGTGCCACCGCTTCTGGCGTGCCCTCGGCAATAATTTCACCGCCACCTTGACCGCCCTCTGGCCCTAAATCAATCACCCAGTCTGCTGTTTTGACAACATCTAAGTTATGCTCAATCACCACCACGCTGTTGCCATGATCACGTAGGCGGTGCAGAACAGAAAGTAGTAATTCAATATCATGGAAGTGAAGACCTGTTGTTGGTTCATCCAAGATATAGAGTGTTTTGCCAGTATCGCGTTTAGAAAGCTCACGAGCGAGTTTGACGCGTTGTGCTTCACCGCCTGACAGCGTTGTCGCCGCTTGGCCTAGGCGAATGTAAGACAACCCAACATCCATCAGTGTTTGCAACTTTCGTGCGATAACAGGCACAGGATCAAAGTAAGCGCGAGCATCTTCGACGGTCATTTGTAGTACTTCGTCTATCGTCTTGCCTTTGTAGCGGATCTCGAGTGTTTCACGGTTATAGCGCTTACCTTTACAAACATCACAAGGAACATAAACATCGGGTAGGAAGTGCATTTCAACTTTAATGACCCCATCCCCTTGGCACGCTTCACAACGCCCGCCTCGGACGTTAAAACTAAAGCGACCTGGTTTATAGCCACGAGAACGAGATTCTTGAGTCCCCGCAAAAAGCTCACGAATCGGAGTGAATATGCCAGTATACGTCGCCGGGTTAGAGCGTGGCGTTCGGCCTATTGGGCTTTGGTCGATATCGATAACTTTATCAAAGTGCTCCAAGCCTTCGATCTTCTTGTAAGGCGACGGCTCTGCGGTCGTCGCTCCGTTAAGTTGCGTATGAGCAATCTTAAAGAAGGTGTCATTGATAAGGGTGGATTTCCCCGAACCTGATACACCAGTAATACAGGTGAATAAGCCGACAGGGATCGTTAAATCCACATTCTTCAGGTTGTTGCCTGTCGCACCGGATAAGGTGACGACTTTTTTAGGGTCAACAGGTGTGCGTTGCTTTGGTATTGATATTTCACGCTTACCACTTAGATATTGCCCTGTTAACGATGCCTCGGATGCCAGAATGTCATCAATTGTTCCTTCTGCAACAATTGATCCACCGTGTACGCCAGCGCCAGGGCCAATATCGATGACATGGTCAGCGGTACGAATGGCATCTTCATCATGCTCAACAACTAGTACGGTGTTGCCTAAATCTCGTAAGTGGATCAGGGTATCGAGCAAGCGCTCATTGTCTCGTTGGTGAAGACCAATAGACGGTTCATCCAGTACGTACATCACACCAACAAGTCCTGCACCGATTTGGCTAGCGAGTCGAATTCGCTGCGCTTCACCACCGGATAATGTCTCGGCACTGCGTGATAAATTCAAGTAATTGAGGCCGACATTAATTAAGAACTGAAGTCGGTCATTGATCTCTTTCATCACTTTATCAGCGATCTGTGCACGTTGACCTTCTAAGGTTAATGAGCGGAAAAACTCCATAGAATCGCTGATGCTCATTTCGACAATTTCAGGCAACGTCGTGTCTTGGATAAAGACATTTCGAGCTTCTTCTTTTAGGCGAGTACCGCCACAAGATGAGCAGGATTTAGTAGAAATATACTTGGTCAGATCTTCACGAACCGAGTTTGATTCTGTGTCACGATAGCGACGCTCTAGGGTATTAAGGATCCCTTCAAACGGATGGCGCTTAACTCGGATATCGCCACGGTCGTTGACATAATTAAATTCAATTTCGGTTCGGCCAGAGCCTTTTAATACCACATCCTTAATTTTCTTGGGTAAGGATTTGAAGGGTGCGAACAGGTCAAAATCGTAATGTTTGGCCAGCGACGATAGCATTTGGAAATAATAGTAGTTCTTTTGATCCCAGCCTCGTATTGCCCCTTCGGCAATGCTGATGGTTTCATCTTGAATCACGCGAGCAGGGTCAAAGTACTGCTGTACGCCCAGCCCATCACAAGTGTGGCAGGCTCCGGCTGGGTTATTGAAAGAAAACAGTCGCGGCTCGAGTTCTTGCAGACTATAGCCACAATACGGGCAGGCAAAGTTAGCCGAGAATATAATGTCTTCTTTTTCGGAGTCATCCATCCAACCCACCGCGACAATGCCACCAGAGAGTTCTAATGCCGTTTCAAAGGACTCTGCCAGTCTTTGTTGCAGGTTATCACGTACTTTAAAGCGATCGACGACCACTTCAATGGTGTGTTTTTTATGTAATTCGAGCGTTGGTGGATCGGAAAGATCGCAAGTCTCGCCATCGATCCTTGCGCGAATGAAACCTTGCGCGGCGAGGTTCTCTAGCGTTTTGACGTGCTCCCCTTTTCGTTCTTTCACTATAGGGGCAAGCAACATCATTTTAGAGCCTTCTGGCAGCTCAAGTACTTTGTCGACCATTTGGCTAACGGTTTGTGCGGCCAATGGAGTTTTGTGCTCGGGACAGCGAGGCTCACCAACACGTGCATATAGAAGACGCAGGTAATCGTAAACCTCAGTAATGGTACCAACGGTTGAACGTGGGTTATGAGAGGTGGATTTTTGCTCAATGGAAATCGCTGGCGATAGCCCTTCAATATGGTCGACGTCAGGTTTTTCCATTAAAGATAAGAACTGTCTCGCGTAAGCCGATAATGACTCCACATAGCGCCTTTGCCCTTCTGCATACAGGGTGTCGAATGCTAGCGATGACTTACCCGAGCCAGAAAGACCGGTAATCACGGTGAGTTTATCGCGAGGAATCGTCAGGCTGACGTTTTTTAGGTTATGGGTACGAGCACCCCTAACTTCGATCTTATCCATTGTAGCCACTCATGTAATACGTAGTGCGATAAGTATTACATAGTGTGAAGTTTGTGCAAAGAAATACTGGATAAAAAAACAGGTTAATTTACTAAGAAGCGGGGGAGAATAAAAACGCCACCTTCATAACGGAAAGTGGCGTTAATAGTGAGCGAACACCGAGTTTAATTAGGCTTTCTTAGTTGCGTGTTTGCCTAGCTCAGAGGTTTTTTCATCTTTTAGATATAGGTTTTCGAAACAGTAGTTTGTCGCTTCAATGTAGCCTTCGACGCTACCACAATCAAAGCGTTGACCTTTGAATTTGTAGGCAAGGACGCAGCCGGATTTTGCTTGCTTTAGTAGTGCATCGGTAATCTGAATTTCACCGCCTTTACCTGGTTCTGTTTGCTCGATCAGCTCAAAGATATCTGGAGTAAGGATATAGCGACCAATGATGGCAAGATTGCTAGGTGCGGTACCCGCCTCTGGCTTTTCAACCATGTCGTCAACGCGGAACAGATCGTCTTTGATCATTTCGCCAGAAATGACGCCGTATTTGTGTGTTTCATTTTCTGGGACTTCTTGAACAGCAACAATTGAACAGCGGAACTGTTTGTACAGGGCGACCATTTGCGCCAGTACCCCTTGCTCTTCGTTGACGCAAAGATCATCGGCTAGCACGACTGCAAAAGGTTCATCGCCGATGAGCTCACGGCCCGTTAGGATAGCATGACCTAGGCCTTTCATTTCACGTTGGCGAACATAGGTAAATTGCGCAGAATCGATGATATCGCGGATCTCAACCAGCAGCTCTTCTTTGTTGGTGCCGCTAATCTGATGTTCTAGCTCATAGTTTTTATCAAAGTGATCCATGATCGAGTGTTTACCACGACCTGTCACAATGCACATTCCATCCATACCTGCTTGAATCGCTTCTTCGACACCGTATTCAATAAGTGGCTTGTTCACCACTGGCATCATCTCTTTTGGCATTGACTTTGTTGCTGGAAGAAAACGAGTTCCGTACCCAGCAGCTGGGAATAGGCACTTTTTAATCATGATAAAACCCTTTATCTTTATAGTCTGTAGTTTGCGTTACTGACGAATATTCTGCCGCTAGTCTACCGCTAATTAAATCCAGATAACAGCCTTATCCTAAGTTGGGCGGGTGAGGCATTCATGATTGATTTATCAATGTTTTGTGGTAAGTCTAGTTTTATTCGTTAAGAGAGTAAGTGTTGGTTGGCCCATGCAATAGCTTGTAAGCGGTTTTTAACTGATAGCTTTCTAAATATCTGATAAAGATGTGATTTTACGGTGGATTCGGTAATGAATAGATCCTCAGCCATTTGCATATTGGTTGCCCCAGATTGAAGACTGCGCAGGATATCAATTTCGCGAGCGGTTAGGTCAACCACTGCTGGAGACGTATTGGCGGACACGACGTGTCGATAGTGATGTAATAATTGACTCGAGACATCCCGAGGTAACCAGTTTTTGCCATTAATGATTTCATCAAAGCCTTTGACGATCTTCTCTGGTGATTCATGGCTATAGAATAAGCCTTTAATGTTGCCGTAGCGCAGGATGGTTTCCGTGGTGAGTCTATGCGGAACGTTGATTAAAATGGTTTCAAAGTGCTTACTCACTAAAGGGAGGTTAAGTACTTGCTGGAAGATGTCTAGCGAGGCGTGGTAATCAAACAATAATATTCGGTTACGTACTTTGTCTCTCGCCACCATCAGGGCTTCCGGTTGAATAACATCGATGGCATTGATACTTAACTTGGAAAGTTGTTCCACAAGAGGATCGGGCGAACTCGTGCTTAGTGCCACATGCTGAATGATGCGTTTGTAGCTATTTTTTCTCATAAGAATGACTTAGTCCGATTGTTTTTATGCATGCTGACGAGTATCGGAGCTAGGTTCTAGACCGGAAGGATACATTTGAGACTCAGTTAAAAAATCTAAGTAATTGATATAAGTCTTATGTTGTCGGTGATGGTGGTCAGTTCAAGAATTAGAGCTTGATCCCTATCATTGGATTGATTCATTAAGCGCTGTTGTCGAAATGAAGTATCGTGTTATCCTATTGTGCTAAATTTAAAATATCTATTGTGGTTACGGAGCAAAACATGGCAAGCCGTGGAGTAAACAAAGTCATTCTAGTGGGTAACTTAGGTAACGACCCAGAAATTCGTTACATGCCAAACGGTGGTGCGGTAGCGAATATCACAATCGCAACGTCAGAATCTTGGCGAGATAAAGCAACGGGTGAACAGCGTGAGAAAACAGAGTGGCATCGTGTTGCTTTGTTTGGAAAGCTGGCTGAAGTTGCTGGTGAATATTTGCGTAAAGGCTCTCAAGTTTATATTGAAGGTCAACTACAGACTCGTAAATGGCAAGATCAAAGTGGTCAAGACCGTTATACAACAGAAGTGGTTGTACAAGGCTTTAATGGCGTGATGCAAATGCTTGGTGGTCGTCAAGGTGGCGGTGCTCCAATGCAGCAAGGCGGCATGAACCAAGGTGGTATGCAGCAGCAATCTCAACAGCCTCAGCAAGGTTGGGGTCAGCCACAACAGCCGGTTCAGCAGCAGTCTGCTCAACAGCAGCCAGCACAGCAAAAACCTGCGCAACAACAGCCACAGTACAATGAACCGCCAATGGATTTTGATGACGATATCCCGTTCTAAATCGGCCGTTCTTGTGAGTAGATATTCTACTTGCTGCTCGAATTGAAAAAACCGCGAGTAATCGCGGTTTTTTTCGTTTATTAGAGTTAGAGCAACTATTAGAGTCTGGGCATTGGATGAAGCTTAACCCTGTTGAGTAAATTTGATATAACAATCAGTTAGCGCACTCAGTTGTTTATCCATGTGACAAAGTGATGATTGATGGATAACGCGCATATTTCTCTTATGATTAAGAGAAGATAAATGGGTCAAAAAGGACTTGAACATTTATGAGACAAACTCCCACCCTTAAATTAAGCACTCGCTTGGTTGCCTTTGTGACCGTGATTGTACTCAGTGCGGTTTTTATTTTGTTTGTCGGTGGCACATTGTCGATAAAAAAAATGGGACAAGAGTACCTTAACCACCATCTGTCGGGCATTGTTAAAGTTATTGATAAAGAACTTGAAGATCCTGATGCGGCTTATATGATGCAACGTTGGATGCCAAAAATGTTGCAGGCAAGCAACATTATTGAGATGCAGCTTTCTTCATCTGCCGGTGTGGTTTACCGCTACAAAAATACCTCTCCCATGATTGATCGCACGATCATCTATCAAAGAACCTACACCTTAGAACGCAATGATGGCTACACCATTAGTTTTACCGCTCTGCCTCCTTACCTTGGTGTTCGTTATTCCTTAGAGGCGATGTGGTCGGTGACGTTAGCATTTGGGTTGATAGTCTTTTGTTTAATGCAAGGTGTGAAGTGGCTACGACTACAGCTGATCGGTTCAGAGTTGCTCGAAGAGCGTGGTCGAATGATCTTAGGGGGCCGAGTTGAGCAATACGCGAAGGGAGACTTACGCGAATGGCCGTATACCGCGAGTGAAGCTCTCGATATTCTGATCGAAGAATTGCAAGATGCTAGGCAAGAGCGCAGTCGCTTTGATACGTTTATTCGTACTCAAACTTTCCTCGACCCTTTGACAGGCAGTGCAAACCGAATGCTTTTCGACAGCAAGCTTGAGTCAGCTCTGTTAGAAAGTGGCGCACAAGGTGGCGTGATGCTGTTTCGTATCGAGGATTGGGATCAGGTGACCGAGCACAACAGTAAGGCGGTTTCTGATGACTTCTTAATTGAGGTCGGTGAGGTACTGTCTAATGCGGTACAAAAATACCCTGATGCCATTTTCTCTCGTTATTTTGATGCCGATTTCGCGGTATTTATCCCCCACCAAAGTGCAAAAGATGTCGCTACGCTTGCTAATCAGTGCTTACGTCAGTTAGCCAAGGTGACGCCACCACTTCCTCTGGATGAAGACAATTGGTGTCACATCGGGGTCAGCATGTATGCGGAATCTGAACGCCAAGGCCGAATTATGGAAGAGGCTGAGACAGCACTGAAAAGCGCCCAGCTGCAGAAGGCGAACAATTGGAGCCGCTACAGTAAACAAACACAAACGATGGATGAGCGTGGCAGTGTGCGCTGGCGAACTTTGTTTGATAAAGCCTTGTTGCCTGAAAATCTACTGATCTTTTCTCAGCCTTGTTATCTCTATGAAAAGGGAAAAGATCTGCACGTACTGCACCGTGAGTTATTTGCTCGAATTGAAGATCCTGAACGTGGCGTGGTGAAAGCCTCACGTTTTCATTCCGCGCTTATTCAAGTGGGCTATGAGTCCAATTTGGATCGCTCGGTCTTGAACAAAGTGATTCGTAATATCAAGCAAGGAAAGGCAATACTCCCTATTTCGATCAATTTATATGTGGTTCCCTTTGCTCACAAACGCCACTTTAAGTGGTTTAGAGATGAGCTGCTTCAGTTGCCTATTGCGCAGAGACAACAGTTAGCGTTTGAGTTTTCTGAAGCACGAGTCATCCAACATTTGGATTATATTCGCCCGGTGATTAGGATGCTGTCAGGGTTAGGTTGTACCGTCATTATTGGTCAAGCAGGGCGCTCGATTGTTAGTACACATTACATAAAAGACCTTAAAGTCGACTACTTAAAACTACACCGCAGCTTGATTAAGAAAATCGATCAAAGAGATGAGAACCAACTGTTTGTCCGTAGTATGGTTGGTGCCTGTGGTGATTCGACAACCAAGGTTATTGCTGTTGGTGTAGAAACGAAAAAAGAATGGCATACATTGATTGACCTTGGCGTAAGTGGTGGTCAAGGCCGTTATTTTGCCCCTGAAGTTCAATTGCTACCGGAAGCAAGTAAGAGAGTTGCGGCAATTAAACCGGGTCGACGAAACCGTTGGCGAAAGACATAACGACGTTGCGTTGTTAATGATGTGTGTGGAATATTTGCTTTCTGAATGAGCGCGCCCCTTTTTTGAGGGCGCTTGTCCAATCTATAGTGCTCACATGTGAACACACCGTGATGAATCCGGTGCGTACTCTCCGTGCGATTCTATCCCCGCTTTGCCCATATGCGCTATTTCTTGCATTGTAGGAAAATCATTGTTCACTTAGAACGCCATGTCTTTTTCACAATAAACTGGCCTGTCTAGTGGCGAATTATTGTCAATTTTTTGCGTTAAGTAAGGAAACTGTAAGAAAATGAGGTTTTCAGCCCATGTTTCTGCTCCAATGCCTTGCTGATATGGCAAGGCATTGGTACATTTAGTGCAATTTTTGTCTTCTCATTCTTGCAGGACGAGCGAAGAATATGTTTAAAAAACTGCGTGGCATGTTTTCTAACGACCTATCGATAGATCTAGGTACTGCCAACACACTGATTTATGTAAAAGGCCAAGGTATCGTCCTAGACGAGCCTTCTGTAGTTGCTATCCGTCAAGATCGTGCGGGTTCGGCGAAAAGCGTGGCAGCAGTAGGACATGCTGCTAAGCAAATGCTAGGTCGTACTCCGGGTAACATTTCGGCAATTCGTCCAATGAAAGATGGCGTGATCGCGGACTTTTATGTGACTGAAAAAATGCTTCAGCACTTTATTAAGCAAGTGCATGACAATAGCGTATTAAAACCAAGCCCACGCGTGTTGGTTTGTGTTCCTTGTGGCTCTACTCAAGTAGAGCGTCGTGCGATTCGTGAGTCAGCACTAGGTGCTGGTGCTCGTGAAGTGTATTTGATCGATGAACCAATGGCAGCTGCGATTGGTGCGGGTCTTCGTGTATCAGAACCAACGGGTTCGATGGTTATTGATATCGGTGGCGGTACAACTGAAGTGGCGGTGATTTCACTTAACGGTGTGGTTTATTCTTCATCTGTGCGTATCGGTGGTGACCGTTTCGATGAAGCGATTATCAATTATGTCCGTCGTAACTACGGTAGCTTAATTGGTGAAGCGACGGCTGAAAAAATTAAGCATGAGATTGGTTCTGCTTATCCGGGTGATACGGTTGAAGAAATTGAAGTTCGTGGGCGTAACCTTGCTGAAGGTGTGCCACGTAGCTTCAGCCTAAACTCCAATGAGATTCTAGAGGCGCTTCAAGAGCCACTAACTGGTATCGTTTCTGCGGTAATGGTTGCGCTAGAGCAATGTCCACCGGAGCTTGCGTCTGACATCTCTGAGAACGGTATGGTATTAACGGGTGGTGGTGCACTACTTCGCGATCTCGATCGTTTGATTACAGAAGAAACTGGTATTCCAGTGGTTATCGCTGAAGACCCACTAACGTGTGTGGCTCGTGGCGGCGGTAAAGCATTAGAAATGATCGACATGCACGGTGGCGATCTGTTTACTGAAGAATAATGGTTTCACTCTGGTTTTAGTGTGGCACTGAAACCAGAGTCCACATTAGGATAATGAGTACATGAAACCAATATTTGGTCGAGGTCCTTCCTTACAACTTCGCCTATTTCTTGCGGTATCTCTATCAGCTGGCTTAATGCTGGCTGATAGTCGTTTAGATACATTCTCTAATTTCCGTTACTTACTCAATAGTGCCGTCGCGCCCATTCAGTACGCTGCTAACTTGCCTCGAAGCATGTTTGATGGTGTGTATGAGCGATTTAACACACGGCAGGGTCTAGCAGAGCAAAACATTAACCTTAAGCGCGAAGTCTTACGTTTAAAGAGTGATTTGATTTTGTTGGATCAATATCGCGAAGAAAACCAACGATTTCGCGAGTTATTGGGGTCATCGTTTGTCCGAGATGAAAAGAAGGTTGTGACTGAGGTCATGGCAGTAGACACCTCTCCTTATCGTCACCAGGTCGTGATTGATAAAGGCAGAATTGATGGTGTTTACGAAGGGCAGCCAGTGATCAATGAAAACGGTATTGTTGGGCAAGTGACATTTGTAGGCGCCCACAACAGCCGAATTATGTTGCTCACGGATTCAAATAGTGCAATTCCTGTTCAGGTTATCCGTAACGATATTCGTGTGATCGCATCTGGCAATGGTGCAATTGATGAAATCCAACTAGAACACATACCAACCAGTACTGACATTCAGCAAGATGACTTGCTTGTGACGTCGGGGTTAGGTGGCATTTACCCAGAAGGTTATCCTGTGGCGCATGTTAAGCAAGTGCAGCGCGATAATCGTAGAGAGTTTGCTAGCATCATCGCAGAACCAGTGGTTGATTTTGACCGTTTGCGTTACTTATTGTTGATTTGGCCTAACCAAGACAGGCAGCAGCAAGAAGTTGAAGCGACGCTGAATGCGCAATAAGAGACAGAAATAGACTATGACTAATCGTGGATTCCGCAGTCAGCTAGTAATTGGATTTTCATTGCTGGTGGCGCTTACCCTACAAACGATACCTTGGCCGGGCGTACTCGATTTTATTCGACCGTCATGGCTGCTATTAGTGATGTGTTATTGGGTGCTCGCATTACCGCATCGCGTCAATGTGGGTACTGCGTTGTTTGTTGGATTAGTGTGGGACCTACTTGTGGGGTCTACACTTGGTATTCGTGGCATGATGATGTCCATCATTGTTTATGTGGTGGCACTCAATTTTCTTGTTTTAAGAAACATGGCGCTGTGGCAGCAGGCGACAGTGATCGGTTTGCTGTCCATGGGGCTAGAGGTTGCAATCTTTTTCGGTGAGTATTTGATCCAAGACGTGACTTTTAATCCGATGTCGCTGTGGAGTGGGTTGATTAACTGTATACTTTGGCCATGGATGTTTATGTTGCTGCGTCGTATTAGAAGGCATTGGCATGTCAGGTAACCGAGAAGAACATAACGCAATGAAACATCAGATCGTATTAGCCTCAACCTCGCCGCGACGTAAAGAATTGCTTAACCAGTTGGGTTATGAATTTTCGACCGTTAGCCCTGATATTGAAGAGTTAAAAGGCGAGCAAGAGAGCGCTGAAGCGTATGTGGAGCGCTTGTCGCTTGAAAAAGCACTGGCTGGACTAAAGGCAATTGAAGATGGCAGTGATGGGGCCGTCGTGATTGGCTCTGATACGGTTGTTGTCCAAAATGGCAAGGTTTTAGAAAAGCCAGTTGATTTTGATGATGCGCAACGGATGTTGCAATTATTGGCGAATGATCAGCACCAAGTGATGACAGCAGTAAGTGTTGTGTCTACTGATAAGCAAGCATCTGTCGTTGTGAAGACGGATGTTTGGTTTAAACCACTAACTGAAAATGAAATACAACAATACTGGTTAAGTGGTGAGCCACGAGATAAAGCTGGCAGTTATGGAATTCAAGGACTCGGAGGGCGTTTTGTCTCTCGTATCGAAGGAAGCTACTACGCGGTAGTAGGATTGCCACTCTATGAAACTGACCAGCTCTTGCAAGAATTTATAAATAATTAAAAATTGAGGTGCGCTCATGAGTGCAGAGCTGTTGATAAATGTGACTCCAAGTGAAACAAGAGTTGCAATGATTGAAGGTGGAATTCTTCAGGAAGTTCACATTGAGCGTGAAGCCAAACGTGGCATTGTGGGTAATATCTATAAAGGGAAAGTCAGCCGAGTATTGCCGGGGATGCAAGCTGCTTTTGTGGACATAGGTTTAGAAAAAGCCGCGTTTTTACACGCTTCAGATATTGTACCGCATACCGAGTGTGTGGCAGAAAATGAAAAGAAGCAGTTTCAGGTTAGAGATATTTCTGAACTGGTTCGTCAAGGACAAGACATTGTCGTTCAGGTGGTGAAAGACCCACTTGGCACTAAGGGTGCTCGTTTAACCACGGACATCACCTTACCCTCTCGTTATCTCGTCTTTATGCCCGGCGCAAGCCATGTCGGTGTTTCTCAGCGCATTGAAAGTGAAAAAGAAAGAAATCGACTCAAGCGAGTGGTGGCGGACTACTGTGATGAGAATGGCGGTTTTATTATTCGTACCGCAGCGGAAGGGGCGAATGAAACAGAATTAGCGCAAGATGCTCAGTTTCTTAAACGCTTGTGGCTTAAAATCAATGAGCGACGAACTAAGTATAAAACACGCTCTACCTTATATGGTGAGCTTGGTTTAGCGCACCGAATTCTGCGTGATTTTGTGGGTACTGAATTGACCCGAATTCAAGTGGACTCTCGTTTGGTTTATGAGAGTCTGAAAGAGTTTACTCGCGAATTTGTACCAGAGTTGGAGTGCCTACTAGAGCTCTATGAAGGTGATAAGCCGATCTTTGATATGTACGACACGGAAAATGAGATTCAACGTTCTCTAGAGCGAAAAGTGAACCTCAAGTCCGGTGGTTATCTGATCATTGATCAAACGGAAGCGATGACAACGGTTGATATCAATACTGGCGCGTTTGTTGGGCGCAGAAACTTAGAAGACACCATATTCAATACCAATGTAGAGGCAACTCAAGCGATTGCTCGGCAATTAAGGCTGCGCAATCTAGGCGGTATTATCATTATTGATTTTATCGACATGACGATTGAGGAGCATCGCCAGCGAGTATTAGCCTCGCTTGATGCCGCGTTAGCTAAGGATCGAGTCAAAACCAATATCAATGGTTTTACTCAGCTTGGGTTAGTCGAGATGACACGTAAAAGAACACGTGAAAGTATTGAACATGTTCTCTGTAGTGGTTGTCCAACTTGTGAAAGCCGTGGTTCGGTGAAGACAGTAGAAACGGTATGTTATGAGATCCTTCGTGAGATTACTCGTGTTAACCGAGCCTATGATGCAGACAAGTTTGTTGCTTATGCGTCTCCTGCCGTTGCCGAAGCGCTAGAAGGCGATGAGTCTCATGCGTTGGCTGAGCTTGAAGTCTTTATTGGTAAACAGGTTCGTATTCAAGCGGAACCTTTGTATATTCAAGAACAATTTGATGTTGTTATGATGTGATGAGTAGTGTGTGAGTCCTCGCGTTAATCAGTTAGTACGTTTTTTCCTTTGGATATTGTTGACCGTGTTAGTGTTGCTTGCTACTACGGTCACAGTGTTGCGCGTCACTTTGCCTCAGCTTAACCGCATACAGCCCGAAATTGTTGCTTGGATCAACCAAGGAACGGGATTTGATGTATCGATCAGTGACGTTCGAGGTTTTTGGCGCAATACCCATCCTTCCATCTCCTTACAGGGCGTTGTGGTTGGTCTGCCTAAAAATGAACAAAGTAAGTTCGAAGTTGCTAATCTGGAACTTGAGTTTGATTTGGTTCAAACGGTAATACAGCGTCAGCCCGTTATTGCTGATATGTCGATCAACGGTATGATTTTAGATATTCGTACCGTTGATCTGCTTAAGGCGACTAGTAACAAAAGCGAGCTGAAGCCACCTGCTGGCAATGAGCCTGCTAAAAATGCCGAAGATATTATTAATCGACTTGATAATATTTTACTGCGACAACTTGACCGCTTCTCAGTCGTTGAATCGACGATTTTTTATCAAGCCATCTCAGGAGAGCCTCGCGAGCTAGATATTACCAATTTGCAATGGCGAAATGAAAATGCTCGCCACCTTGCACAAGGGACGGTATCCATTGCCGATGCCAATCTAGATTCATTGGAAGTACGTGCGGATTTTATTGATAACGGCAGTTTAAGTGATGTTACTGGTTCGTTTTACGTCACGTTAGATAAAATGTCGGTGTCTCCATGGTTAACCGACGAAACGGCAAAGAAAACCGGGATCACTGGAGGGGATACTAGCCTGCGAGCTTGGTTAACCCTTGATAAAAGCACCGCTAAAGAAGCGTATGTTGAAGTGTTACCTTCCGAGCTGATGTGGGAAAAAGATGGCGTAGAAAACCAGTTAGTTCTTGAGTCGGCTTTGCTACATCTTCACCCGTCTAAAACAGGGTGGCAAATTAACGCCCATGAAATCACCGCCAGAACGAATGACACGCCTTGGCCAGAATTGGATATTGCCCTTGATTGGAACCGTCAAAATCAATGGCAGGTGAATCTGTCTCAATTAGAAATTGACGCTTTAAAACCGCTTGCTTCATTGGCGCCAGATGCGACGGTCACCGAGTGGCTAGATAAGCTGAATCCTGGTGGGCGGATTGAAGACATTCGCATTGCCCAGCAAGGCGGTCCTGATTCACTTCAATATTCTGCAAGTTTTCAGCAAATGTCGCTATCGCAATGGGCACTATTGCCGGGCTTTTCTCATGTGTCAGGCAGTCTGGCGGGTAATCTGAATAAAGCCAAAGCAACGGTGATGGTCATTGATGATAAATTCCCTTATGGCGATGTGTTTCAAGCACCGTTGAATATTAAGCAGGGCTTAGTTGATATTCATTGGGAGAATCATGGCGATAAGGGCTGGTCACTATGGTCTGATAAAGTGACGGCTGCGACCGCCGATATTCAGGTTTTAGGCGCATTTCGACTCGACTTTCCCAAAGATAGTAGCCCATTTCTTTCATTTTATGCTGAGGCGGATCTCTACAATGCTGGTGAGACTTGGCGCTACCTCCCTACACTCGCGCTTGGGCAGAGTTTAACGGACTATTTGTCTGCTGCGATTCAGGCAGGGCGCGTGAATACTGCGAAGCTGCTTTGGTACGGCCAGCTGTCTGATTTTCCGTATAACGACAATAATGGCATGTTCCAAGCTTGGGTCGGCTTGCGTGATGCCAAGTTTAGTTTTGATACTAACTGGCCACCATTAACTAACCTTCAATTGGATTTGTTATTCCAAAATGAAGCGATGCATATTGACTCAAAAGCAGCCACGCTTATGGGCGTAAAAGGTAAACGAATTACGGGTCGCATCCCTGAGCTCCGAGGCGATGGGCACCTAGAAATTGAAGCGAAAGCGGCGGGAAGTGGCAGTGCCGTCCGTGACTATATGATGGCGACACCTTTAGTTGGCTCGGTTGGTGCCGCGTTGACTGCGGTTCAAGTTAGTGGTCAAGTCGACGCGGATTTTCAGTTATACATTCCATTTTCCGAAGATCCAACGCCATCGAGAGCATGGGGTTATGCGGAACTTAAAGACAACCATGTTGAGATAGATGCGCCGCCGATGACACTAGAAAAAGTGTCGGGAAAAATCGCATTTGATAACGACCTAGTGAACGCGAAAGGACTATCCGCAACACTACTAGACCAGCCGATAACGCTTGATTTTGATGGTCAAAATTCAGGTAAAGGCTATGGCGTGAATATCGATGCTATCGGTGACTGGACGATGGCACCGCTAGAGCCTTATGTAGGTGAGCGCTTTGTAAGTGGGCTTAAGGGGCATGCGCCTTGGAGTCTAGATGTCGACCTACAGCTCAATGATGTTGGCTTTACCTATCAATTAGACTTGAATGCCAATTTGGTGACTCTCGCCAGTGAATATCCTTACCCATTAAAGAAAGCATTTGGTGAGGCAGGGAAAGCAAGATTACAGGCTTCTGGTAACCAGCAAGCTATCTCGGCGCGATTACAGCTTCCTTCTGTGAAGTATCAAACTGAAATTGATATAACAAAAGAAACGCCAGTATTGAAAGCGACCAACTTAGTGCTGGGTAAAGGTGGTTTCAAAATTAGTCCTATTGTGGGACATGATTTTCAAGTTCGCTCCGATCGGTTTAGCTTTGATGAGTGGAGCGCTCTCGCTAAGCAGCCACCAAGCACCAAAAAGGCGCTTTTGGATGATTTGAATACCCCAACGATTCCGCTACCCACGCGTGTTTATATTGAAGCGAAAGAGTTGACGCTCGGCGGGATTGAATGGCATGACGTCGACTTTAATGCTCGCCATAAGCAAGGTGGCTGGCAGTTTGAACTGGATAGCCAAGAAGCGAAAGGGCAGGCTAATTACAGTGATGATAACCAGCTTTACGTTGCGCTAAAACGATTGCACATTTACCTACCATCACTCAATGAAGCATCAGATAAAGATGAGCCAATCATATTGCAGGAGGACTTGTCTGCACCATTAGTGAGCGAGTTTGACCGTGACTTCTTTAACTCTCTGCCTGACAGTAAGCTTAAGATTGATGATTTTTGGTTCCAAGGTTATAAAGTGGGCAAGGTCGATATGGACGTGTCTCGCCAAGGGAACAAGTTAGTTTGGAATAAGCTCAATCTTAGTAGTGGCAGCAATACCATTAATATAGATGGTGATTGGATGGTGGCTGGCGAGCAAAGTAGGAGCCACGTCAATCTTAGCGTTGAGGGTGAGAATAATAGCGATTTGATGGAGCGATTTGGAATTACTTCTGGTATTCAACGAGCGCCTTTTGAATTGAACTCTACGTTGTCATGGGACGGGGCGCCTTGGTCAATGCGGGTGGATACGGTAAATGGAGAGATTAAAACCAAGCTAGGCAAAGGGGTAATTTCCGATGTCAGTGGTGCGGCTCGTTTATTAGGGTTATTTAGTTTGGACTCTATCATCCGTAAGATGCAGCTCGACTTTACCGACGTATTTGATAAAGGGATGGCTTTTAATTCCATTACCGGTAGCGGCAAGATACGCGATGGTATTTTTGTGACTAACGACATTGAAATGGATGCCGTTGCAGGCGAAATGAAAATAAAAGGCTTAGCCGATTTATCGGCTCAAACGGTGGATGCTGAAGTGAACTTCACTCCAGACATGACATCAGGGATCCCTATTATTACCGCGTTTGCCGTGACGCCACAAACAGCATTGGTTGTCTTGGCGGTAACGACAGTCATTTCACCTGTGGTTGAAGTTGTCACTCAGGTGAATTACTCAGTGAAAGGAAAGCTCGACTCACCTGTCGTGAGTGAGATATCGCGAAGTAAGGGGGAATACACACTCCCTGATGATTTAAAAAAGGAGCAAAAGTAATCCATGAGCAAGGAACGCTTCGGTATTATTCAAATGACTTCGGGACCAGATCCTAAACAGAACTTAGCCTTTATAGACAAGCAGGTTCAGTTTCTTGCCAGCAAAGGGGCAACATGGGTTCTCACGCCGGAAAATTCACTGGTGTTTGGTAAGAGAGAAGAGTATCACCACTACGCAGAGCCGCTTGGAAAAGGGGAATTACAGCAGCAGTTAGCGGCTATAGCCAAAGCCAATAACGTGAATCTAATTGTGGGTAGTTTCCCAATTCGACGCTCTGAGACAGAGGTGAGTACCACGACATTAGTGTATGACGGTAACGGGCAGCGATTAAATCACTATGATAAGCTGCACATGTTTGATGTCGATGTTGATGATGGGTTTCAGCGATATAGAGAATCTGAGACATTCAAACCCGGCAACAGCATGGCCATGGTACCAGTGAATTTTGGTGCGATAGGCCTAACAATTTGCTATGACTTGCGCTTTCCTCATCTCTATAGTGCATTACGAGCGCAAGGTGCCACTGTGATTGTCGTGCCTGCCGCATTTACCGCGGTGACCGGGCAAGCGCATTGGGAAGTGTTGCTGCGAGCGCGAGCAATAGAAAATCAATGTTGGATCGTAGCGGCGAATCAGTGTGGTACGCATCCTTGTGGCCGCGAAACTTGGGGTCACTCGATGGTGATTTCTCCATGGGGAGAAATACAAGGTCAACTGGAAGGTCAGGTTGGCACCATCATTGCCGATTTAAATTTTGATGTTGTTAATGAAGTCAGGCAAACCATGCCTGTTGCGAAACATATTCGCTTCGAACAACATCTACACTCATTACCATAATAAGAGTATGAATATGGAACGCATAGAAGATGCGCTACTTGGGCCAACAGGTCTTACAGAGCAAGATATCGAAGCTACACTAGCCAGCATTGCGACTCGCCAGATCGACTATGCGGATATTTACTTTCAGTCTAGCTGGCATGAATCTCTAGTTCTTGAAGATAGTATTATTAAAGATGGCTCGTTCAATATCGACCGTGGTGTTGGTGTGCGTGCCGTTACGGGTGAAAAAACGGGTTTTGCCTATTCTGACCAATTGACCCTCGACGGGTTAAAGCAAAGTGCGATGGCGGCACGTGGTATTGCTCAGCAAGGGAAAAGCGCTTCAGTTAAGGCGTTGACTCGACGCGATAATCAAGTGTATTACGCAGCGGTTAACCCGCTAGAAAGTTGGGAAAAACAACAAAAAACAGAGCTATTAAAAGAGTTGGATGCTTACATCCGTACTAAGGAGCCTCTGGTGAGTGAGGTTTCGGTTAGCTTAAGCGGTGTCTATGAGCAGATGTTGGTTGCGGCAACGGATGGGACATTAGCTGGGGACGTTAGACCTTTGGTTCGTTTATCTATTAGTGTGCTAGCTCAGAAAGGCGATCGTCGAGAGCGCGGCAGTGCTGGTGGTGGTGGTCGTTATGGTTATGACTTTTTTATCTCTGATGAAAATGGCAGACAAGTGGCTTATCACTATGCCGATGAAGCAATTCGTCAGGCGCTGGTCAACTTAGAAGCGATTGATGCCCCTGCTGGCACAATGCCAGTGGTATTGGGATCTGGCTGGCCAGGTGTTTTATTACATGAAGCGGTTGGTCATGGCTTAGAAGGTGACTTTAACCGCAAAGAGTCATCGGTTTTCTCGGGTAAAGTGGGTCAGAAAGTGACCTCTGAGCTTTGTACCATTGTTGATGATGGCACGCTTAAAGATTTGCGTGGTTCATTAAATGTGGATGATGAAGGGGTACATGGTCAGTACAACACCTTGATAGAAAATGGTGTGTTAAAGGGCTACATGCAAGATAAGCTGAACGCACGTTTAATGGGTGTCAATCCAACAGGTAATGCACGCAGAGAATCTTACGCTCATTTACCTATGCCACGCATGACCAATACTTACATGTTGCCAGGGCAACATACGCCGGAAGAAATCATTTCGACGGTGAAGAAGGGCTTATATGCGCCTAACTTTGGTGGTGGTCAGGTTGATATCACATCGGGTAAGTTCGTTTTCTCTGCCTCTGAGGCATACTTGATTGAGGATGGTAAAATTACCACTCCAGTAAAAGGCGCAACCTTGATAGGATCTGGCATTGAAGCGATGCAACAGGTGTCGATGGTAGGTAATGATCTAAGCCTAGACCGAGGCGTTGGCGTGTGTGGTAAGGCAGGTCAAAGCGTGCCAGTTGGCGTTGGTCAGCCAAGTCTGAAAATCGATGCGCTTACCGTGGGTGGCACAGACTAAATTTATGTGAAGTCACTATAACGCCGTTGGGCACTTAGTGATAAGATCTTGAAAATCGCGGCGAAATGCCGCGATTTTTATTGAAGTTAGCCTAATAATAGGCACTATCCTGCAGGACCCAGGACCCAGGACCCAGGACCCAGGACCCAGGACCCAGGACCCAGGACCCAGGACCCAGGACCCAGGACCTACAAATTCTCTTCCGCATATTCAGCCAGTCGGCTTCGAACCACACCATTTAAATGTATATTGGCGCTACCTGAAAAGTTTTTGAATCGTTCTACCATGTAGGTAAGCCCTGAAGTGACAGGGGTAAGGTAATGAGAGTCTATTTGCGCAAGGTTACCTGAACAGACAATTTTTGTTCCTTCGCCACAACGAGTGATGATGGTTTTAATTTGCGATGCTGTAAGGTTTTGGCATTCGTCGAGCAACACAAACGCATTTTGTATCGAGCGCCCTCGCATAAAGTTAATCGATTTAAATTGAATGTTAGCTTTGTCGCAAATGTATTTTAATGATCCTTCGGTGCAATGATCATGCTTGTGCAGTGCTTCCAACGTATCCGTAATCGCTGCCAGCCATGGCATCATTTTTTCTTCTTCACTACCAGGAAGAAAACCTATCGACTCGCCAATATCTGGCGTGTTACGTGTCACGATGATTTTATCAAACATGCTTCTTTCTATGGTCATTTCAAGCGCAGCTGCCATCGCGAGCAGTGTTTTACCACTCCCTGCCGCGCCAGTTAAAATAACGAGGTCGATATCAGGGTCAAGCAAGGCATCCATTGCCATTCCTTGGTAAGTGTTTTTCGGGCGAATCCCCCAAGCTTGGCGAGACAGCAAGCGCTCATGACTGAGGTCTTTTATGGTGATGTCTTCCTCATGAATATCCGCGACTCTACCAGCAAAGTCACTCTCTTCATCAACCAGATATTGATTTACATAGGAAGGGGCGATGGCATCTCTATTGAAAGTATGGAAGGTATTGCTACCGAGGACGCTGGTTTCAACGTTATCTATCCCGTCCCAAAAATCGCCCGGTATTTTTTGAAAACCTTTTGTCAGATATTCCACATCATCAATGAGTTGGTCGGTACGATAGTCTTCGACAAACAATACGCCGGCACCTTTAGCTCTCAGTCTCATATTGATGTCTTTGGTCACTAGGATGATATCGCGCGGTGCACGTTTGTTCTGCAAGTATAGGACGGCGTTCAGGATTCGATTGTCGCCTTCTTTGTCGGCAAATGCTTTGAAGGTTTCTTGCAGCATATAATCAGCCAATATGGAGATAGTGCCAGTTGCTTGCTGCTCGTGGGAGAAGGGAATTCCTTCAGATATTTCATCGGGCGTGGCGTCTTTAAAAAGATTCTCAAGTGCCCGAATAGCGACACGAGCGTCACGAGCAACGTCGCGTTTACTGTCTTTTATTCGGTCGAGTTCTTCTAATACCGTCATTGGAATGACAACATCGTGTTCTTTAAATGAATAAATAGCGAAGGGTTCGTGGAGAAGGATATTGGTATCGAGAACAAAAATTTTACGGTCGGTGTCGCCCATAGAGTCTCCTTGCCGCATTCCGCGGTTGTCCTGGCAAGTTGCTCACAGCTGAGACGAATCAGGTTTTGGATCCTCGCTGGCTCGTCTGTGTACACGGTGAGTCAACTTTGGTTGCTTCAATCAAAACTAATAAGATTGAATGGCTTATCCTTGTATACGTTCACAAGTTCATAATGGTTTAACATCTTTGTAACGTTTACACTTTCAGTATAAGTGAAAATTCTCACCTTACCGTTAACAAATGCCACTATTTTTTTTCAGTTTTATGTCAACGTGACCAAAACAAAAAAAACTGAGGTTTTCCGTGCAATTGGCGTGACCTAAATCACGCCTTCAAGTAAGATGAGCGACCTTTCATCAAGTGGTAGGAATGCGCAATTTTTGTGTCATCATCTACTATTATTTGGGCGGAGTTGTGAGCTCAATAGTGACTCTGAGCTACCGCCAAATAACCGCAAAAGATATCGAAAAGAGTGAGGTATTCGTTCTATGACATTTGCTTTAGGGCAGCGCTGGATTAGCGATACGGAAAGTGATTTAGGTTTGGGTACGGTCGTCGCATTGGATGCGAGAACAGTATCATTGATGTTTGCTGCATCGGAAGAAAACCGTGTTTATGCACGTAGTGATGCACCGGTAACCCGAGTCATTTTTAATGTCGGCGATGTTATAGATAGCCAAGAAGGCTGGTCTTTAGAAGTTGCGGATGTGTCGGAAGACCAAGGCGTTTTGACTTATATTGGTACGCGCCAAGACACGCAAGACACAGATGTGGCCTTGCGTGAGATCTTTTTAAGCAACCATATTCGTTTTAACAAGCCACAAGATAAATTGTTCGCAGGGCAAATTGACCGTATGGACAATTTTGTGTTGCGTTATCGTGCACTGACCAATCAACATCAGCAGCATAAAAGCCCAATGCGTGGTCTTTGTGGTATGCGAGCTGGTTTGATTCCACATCAACTTTTCATTGCTCATGAAGTTGGGCGTCGTCATGCGCCTCGCGTATTGCTAGCTGATGAAGTTGGCCTAGGTAAAACGATTGAAGCGGGTATGATCATTCATCAGCAGGTGTTATCTGGCCGTGCTGAGCGTGTCCTTATTGTGGTCCCAGAAACCCTACAGCATCAATGGTTAGTTGAAATGATGCGCCGTTTTAATCTTCACTTCTCAATCTTTGATGAAGAGCGCTGTATTGAAGCGTACGCCGAGGCGGATAACCCATTTGATACTCAACAGTTTGTGCTGTGTTCATTGGATTTCTTGCGTAAGAGTCGCAAGCGTTTTGAGCAAGCCTTGGAAGGTGAGTGGGATCTATTGGTTGTCGATGAGGCACACCATTTAGAGTGGAGCCAAGAAAAACCAAGTCGTCAGTATCAAGTTATTGAAGCATTAGCTGAAAAGACACCTGGTGTATTACTGCTTACTGCCACACCAGAGCAACTAGGACGTGAAAGCCATTTTGCTCGTTTACGCTTGTTAGATGCTGACCGTTTCTTTGATTATGAGGCGTTTGTAAAAGAAGAAGATCAGTATGCTCCGGTTGCAGATGCGGTTACCGCTCTGTTCTCTGGTGAAAAATTGGCCAATGAAGCCAAGAATCAAATTACAGAATTGCTTTCGGAACAAGACGTAGAGCCTTTGTTTAACGTCTTAGAAAGTGGCGCGGATGATGATGAAAAAAGCACGGCTCGTCAGGAACTGATTGATAACCTGATGGACCGACATGGCACGGGACGCGTACTGTTTAGAAATACGCGTGCGGCGATTAAAGGTTTCCCAACACGTAATGTGAATTTGGTTCCTATGCCTATTCCGCAGCAATACACCACTTCAATGCGTGTATCTGGCATGATTGGCGGCAAAATGGCTCCAGAAGCTCGCGCGATGAAGATGCTTTACCCAGAAGAGATCTTCCAAGAGTTTGAAGGTGAAGATTCAAGTTGGTGGCAGTTCGATTCACGTGTGAATTGGTTGATTGAAAAAATCCAAGCAAAACGCAGTGAAAAGATTCTGGTTATCGCATCACGCTCAAGCACGGCCTTGCAGCTTGAACAGGCACTTCGTGAGCGAGAAGGTATTCGCGCTACTGTGTTCCATGAAGGCATGTCAATTCTGGAGCGTGATAAAGCGGCGGCTTACTTTGCTCAGGAAGAGGGTGGTGCTCAGGTACTAATTTGTAGTGAGATTGGTTCTGAAGGTCGTAACTTCCAGTTTGCTAATCAACTGGTTATGTTTGATTTGCCATTTAACCCGGATTTGCTTGAGCAACGTATTGGCCGTTTGGACCGTATTGGACAAAGTCGCGACATTGACGTACATGTACCGTACCTAGAGGGGACTTCTCAGGCGATCCTGGCGCGTTGGTTTGATGAAGGGTTGAACGCTTTTGCTGAAACCTGCCCAACGGGTCGAATGGTCTATGACCGTTACCAAGAGTCGATTGTAAATATGCTAGCCTCTGGTGATGTGACTGAATTGGACGAGGTTATTGAAGGTTCGCGTCAATACAATCAAGAGCTGAAGCACGACCTAGAGCAGGGGCGTGACCGTTTATTAGAGATGCACTCTAATGGTGGCGAAGCGGCGCAAAAAATAGCGGATGATATTAAAGCAACCGATGGTGATACCAACCTGGTGACTTTCGCGTTAAGCCTATTTGATACCATCGGCTTAAACCAAGATGATAAAGGTGAAAATGCTTTGGTGGTGACACCATCTGAGCACATGATGGTGCCGAGTTATCCTGGTTTGCCTTATGAAGGCGCGACTATTACCTTCGACCGTGATACTGCGCTATCTCGTGAAGATATGAACTTCATCAGTTGGGAGCACCCAATGATCCAAGGCGGTATCGATCTGCTGATGAGTGAAGGCGTTGGTACGTGTGCCGTTTCATTGTTGAAGAACAAGGCGTTGCCTGTCGGAACTATTTTGCTTGAGCTGGTGTACGTGGTGGACGCACAAGCGCCTAAACGTAGTGGTATCAGCCGATTCTTGCCACCAGAGCCGATTCGCTTGATGATCGATGGACGAGGTAATGATTTGTCTGCTCAAGTAGAGTTTGAAGGCTTTAACCGTCAGTTAAGCCCTGTTAATCGTCACTTAGCGAGCAAGCTCGTGACATCGGTTCAGGGTGAAGTCGTACGTTTGATTGAAGCAGGTAATGCGGTCGTGGAGCCTAAGCTTACACAAGCGAAAGAGCAGGCGCACAAGGCCATGTACTCTAGTCTCAATGGTGAACTGGAGCGTCTTCAGGCATTGAAAGCGGTGAACCCAAATATTCGCGATGAAGAGATCGAGGCGATTGATACTCAGATTAAAGCGTTAGATGGTTATATCAATAACGCACAATTGCAGCTGGATTCGCTACGCCTGATTGTCGTGAGTCACAACTAAGCTTGGCATGATAATAAAAAATGCAGCGTATGCTGCATTTTTTGTTTCCGCGCTTTGTATCGGATAAAGGTATACAGCTAAGCGTTACCTTCATCTATATTTATCCCCCCCCTTAATCTCGGTAATGACTATGGCGATGCTAAGCTACACCCCACCCACTGACCCTTGGATTGATATCGTCTATGAAGACGAGGACATCCTGGCGGTAAATAAGCCCTCTGGATTATTATCTGTGCCAGGGAGAGCCGAAGAGCACTACGATAGTATGTGGAGCCGGCTACATGCAGAGCATCCGGAAATCCAAGTTGTACATCGGCTAGACATGTCCACATCGGGGTTGATGTTACTGGCAAAAAATAAGCCAGCAGAGTGTGCTATCAAGAAGCAATTTCAGTATCGACTGACCCATAAAATCTACTATGCGCGAGTATGGGGCACGCCTGAAATAAAAGAGGGGTTGATTGATGAGCCTCTGATTTGCGATTGGCCGAATAGACCAAGGCAAAAAGTATGTTATCAAGACGGTAAGCCATCACAGACCTACTATCAGGTGGTGGCAGAAGAAGGGAAAACCAGCATCGTGCGCTTGTTTCCGATTACTGGCCGCTCTCATCAGTTACGTGTACATTTGTTGGCAATCGGGCATCCGATTGTGGGGGATGAGTTTTATGCGCATGATGAAGCAAAGCAGTATTCAGACACGTTGGCACTTCATGCTACGGAGCTTACTTTTTATCATCCAGAAACGTTGGCGCTGAGTTCTATTTTTGTCCCGTGTGAGTTTTATCCGCAAGCGGAAAAAATGGTGATTGAACATTTTGACCCTGCGCCAGTTTTACCGGATTATAAAACTCTACCCAAATGTTAATTTGACCGGATTGAGACTATCGGTCAGTGCTAGTTAAGGATGCTCTATGACCGATACACATCACGATTTATCTAAACAACCGTCCTATGAAAAGTGTTTGAACTCGCCTGAACCTAGTGCACCAACGGTGGTGTTTTTGGATCGAGATACTATCCCGTCTCATATTAAAATAGCGCCTTTATCGTTTGAACATCAGTGGTTGAGTTATCCCGAAACCACGCCGTCCCAGATTGCAGAGCGGATTGTGGATGCGGATATTATCGTGACGAATAAAGTCGTACTAAGTGAAGAGGTGTTAGCGCAGGCAAGCAAGTTACAGCACATTGCTGTGACGGCAACGGGTGTTAATAACGTTGATCTTTCTTACTGCAAGTCTCGGGGTATCGCCGTTTCTAATATTCAAGGTTATGCGACTCAATCGGTTCCCGAACACGTGATAGGGTTATTGTTTGCTTTGTTTCGAAACATTCGCGCTTATCATAATGATATTGCTCAAGGTGAGTGGCAGAAACAGGGGAAATTTTGCTTCTTTACGCACCCGATTCGAGACGTGGCTGGGTCAACGTTGGGTATTATCGGCTCTGGTACCCTAGGACAGGCAACCGCAAAGTTGGCGTCAGCGGTAGGGATGAAGGTGGTGTTCGCTGAGCGAAAAGGCACATCGGAGGTTCGAGCGGGCTATCAGGCATTTGATAGTGTCCTTAAACAGTCCGATGCCGTGTGTTTGTTGTGCCCTTTGACGGAGTCCACCGTAAATCTGATTGATAAGTATGAGCTTGAGTTGATGAAGTCAACGGCGGTGCTGATTAATACCGGACGGGGTGGTTTAGTCAATGAACACGCGTTAGTGGATGCGTTGCAACAAGGTGTGATAGCAGGCGCTGGCGTCGATGTGTTTACTCAAGAGCCCGCCCCAGAAGATAACCCTTTGATCGTAAATAAAGACATGCCCACATTGCTATTAACGCCTCATGTGGCATGGGGAAGTGACTCTTCGCTACAAAAGCTCTGCAATATATTGGTTGATAATCTAGAGGCCTTTCAACAAGGCGCAGTATTAAACCGTGTTGTGTAATTTATTTCGTTGCTAGAGTGTTGACGAGAAAGCCTTAGCATAGACAGCGTTGTTTTAGCGTTAAAAAAGGTAGCAGATGCTACCTTTTTTTGTGGCAAATCTTTGGGTCAGTCGGCTTGTGGTTTGACAACTAAAACGTTAATCGGGGAGTTTTGCACCACTTTACTCGCCACAGAGCCAAGCACCACTTTATCAATTTTTGAGCGTTTATGGCTTGGCATAACGATTAAGTCTGCTCCAAGGCGTTCAGCAAAATCTAATATGGTGGCGTAGGGTTTGCCTTCGGCGACGTGAACTTTAAAGATCACTTCATCATCAATATGCTGATCAGCGAATGCCTTAAGTTGTGCTTTTACATCGCTTTTCATTTTAGCCGCTGCATCTTTAGGAAAGTATGTGGCGACCATCGACATGTGAATGCCTGGTAGCACATTCAGGAGATGGATTTCCGCATTGGAATGTTTGGCGTGCCACACCGCGATCTCTACAGCTTTATCGGAAAAGCCTTTGTCATTTAGATCGACAGGAACAAGGATCTGTTTATACATGTGATTTCTCTTCTTAATTCACGCTAGGTGAGGTCGCTTTGTCCTTACTAAGGCTCCCACTATAGGGAGCCCTATCTGTCTTACGCGCTTAACGCTTCCCTACGAGCACGACGTTTTTGATTCATAGCCATGGCTAAGAGTATGAGTAGCGCTGGTAGAAACATCCATTCTTTCATTGGTCGTTCCGCATCTTGTATGATGGATTGGATTTCCCAATCAAAATCAAGTCCAGAAGCTTCCGCAGGGCTACCAAACTCAACCATGTCGATAATCATCTTACCGTCATTTTCTGTGAGCATGAGTCCCATCGAGGCGATTCTATCTTCAGCTGTGGTGGCGCTGTCATCAAATGGTAGGCGAACCGTTTTTTCTACGGCTTTGCCATCAAAGGTTTCACCACCTACTCGTAATTCGATGGATTGTCCAACATTTAGCTGTTCAGTGATTTGCGCTATCTCAATCCCAGGTGAAACAACTTTTGCAGGGTAGACCATATCCCACCAAAATCCGGGCCTGAAGAAGGTGAAAGTTAGCACTAATAGCAATACCGTTTCCCACCATTTATTTTTGGTTAACCACCATCCTTGGGTCGCCGCTGAGAAAATGAGCATAGCGATGATGGATGAAATGACGGTGAGTGCTAAGTGCCACCATGAATCAATACCCATTAACAGGAGCTGAGTATTAAAAATGAACATGAATGGCAAAATAGCGGTACGAATATCGTAGGTAAAGCCTTGTATACCCGTACGGATTGGGTCTGACTTAGCGATTGCAGCAGCGGCAAAGGCAGCGAGACCAACCGGAGGGGTATCATCGGCCAAAATACCAAAGTAGAAAACAAATAGATGGACGGCAATAAGAGGAATAATCAGACCATGAGCTGCGCCTAAGGTGACAATCACCGGTGCCATCAGGGTTGATACCACAATATAGTTGGCCGTAGTGGGTAAGCCCATACCGAGAATCAAGCTAATGACCGCAGTAAACAACAACATCAAAATGATGCTGCCACCGGAAATAAACTCAACGAAGTCGGTCATGACAAGACCAATACCCGTTAAGGTAACGACACCAACGACAATACCTGCCGCTGCTGTCGCGACACCGATACCGATCATGTTGCGAGCACCAGATACCATGCTTTCGGCAAGGTCAACAAATCCTGCTTTTGCCTGTTGTGCAACATCATCCGATTTACTCATTATCGCGATCAGCGGACGTTGAGTTATCAAAATGAAAATCATAAAGACGGTTGCCCAGAATGCGGATAGCCCTGGAGAGAATCGCTCAACAGTGAGACACCATACTAGGACGACAATTGGCAGTAAAAAGTGTAAACCAGACTTGATGGTTGGCCCTGGATCTGGGACTTCGGTTAACTCGGCATCAATCTCCATTACGCCTTCTTTGGCGTAACGGGCAGAGATTCTAAGTAAGCCGATATAAGAAATGAGGAGCGCTACGCCAACAATCGGTGTTGCGGCATCACCAAATACCCCTTTAGTCCAGCCAATCCCATAATAGACGGCGGCACTAATGACGCAAAGTCCTAAAATGGTGCCTGTAAATGATAATAGGCTTTGAACCAGAGTCGGGTTATGGCGGCGAGGTAGTCCTGTCATACCAGCTTTGCAGGCTTCTAAATGCACGATATAAATTAGGGCAATGTAGGAAATGAGCGCGGGAAGTAGTGCCGCCTTGATCACTTCTACATAGGAGATACCCACATACTCAACCATTAGAAATGCCGCAGCACCCATGATTGGTGGAGTCAGTTGCCCATTGGTGGAAGCGGCAACTTCAACCGCGCCGGCTTTGGTACCAGGGAAACCCACTCGCTTCATTAATGGGATAGTAAAGGTACCTGTGGTCACCACGTTGGCGATGGATGAACCTGAGACCAGTCCAGATAGGCCAGAGGCAACAACCGCCGCTTTTGCTGGACCGCCACGCATATGCCCTAGTAAAGAGAATGCAACTTTAATGAAGTAAGCACCAGCACCTGCTCGTTCCAGCATCGCACCAAAGAGTACAAACAAGAAAACAAACGAGGTGGATACACCTAGAGCGACGCCGAACACCCCTTCAGTAGTAAGCCAAAGGTGTGACATGGCTTTGTTTAAACTTGCCCCTTTATGCGCGATGACATCAGGCATATAAGGACCACCAAAGGTGTACAGCAGAAATACTGCAGCAACCACCATGAGCGGAGGCCCTAATGCACGTCGTGTCGCCTCAAGGAGTAAGATCATCCCAGTGACTGCCGCGACAATATCCATGGTCGTAGGCGCACCAGAACGTTCAGCTAGCTGGGTATAAAAGAGAAATATATAAGCGGCAGAAAAGCTGCCCAATAATGCTAATACCCAATCTATTGCAGGAATTCGGTCTCTTGGAGAGGATTTCATCGCTGGATAAGCGGTGAAAGCTAAGAAAATAGCGAACGTTAAATGTATTGAACGCGCTTCAGTATCGTTGAGAACGGCAAAATTAAAAATAAATGGTAGCGGAGAAGCATACCAAAGTTGAAATAGCGACCAACACAAAGGAACAAACCAGAGGATCTTTGCTGGTATTCCTTGTGGGCTTCGTGCTCCAGTATCGGCTTGCGCGACCATTTCTTGCACATCTTGCGACGGTTGTGATGTCTGCGTCATGTACTTTATCCTTTATTATTCATGGTCCAATGTTTCCCAACAACGGATTATCCCTTTTTACTTGTAGCGGTGGTGAGTCGGTGCGCTTAATACCATCCCATCGTTTCTTATGTCGATTGAGATTTAGTGAGCATTACCAACTTGTCTCTGCAAGTCATTTAGGTATAGAACCCTGTTTCGCCCCTAATAGTGTAGTCAATGGATGCGAAGGTGTGGTTGTTGTTGTGTATGTTTGGCTAGAAAGTAGTGGGCTGTGAACGTTGAGCCCAAGTAGCCAAACCAGATAAGAAATCTGGTTTCATTTATTTTGAGTAATATTATTTACGAAAAACAGTAGGGAAGCGATGCTTCCCTACTTGGAGTATTACTTAAGAAGACCGACTTCTTTGTAGTACTTCTCAGCACCTGGATGAAGAGGGATAGAAAGCCCTGCTTTAACCATGTCTTCTTTTTTCAGGTTTGCAAATGCTGGGTGCAAACGCTTGAAGGTATCAAAATTTTCAAAGACAGCTTTTGCAACATTGTAAGCGACTTCGTCAGACACGTCTGATGTTGTCACCATTGTTGCCGCTACACCAAAACTCTTCACGTCTTGATCTGAGCCGCGATACATACCTGCCGGAACAGAGCTGTATGCGTAGTATGGGTTGGCTGAAACGATTTCGTCGACTTCAACACCCGTCGCTGGGATCAGGCGAGCATCACAAGATGTCGTTGCTTCTTTGATTGATCCATTTGGATGACCGACAACGTAAACAAACGCGTCAATTTTGTTGTCACACAGAGCTTGTGAACGCTCAGAGCCTTTTAACTCAGAGGCCAATTTGAAGTCACTGTTTGTCCAACCCATGGCATCCATTACCACGCCCATAGTTGCACGGTCACCAGAACCAGGGTTACCAATGTTGACTCGCTTACCTTTTAGGTCGCTAACATTTTCAATGCCAGAATCAGCGCGAGCAATGATATTGAAAGGTTCTGTGTGCAGAGAGAACATAGCACGAAGTTTTTTGTAAGGACCTTGGTCTTCAAATTTGCTCGTACCGTTATAGCCATGGTATTGCCAATCCGATTGAACAACACCAAAATCTAGCTCACCAGCACGCATCGTGTTCACGTTGTAAATTGAACCGCCAGTTGACTCAACAGAGCAACGAATATTGTGGTCTTTACGACCTTTATTTACCAACTTACAAATGGCACCGCCAGTAGGGTAATAAACCCCAGTTACTGACCCCGTACCAATAGTGATAAACTCTTGAGCATTAACTGCACCAGCGCCCATGACTGCTGCTGCAATAGCGCCGATTTTGATAAGTTTCTTCAATGCCATGAATTTCCCTTCCTTTATTCATTACTAACCCTGAATAACTATAGTCGTCTTCAGAGGTTTCCTATGCGGAAACGGCATCTTTTTCAATCCGTTTGTTGAAAAAGTAGCGCAATCATACCAAATAATTTGGAAGAAAATTATCATATTGTTAATAAAAATAGGTGATTTATCTGTGCCAGAAGGTTATAGGGGAGTTGGTGTGTGGTGGTATAAATTATTTAAAACAATAAGTTAAGTGTATTTTTGGAAGCGGTGTTGGATTATTTAAGATGTGATGTGTATCACGAAACCCAATGTTCCGTGACACATTATTCTGAATGTTACTGTTTGAAATTAGCCCGCGTATTCGAATAAATCGCAGACTGAGTCAAAGAGTTGTTCGGTGGTAATGTTGAGTGTAGGCGTGATAAAAATAGTATCGTCGCCAGCAACAACACCAAGAATCCCTTCTGCTTTACCAAGGGAGTCAAGTAGCCTTGCTATAAGCTGTGCCGCGCCAGGTCCCGTGTGAATGACAACAATCGCGTTGTTATGATCAATATCGAGTACGAGTTCGCGTAGTGAACTAGAAACCGTCGGTACCCCAAGCTCTGCGGGTAAGCAGTAGACCATTTCCATTTTTGCATTTCTCGTTCTCACTGCGCCGAACTTTGTTAGCATGCGTGACACTTTTGATTGGTTGATGTTTTCAAACCCTTCAATTTTTAGTGCATCAACGATCTCGCCTTGTGAGCCAAAGCGTTCTTCTTTTAGCAGTGCTTTAAATGCACGAACGAGATTGTCTTGTTTATCATTATTGCGCATAAACGCCTCTTAAATTGGTCCGACTTGCAGTGATCCGTCTATTGTTGCACAGAACCCGTTTGTTGACCAAATAATCCATAGTTTATGTCGACAGTATCACTATTATTTATAGCTAAATAAAGTGCTATAACTCCATAAAAACCAAGAAAAAAAGAAGGTTATTATTCGAGGGATATCGTGCTAATTTAGTAGCACGTGTTTGGTGAGTTGCGCGACCTCGCAAAGCTGAGGTTAATTGATTGTAATCGATTAGTGAATATTATAGATTTTCTTTAACTGATGAAAAATTACCCTACAAAACTATTAATAAGAGAACCTCTCTCAAGGAGAACGCCCATGAAAGTAGCTGTCATTGGTGCCGCAGGTGGCATCGGTCAAGCTTTAGCCCTTCTATTGAAAAACCGCCTTCCTGCGGGTTCAGATTTAGCTCTTTACGACATTGCACCAGTCACTCCAGGCGTTGCCGCTGACTTAAGTCATATCCCCACTCCGGTTTCTATTAAAGGTTATGCTGGTGAAGATCCTACACCTGCTTTAGAAGGTGCGGATGTTGTACTGATTTCAGCTGGTGTGGCTCGTAAGCCTGGAATGGATCGTTCAGATTTGTTCAATGTGAATGCTGGTATCGTTAAATCTTTGGCAGAGCGCATTGCTGCGGTATGCCCAGAGGCGTGCATTGGAATTATCACGAACCCTGTCAATACAACAGTGCCAATTGCTGCTGAAGTACTTAAAAAAGCAGGCGTTTACAACAAGCGCAAGCTATTCGGCATCACGACACTGGATGTTATCCGCTCTGAAACGTTTGTTGCTGGCTTAAAAGATAAAGATCCTGGTGATATTCGTGTGCCTGTTATTGGTGGTCACTCTGGTGTGACAATTCTTCCTTTACTATCTCAAGTAGAAGGTGTGGAATTCACCGCTGAAGAAGTAGAAGCGTTGACTAAACGTATTCAAAATGCCGGTACTGAAGTCGTAGAAGCGAAAGCGGGTGGCGGTTCGGCAACTCTGTCTATGGGACAAGCAGCATGTCGATTTGGTCTAGCGCTAGTGAAAGGCCTACAAGGTGAAGAGAATGTCATCGAATGCGCTTACGTTGAAGGCGAAGGTGAACATGCTCCATTCTTTGCACAGCCAGTGAAACTGGGTAAAGACGGTGCGGAAGCAATCCTAAGCTACGGCGAATTGAGCGACTACGAGAAAGCAGCGCTTGATGGCATGCTAGAAACGTTGAATAAAGATATTGAACTTGGTATTGAGTTCGCTAAGTAAACAATCTTGCTGTAGAAAACATGTCTAATAGTAAAACCGATCTTTTATAGATCGGTTTTTTTGATCTATACCCTAGTTATGTCGGTATGGTGGGATACGACTAAAAAAAGGAAGGGGTATGGATATCAAAGACGTTAGCCAAGGTATGTGGGTTGAGTCCCAACATGGGGTAGGGCAAGTGCTGGTGGTTGATGAAGTCTCGGGATCGGTGCTCATTGCACCTTCAGGTAGTGAGTTGCAATGGGCACTGTCAATTGATGAGATTGACGAAAACCTACAACTTCATAATGGTTGCGACCAATACTATTAACTGAAATCACGTTACTGGAATAAATAGAGACAAAAGAGAATACAGCATTCTCTTTTGTCTCTATTTATTTTAACGAACTAAGATATAGGAAACGTCATGCGCTTCGTTTAACGGCCATATAGGCCAATGAGACTAGTGCGTCTTTGTAAACACTCTCAGGAAGCACTGTGAGCTCAGCAATCGCTTTGTCGGCTTCTTTGTAGGCCTGCTCTTCTGTATAGGTTAGCGAACCAACGCGCTTCATCGTCGCAAGAATCGCGTCAATTTTATCTATGCCATTTGATTTTTCTATAGCTTCTCTGATCATCGCTGTTTCTTCGGGTTTGCCGTGCTGCATAGCATGAATCAGTGGCAGAGTTGGTTTACCTTCTGCAAGGTCATCACCTACGTTTTTACCCATATCATCACCCGATGAGGTGTAATCCATCACATCGTCGATAAGTTGGAATGCAGTGCCTAAGTACTTACCGTAGTTTTGCAGCGCAGTTTCTACTTCTGGTGAAGCGTCGTTGAGAATAGCTCCAACTTGTGTGGCGGCTTCAAAAAGGCGAGCAGTTTTTGAATAGATGACCTGCATATAGCTGGCTTCAGTGGTGTCAGGATCATTACAGTTGATTAATTGCTGTACTTCACCTTCGGCGATAACGTTCACCGCATCACTCATTAATTCAAGAATTCGTAGCGAGCCCAATCCGGTCATCATTTGGAACGAGCGAGTATAGATGTAATCACCGACCAATACGCTAGCCGCATTACCAAAGGCTGCGTTTGCTGTTGCCTTACCACGGCGCATGTCGGACTCATCAACCACATCATCATGGAGCAGAGTTGCCGTGTGGATAAACTCGATAAAGGCTGCCGCCGTGGTGTGAGCTTTTCCATCATAGCCTAGGGCTTTTGCTGATAATATAGCCAAAAGTGGTCTGATGCGTTTCCCACCACTGTTGACAATGTAGAAGCCCAATTGATTGATAAGGCTGACCTCAGAGTTCAATTGTGCCTGAATCGTTTCGTTCACTTTTACCATGTCACTAGCAGTTAGTGATTGGATAGCTTTAAAATCCATTACGTACCCGGTTGAGCATAGAGCCTATAAGGCTTAGTCGATCATTATAATTTGGTGAATAATACACTAAAAAACGTTGATTAATACATGCTTAAAAGGCATTATTGCCGCACTTTTCTTTGGCGATTAGCTTTTCGCCAAAATTTTTAAAATATGGCTTGTCATAGGTTAATGGTTCGCGTAGAATCTGCGCCCTATTGATGATTAGTTTAGCGCACACCCTCATTGTTCAAATAACAATCAAAAGGCTGTGCGGAAAAAGCGGAGTAAAATATGTACGCTGTTTTCCAATCTGGTGGCAAACAACACCGAGTAAGCGAAGGTCAAACCCTTCGTTTAGAGAAATTAGACGTTGAAACTGGCGCAACTGTAGAATTTGATAAAGTTCTTCTTGTTGCTAACGGCGAAGAGATCCAAGTTGGCGCTCCTCTAGTAGAGGGCGGCAAAGTAGTTGCTGAAGTAGTACAACACGGTCGTGGCGATAAAGTTAAAATCGTTAAGTTCCGTCGTCGTAAGCACTCACGTAAGCAACAAGGTCACCGTCAGTGGTTCACAGAAGTGAAAATCACTGGTATCAACGCTTAATCGATTAGGAGAGTTTAACAATGGCACACAAAAAAGCTGGTGGTTCTACTCGTAACGGCCGCGATTCAGAAAGCAAACGCCTAGGTGTTAAGCGTTTTGGTGGTGAAGCTGTTCTTGCAGGTAACATCATCGTTCGTCAACGTGGTACTAAGTTCCACGCTGGCACAAACGTTGGCATCGGTAAAGACCACACTCTTTTCGCTCTTACTGAAGGTAAAGTGAAATTTGAAGTTAAAGGTCCTAAAAACCGTAAGTTTGTAAGCATCGAAGGTTAATAATTGGCCTAGTGCTCAATTATTAAATTAGCTTTCTAGCTGAATTCAAAAGCCCTGCCGATTCGGCAGGGTTTTTTATTTATAAGCAGTCGATAGAGACGAAGTTCTACTTACTCGAATTCGCATAGGTTAAGTGGGGAATCGTCTCTGTCATCTGCTAAAATGTAGTGATAATTGTTTTAGCCTAGGAGATGGGTTTATTCGTAGTTCGTTGACGTAATATTGAGTCGCGCAGAATGACACATCGAGTATCTAGGATATACACGCGAAGAAGTAGTCGGAGTAAGAGATGAAGTTCGTAGATGAAGCGGTAGTAAAAGTTCAAGCTGGTGACGGCGGTAGCGGCGTTGTGAGTTTTTGGCGTGAAAAATTTGTGGCTAAAGGTGGCCCTGATGGTGGCGATGGCGGCGATGGTGGCGATATCTACATCGAAGCTGATGAAAACCTTAACACATTGATTGATTACCGTTTTCAGCGTTTTTATGATGCGGAACGTGGTCAAAATGGCCGAGGTGGAAACTGTACAGGTAAACGCGGCAAAGACAAAGTAATGAAAGTGCCGGTAGGTACTCGCGCCGTTGATATTCATACCAATGAGATCGTTGCTGAAGTTGCTGAGCATGGCAAAAAAGTCATGGTGGCAAAGGGCGGTTGGCATGGTCTTGGTAACACTCGTTTCAAATCTTCAGTTAACCGTGCACCACGACAAAAGACACTGGGTACTAAAGGTGAATTACGCGAGCTAAGACTTGAGCTTTTGTTGCTGGCTGACGTGGGTATGCTAGGTCTACCTAACGCAGGTAAATCGACGTTTATTCGTGCGGTTTCAGCAGCCAAGCCTAAAGTGGCAGATTACCCATTTACGACGCTAATCCCAAGCTTGGGTATGGTGAGTGTTGTTCCTGAGAAAAGTTTCGTCGTTGCCGATATTCCAGGCCTTATCGAAGGTGCTGCGGATGGCGCAGGTTTAGGTATTCGCTTCTTGAAGCACCTAGAGCGCTGCCGAGTGCTGCTGCATGTGATTGATATCATGCCTATCGATCAGTCTAGCCCAATTGAAAATGCGTTGACTATCATTGATGAGCTTGAGCAGTACAGTGAAAAACTGGCTGGTAAGCCTCGTTGGTTGGTGTTCAATAAGGTCGATCTAATGTCTGAGGAAGAAGCGGACGAGATCATCCAAGAAGTGATTGATGCACTAGGTTGGGAAGACGATCACTTTAAGATTTCAGCGGTGAACAAGCAAGGTACCAAAGAACTGTGCTATAAGCTGGCTGACTTTATGGAGACATTACCTCGAGCTCAGGAAGAGATTTCTGAAGAAGAGAAAGTTGACTTCATGTGGGATGATTACCACAAAGATGCGATTGCTGGTAAAGACGTTGTGACCGAAGATGGTGATGACTTCGATGATTGGGATGACGAAGAAGATGATGGGCACGTCATCTATGTTCGTGACTAATCGCGATTCGCAAGATAGTTAAATAAGGCCGCAATATAATATTGCGGCTTTTTTGTACCTAAATCATTTTTACTCAACCCAATATAAGGCAAACTGACGAACCAAAATTATTGTGTATGCTGGAAGGAACCATGGCATCAAAACAAAGAAACGTATCAAGACTGATCGCTCAAGCTGGTCAAATGCTGTTAGCTCACGGTGCAGAGAGCACATTGGTCGGTCATATCACGCATCGGATAGGCATTGCAGCGGGCATGGATGAAGTTGAAGTCTCTCTGTCAGCAAGCTCTTTAGTTGTGACAACCGTTTACCACGAACATTGTGTGACGACGGCGCGTAGGAGTCCGGATAAAGGGCTGAACATGCGTGTTGTCACGCAAGTTCAGCGAATTTGTATCATGATGGAGAAGGGCATTCTCGATTATGAGTTGGCGCAAAAGAAACTCAATGCCATTAGCCCCGAGCGCTATAATCGTTGGCTGGTCGTGATCATGATTGGTTTGTCGTGCGCGGCATTTAGCCGCCTTGCCGGTGGGGATTGGTCGGTATTTATGATGACATTTTTAGCCTCATCCATAGGTATGATTGTGAGGCAGGAAGTCGGCCATCGCCACTTCAATCCGCTACTTAACTTCGCAGTCACAGCTTTTGTGACCACGTTAATATCCGCTCAAGCGGTGATCTATAGTATTGGTGCTCAGCCTCAATTAGTGATGGCTTCTTCGGTATTGATGCTAGTCCCAGGTTTCCCACTCATCAACTCTGTTGCCGACATGATCAAAGGTTACATCAATATGGGTATTGCTCGTTTTGTCATGGCCAGTTTGTTGACCCTAGCAACCTGTCTAGGGATTGTCGGCGCGATGAGTGTCACTAACGTACTAGGGTGGGTGCAATAATGGTTATGCCAGGATTTGATCTTATACTCGCGTTACTCAATGACATGTTTTTTGCTGCCATCCCTGCTGTGGGTTTTGCGTTGGTCTTTAATGTTCCTCAAAATGCATTGGCTTACTGTGCGGTAGGAGGAGCGATAGGACATGGCAGCCGTTTTCTTATGCTGCATTATGGGGTGCCTATTGAATGGGCGACGTTTTTTGCCGCCACGATTGTCGGTTGTATTGGTGTCCACTGGTCGCATAAATTCTTAGCACACCCGAAAGTGTTTACCGTTGCGGCGCTCATTCCTATGGTACCGGGCGTGTTTGCTTTTAAGGCGATGATTGCAATGGTCGAGATTAACCATCTAGGTTTTACACCAGACTTATTGGCAACCTTAATGGAGAACTTTCTTAAAGCGATGTTTATTATCGCCGGACTTGCTATTGGCTTAGCGATGCCGGGGCTGCTATTCTACCGTCGCCGCTCCGTTGTTTGAGGCTTAAAGTTATTAAGGCTTAGAGCTTTTAAGGCAGGAGATAGAACGCCAAGCGCTTATGAGCGACTTGTATCAGCAGTAAATAGGAATAATAACAATGATCATCAGTATGATAGCAGCCATGGCGAGCAATCGCATTATTGGCAAAGATAATCAAATGCCTTGGCATCTTCCTGCCGATTTTGGGTGGTTCAAAAAATGTACCATGGGTAAACCCGTGATTATGGGAAGAAAGACCTATGATTCTATTGGGCGTGCGCTACCGGGCAGACGAAATATTGTTGTGACCAGAGACGAGACATTGACCATTGATGGTGTGGATACGGCGACATCATTGGATGCCGCGTTAGCGTTAGTACATGAAGAGGCGGAAGTGATGATCATTGGTGGTGGGGCATTTTATCGCCATTGCCTACCAATGGCGAATAAACTCTACTTAACGTTCATCGACGCTGCTATAGAGGGGGATACTCAGTTTCCTGAATGGGGAAGGGAGTGGCGTGAAACCTATCGTGAAGCGTTTACGGCCGATGAAAAAAACCAATACGACATGAGCTTTGTGATACTTGAAAATCAGTAGGACGGGTTGCCTATAGATTGAGCCCATAGGTTGGTAAGTAGCTCCGACCTATGGAATGATTTTGTCACTTGTGCATGCGCTAAGCGAAAGATCCGCTAGCATGAGCTCTTCGAGTTCTAAAGCGCTGCTTGGGAGAATAATTGTTTATCTTCCCAGCGAATCATAGTGAGAGTTCCTCCCCACACGCAGCCAGTATCTAGCCCAATCACTTCGCTACTGATATAGCCACCCAATGCCGCCCAATGACCAAATAAAACGGTTTTTTGTAACTTAGTTCTTTGTGGGGCTTGGAACCAAGGCAGTAGCTGGTCGTCTTTTATCTCCTCAGGAGGAAGCTTGCATGCCATGTCAAGACGGCCATCTGGGAAACAAAATCTCATTCGAGTAAACGCATTGATAGTATATCGCCAGCGGTCTATCCCGATTAAATCTGAGCGCCATTTATCAGGCTGATTGCTATACATATTGGTAATGAGTTGCTGCCAACGGTCTGAGGATAACTCGACCTCAACCTCGCGGGCACATGCTCTTGCGGTAGATAGTGACCAGTCTGGTGAAATGCCTGCGTGGCAGACAACAAACTCATCATGCTCAAGAAGCAGTGGCTGTTGGCGAAGCCATTCTAACAATTCACTACGATCGTCTGCTTCGAGGATAGGTAATGTTTGATCTTTCGCTTTGATTGGGTGTACACCCAAAGAAACCGCGAGGAGATGAAGATCATGATTTCCTAGACAGATCTTTGCTGACGCTCCTAATTCCTTTAGGAAACGAAGGGTTTCTAAAGATTTATTACCTCTGGCAACGAGATCGCCTGCGACCCAGAGTGTATCGACATTGGCATTAAACTCGACAGATGTGAGTAATTGGGTAAGCTCATCAAAGCAACCTTGAATGTCACCGATAATATAATTGGCCAAACTGTACCTATAATGTTTGCAGATTAAAAAGCGTAGTTTTAGTCGTGTAGCTATGGCGCCTGCATGCTACACAAACTGATACGTGAGGTGAATTTATGTGGTTGGCGCATGGTATCAGTTGAGAATATTTGGTACGGCAAGCCGAAAGGGCTCAACCTCTGCTTTGAACTCTCGCCCCTTACCATTAAGCATGACGTAGTGACCTTGCATGACACCAACAGGGGTTTCTATTGCCGTACCACTACTGTAAGTGTATTCGTCATTGCCTTCAATTATCGGTTGTTGCCCAACGACGCCATCACCTTCAATACTCATTTGTTTGCCATTTGCATCGGTGATTAACCAGCGGCGACTAAGCAGTTGGATCGTTTCTTTACTGAGGTTTTTAATGGTAATGATGTAGGCAAAGACAAAGCGTTGATTATCGGGATCAGATTGCTCAACGATGTATTTAGTATGTACTTGGCATTTAACACAAGGGGAAGAAGTATCCATGTCTCTCTCCTTTGCTTAAAAAAAACGCCCAACATGGTAAATGTTAGGCGAAGAGTTCATTATTTGTGGTTGTCTTCTAGCCAGTTGGCCATGGCAACAAATTGCTCCAGAGTGAGGTTTTCTGGGCGCATGCCGGGGTTAACTCCAAGCTCTTCGAGTATTTCAGTAGACATAAGAGACTTGTAGCAATTTCGAACGGTCTTTCTGCGTTGGTTGAAGCCATCACGGCATACACGTTCTAACCACTTAATGTTTTTTGCCGGATGCGGCAACACTTCATAAGGCATTAAGCGCACAACTGCGGAATCAACTTTTGGTGGTGGAACAAACGCCGTTGGTGGCACTTCTAGTACAGGCACTACTTTACAGTAATACTGCGCCATAACGGTTAAGCGACCATAGGCTTTACTGCCAGGACCTGCAGCCAAACGGTTGACCACCTCTTTTTGCAACATGAAGTGCATGTCTTGAATATCTTTATGAAATTCAAAAAGGTGGAACATTAGTGGCGTTGAGATGTTGTATGGTAGGTTACCAAAAATACGCAGTTTGTTATTCGGCTTCACAAGTTGAGTGAAATCGAATCGCATTGCATCGCCTTCGTGGATGGTCAGCTTATCTGCCAAATCTGGGTGGTTACGTAGGCGTTCAGCCAGGTCACGGTCTAATTCGATAACCGTCAGTTTATCCACTTCTTTACCGACTGGCTCAGTGATCGCACCAAGGCCTGGACCAATCTCAACAAGGTTTTGACCTGGTCTTGGATTGATAGACGATACGATACCATCGATGATGTACGGATCGTTAAGGAAGTTTTGACCAAAACGTTTTCTCGCTTTGTGCCCTAAGTGGACATCATTTCTCATTGTCTGCTCTCTACTAAATCTATCGCGTATGCTAATGCTGTCTCAAAGCTGCCAAAATCTGCAAGGCCAGTGCCTGCAAGATCTAAAGCAGTGCCATGATCAACCGATGTCCTTATAAAGGGTAGACCAAGTGTGATATTTACTGAACGACCAAAGCCTTTGTATTTTAATACAGGAAGCACTTGGTCGTGATACATACCTAAAACAGCGTCTGCATCGCGCAGGTATTTGTCATTGAAAATCGTATCGGCAGGTAGTGGGCCGATAAGGTTATAACCTTTTTCCCTGCGAAGGGTTTCTAGTGTTGGAGTAATCGTTTCGATTTCCTCCGAACCTAGGACTCCATCTTCTCCCGCGTGGGGGTTGAGTCCACACACATAAATGGTTGGATGATCAATGCCAAATTTACTGACGAGGTCGTGGTGCAAGATCTCAATGATACTTGCAACACGTTCTTTGGTTATTGCGGCAGAGACGGCTGTCAAAGGCAAATGGGTCGTTACTAACGCAGTACGTAGGCCTTCGGTAGCTAGCATCATTACGACAAGTGGTGTATTTGACACCTCAGCAAAGAACTCAGTATGGCCACTAAAGCTGACGCCAGCACGGTTGATCACCCCTTTATGCACAGGGCCGGTGACAATAGCATCAAATTCCCCATTCATACAGCCTTTTGCTGCTTTTTCTAGCGTATTTAATACGTACTGACCGTTAGACTCATCGAGCTTCCCAGCTTGTACTGGGGTACTTAGTGGCTCATGAAGGATAATCAGCGTACCCGCTTGGTGTATATCCTGAGATGCACTGTCGTAATCGATCAGTGTTAACGGCGTACTAAGTTGTTTTGCTCGTTCGGCAATCAGCGACTTATCAGCGCAGACAACGATCTGGTAAGGCCACTCTCGTTGCGATAATGCGACGACTAAATCGGGGCCAATACCAGCCGGTTCTCCAGCAGTGATTAGGATTCGTTTTGTTTTTCGTAACATAGAATCTTCTCGTTCCGTTGGTTGTTAAGTTACTTGGCTATTTAATTACTTAGCTAAATAGCTACTTAGTTGCTGGTATTGTCAGTGTCTTCGTCGTCGATCATTTCAACAAATGCACTAGCGCGGATTTCTTGCATCCATGCTGAGGCTTCTTCATTGAACTTGCGGTTGAACAAAATACGATACGCGCGATTTTGCATCGCTGAGCCAGTCTTATCGACATCACGTCGGTCTAACACTTCAACGATATGCCACCCGTGAACGGTTTTAAATGGGGCACTAATTTGGCCAATCGGTAACGTCTCTACCTGATGTTTAAATTCAGGCACATACAGCTCTGGCGTTTGGTAGCCAAGCTCTCCCCCTTGAGCGGCAGAGCCCGGATCCGCACTGTATTGCTCGGCGAGCTCTGCAAAGGTAGCGTCGCCAGATTGAATTTTTTGAATGTAGCTGTTGAGTGCACGTTTCACCCCTTCATCACTTAAGATGACAGTAGGTTTAATGAGGATATGGCGCGCATTCACTTCTGTGACGGACACGGTTTCTAAACCTTTTACGTCGTCAATTTTAAGGATATGGAATCCAACACCGCTACGGAATGGACCAATAATGCTTCCCTTCGTCTGCATTTTTATCTGATCAGCAAAAATAGTCGGCATTTCTTCTTTTCGCATCCAGCCCCAATCACCACCTTCTAAGGCTTTTGGCCCTTTTGAGTACGTGTAGGCCATCGTTGAGAAGTCTTCGCCATCGTTGAGTTTGGCAACAATGTCTTTCGCTTGTTTCTCTACGTCACTCTTATCTTCACCTTCTTTAAAGCGTAATTGAATGTGGCTAATTTTATAGGTGACGGTGGCATTACTCTCTTGAGCGAGTAATTCAGCTAGGTTATCAACCTCTGCTGGTAGGATGTTAATGCGTTGTCTAACCATGGCATTTCGAGCTTCACTTGCGGCAATTTCGTCACGAATTTGTTCACGAAATGATTCCCACCCCAAGCCTTCTTCAGCGACAGTTTGGCGAAGCTGCGCGACGGTTTGTTGGTTGTTTTTTGCGATGTCCTTTAATGTCTCCTCAAGACGGTTATCATCGATTCGAACCCCAATTCTTTCCGCCTCTTGAAGTTGCAGCTTTTCTAAAATTAGCTTATCGAGAATTTGCTCTTGAATAATGTCTTGTGATGGCAACTCTTGATTATTTTTTTTCGCATTGGCAAACAGAGTCTTTGTCGCTGATTCAATGTCGCTCTGTAAAATAACACCATCGTTGACAACGATACGTACTCTATCTAGTTCAACCGGTGCTGCAAATGCGTGCAGTGCAACGGTCGAACATAATAAAGTAGAGAGAATTTTGCTAATAAATTTCATCGATATTCCTAGTGTAAACTTCTCCAACTAAGAGTTGGAGAAGCGTATAAAGTTCCTAACATGACGTTTTTCCGTGAGACGGGTCATAAGGGAATTAATCATTGAGTATAAAAGGTCGGCCATATTTCAGTGCGTTACCGTTTGGTGGCTCAGGCGCTTTTGAGCTGCCACCGAGTCCGGTAATACCAAAGCTAAAGCGAACATTATCTTCAAAGTTTGCAGCGCCAATCCCGACAATGCCTGATTCCCAGCTTCTTAATTGGCGACTGTAATCAACACCGAGATACCAACAATCAGAGTGATATTCGAGTTTTGCTAGCCATTCTACTGAGACTTTTTCAGTCATATCATAGTAATACTGTCCGGTAGCAAGCCAGCGTTGGTTGATTTGGTACCCACCCATAAAACCGACTTGATTGATGCCGTTTCGGGTCAGCTTTTCGAGTTCGTCAGTAGTATAGCTATTGACGCTTTCAATATACTCTTTGGTGACATAGCGATAGTTGGCTTGAATAAAGTCATCATTAACGCGATATTCAATGGCGCTGTTTGCTAAAGCAACGGTGGAGGAGTCAATATCGTACTGGATGCCACCGTGGTAAAACACGCGGTCGTTGTAATTAAAGTCTGTTTCTACCGCCCAAGATGAGTAGCTAGATTTAGCGTCTGCATTAGGTGAATTCGGGTTCTTGTTGCCTGCATCTAAGTAATAGATTTGACCAAACGAGAGAGCCAGACGTTCTTTTTGCCCACCATCGTAAAAGCGCGACGTCGCACCATAACTAATTTGATTGGCAGCAGCGATTTTATCGACACCGCTAAATCGGCGGCTACGGAATAGGCCGTAATAATCCGTTTGCAGTAATGTGGTGTCGTAGTTATAGATGTTGGTTTGATTGACTTCTGGCACATAGAGATATTGTATTTGAGGCTCAAGCGTTTGCGTGTAGCCTTCAACAAATGCCGTATTTCGTTCTAGTACAACATTGGCATGCGTTCGGAACTCAGGTAAGGAGCGCGTGACATTGTCTTCTAACCCCAGCAAGTCGCTGTTGGCACTAGTATCAAGCCCTTCAATATCTTGTTGATATTGAGTAAGCATATAGCGTGCTTCGGTTGTCCATGTGCCCCATGTCGTCGACAGGGGAAGAGTCAAACCGGGCTCGACGTGTACTCGAGTCGCAGAGGGTTTGTTTTTATCATCCGTCTCAAAACGCGACACGTGACTAACAAGGTCAAAGTTAATAGTTTTGTATACTTCAGGACGATAATAGTTAAATTCGAACTGCGGCATCAGCTGATAAGGCTTAGTGTCATCCACCAAGATTTGGAAGTCCTGCACCGTTAGGGCTGCATCCCAGAACTCTTCACGATAAGCAACGGTGCCGCGTTGAGACAGTTGGCCTTCTGAGCGGCTACCAATACTGGAGTCGAGATCTTGAAAGTAATCGTTATCACTGACTTGCGAGTAGTCAAGGTCCAACTTCCAGTGCGTTCCAAAGTTACTGTTGTTCTTATACTGAACGGCCCAGCGATCGCCTTTTTCAGGGTATTTACTATCACTAGCAAGGTATTCTGAGCGAAGATCACCTTTGCTAGTATCGGTTAAGTAGCGAAAATCAGCTTTTAATTGCATCCCACGAGTTTGCATGTAGTGGAATGTGGTCAGTAAATCGTAGTTGGGAGACAAGTTCCAATACACTGGCACTTGTAGCTCTAGCCCGTTTTTTGACCCCAAAGATAACGATGGAAAGAGGACACCCGTCTTTCGCTTGTCACTAGTCGGCATGCTCATATAAGGCATGTAAAAAATAGGCACATCTTTGACTTCGACTCGGCTACCATACAGGGTTGCTACTTCATTTTCTTGATCGACTTTTATGTCGTCAGCCAGAAATCGCCAAGAGTTATCATCTTCTGGACAGGTAGTGATCGAACCGTCTTCGATTTGATACATCGACTTGCCGGTTTTCGACACATAGACCGCGTCACCGCGACCGCCGCCACATAACATTTTGTAGCTGGTGTTCTCGGCGGTAATCTCATCTTTATTCAGATTGTTGGTGATTTTGTCAGAGACCGTTTTTAGCTGCCCATCATCCAGTGTTACGTTGCCTTCCGCTACCACCACATTCTCATTTTGGTGTAGCGTCACCTGATCTGCGGTGATGGTTTTATTGCCTTGAGTGACAACCACGTCCCCTTTATAGGTCGCGCGTTGGCCATTGATCGCCTCTAATGAGTCGGCTTCAATATTGATTGGCTCTTGATTGGAGTCAGAACTTTGTGCAGTATCAACAGAGCACTGGTCTGTTGGAGGCATAGTTTGCCCATTATTTTTCGATGTATCTTCGGCGTGTGCGTAGGACGCGAGCAGCGCAGCAGCGACAGAAGCCGCTAGATATGAGCGTGAATAACGTGACATCGAGTTGTACTATCCTGTTTAACTTGATTCATTCTATTGAATTCGATTGATATTGAATCGTATATAAGACGGTTCCTATCATAAAGGAAATTGACCTTACAGACACTAGTAGACTGCGAATCAACGCAAAAATTCATAGATAGAGAGCACATTATACAAATGATAGGAAAAATTTTAGGTGTATTTTTTGGCATACTCTTCGGCGGGCCTCTTGGAGCCTTGTTTGGATTGTTCCTTGGTCACCAGTTTGATAAAGCAAGGCGGTTAAATCGTGCTGGGTTTAACCGTTCAGGTTTTGGTGGCGTGAACCAAGAAGAGCGTCAGCAAGAATTTTTGAATTCCGCTTATGCGGTTATGGGGCATGTGGCAAAAGCAAAAGGCCAAGTGACCCAAGAAGAGATTCAGCTTGCAACCATCATGATGGATCGCATGAACCTTAATGGTGAGCAGAAAAAGCAGGCTCAGAATGCGTTTAGGCTAGGAAAAGAAGCCGATTTTCCCCTAGAACGCACGCTGGATAAGGTGAGAATATCGTCGGGTGGTCGCCATGATCTACTGCAGTTTTTCTTGGAGCTGCAAATTTCCGCCGCTTTTGCTGACGGCAGCATTCACCCAAGTGAGCGTGACGTATTACATCGTATTGCTCAGGGGCTAGGGTTCTCTGCCGAGCAGCTAGAGCAACGATTGCGAATGCAAGAAGCCGCGTTTCGTTTCCAGCATGGTGGTTTCGAAGGAGGACAGTACCAAGGCAGTCAGGGCGGAGGCTGGCAGCAAGCGAACAGTGCCTCTCAACTGTCGGACGCCTATAATGTTCTAGGTGTTGATGAATCGGCGGATGCAAAAACACTCAAGCGTGCCCATCGTAAATTGATGAATGAGCACCACCCTGACAAATTAATGGCGAAGGGGCTACCGCCAGAAATGATGAATGTAGCGAAAGAAAAGTCTCAGGAAATTCAAAAAGCCTATGACTTAATCAAAAAGGTAAAAGGATTTAAATAATGATCGGGTACAAGGACGTATTAACATTTTGGTTCGATGAATTAACGCCGAGCGATTGGTTTTCGGGCGGGGCGTCGATTGATGCGGTTATTGCGAAGCGATTTACTCAATTACATACTGCCGCTGCTGCCGGTGAATTGTCTTCATGGAGAGAGTGCGCGCAAGGGCGGTTGGCTGAAGTGATCGTGCTGGATCAGTTTTCTCGAAACCTGTATCGCGATCAAGTCGGTGCGTTTGCTTGCGATTCAATGGCCCTTGTTTTGGCGCAAGAGTGTATTGCGCTTAAGTTGGATGCCGCACTCAGCACTCAAGAGCGAACCTTTTTATATATGCCATTCATGCACAGTGAATCCCTAGTGATTCATGAGCACGCGGTTAAATTATTTACCCAAAATGGTGTTGAATCTAGCCTTGATTTTGAACAGCGCCACCAAGCTATTATTGCGCGTTTTGGGCGCTATCCGCATCGAAATGAAATTTTAGGACGCCTGTCTACGCAGGAGGAAATTGAGTTTTTAACACAGCCGGGCTCGAGCTTTTAGTTCGGCGGCTATCTTGTCCTACGCTAATAACGCTAATAACGCTAATAACGCTAATAACAGAGTTAGCGTTATTTTGAATTCAATGCCCAGTCATAATCGTAGTCAAGTTGCCCGTTAAATTGAGCGACGTCTGGGCGGTATTGACTGATATGTGCCATCACCCCACCTTGCGTAGAAAAATCTTCTGCAAACCACTCGTAAATGGAAGATAGAGTCGCCTTGTCTGCCTGTATATCAATGCCTTTGTCGCTATTTATAAATGTTGTTGCAGCTTGTTCGAGTAGCGTATTGATGTTTTGCGCGCTAAAGGCTTGAGCCTGCAAATTAGGGCAGCCCAAGCTTGCACAATTGACCGCGTAATGTGTGCGTGGGTCGTTCCAGATTGGGCGCAAGATCCGGTGTTCAATATCATTCAACGTCAGTGTTTGACCTGCGATGGTAATGACATCATCTCCCCAAGGACCAAAGCTAAATAGCCCACCAAGTTTGGTGATGGATTTTACTGGGTAGTCATCAAGAATGAGATCCACTGTTATCGCGTTATAGAGATTGACCCAGTATGCATACTGCTCCGCTTGATTCAGTGTTCTTGGATCGACGTTGGCAAGCTGTTCTAGATAACGCTTTAAGTCTTGTTTGTCATCACTAGACACGCGTATGTAGCGCACTAAAGTATTTTCTCCTTCAGTCACAAGATAGCGGTCAAGAAACTGCTGCCAAGGCTGATGTGAAATCACCTGCTCGTTTGACTCATCACTCACATTCCAAAAATCCCAAAGCTCGGATTTTGGGGCTGCCAACACGTTGGTTGTTAGGAAAAGGGCAAGAAATGATAGTACTCGAAACATAATGAACATCCGTATTGATAGTGACTAATTGTAAAAGACCTTACTTAGCAAGATAAACTTTCATATTGAGATAATTATTGCCAATGATACAGGGAAAGCAAGGTACGGAGTCGTGTAGTTATAGAGAGTCGTGTAATTATAGAGAGAGTGATATTAGTGATAGATCAAAAAATCCCGGCGATGAACCGGGATTGATGTGAATGCATAGTCATGCTTATCCAGAAGCTTCTACTTTAGAAAACTTGGAATTTTTGCTTCATAGGCGGAAATCTTATCGGCGTGTTGCAGTGTTAAACCAATATTATCCAAACCGTTTAGCAAACAGTGGCGACGGAATTCATCAATTTCAAATGAATATGTTTTACCATTTGCTGATACCGTCATTGACTCTAAATCGACGGTAATTTCCGCCCCTTCATTGTCAGCAACAAAGTGAAATAGCTCATCGACTTCTTGTTCCGTCAATCGCACGGGTACCATTTGGTTGTTGATGGAGTTACCGTAAAAAATATCCGCAAAGCTTGGGGCGATCATCACTTGAATGCCATAGTCTGCTAGTGCCCAAGGAGCGTGCTCTCGTGAAGAGCCACAGCCAAAGTTTTCACGCGCGAGCAAAATGCTAGCGCCATGGTAGCGCGGAGCATTCATGATGAATTCAGGGTTAGGTTGCTGACCGGCGTCATCCAAGAAGCGCCAGTCATTGAATAGGTGCTGACCAAAACCCGTGCGAGTGACTTTTTGCAAAAATTGCTTAGGAATAATCGCATCAGTGTCGATGTTGGCGATATCTAAAGGGACGACTAACCCTGTGTGTTGTTTAAATCCTGACATGTGTTATTCCTTATGAGTCCAATTCTCTGATATCAACAAAATGACCAGCAATAGCGGCGGCTGCAGCCATCGCAGGGCTGACTAAGTGGGTACGGCCATCACGGCCTTGGCGACCTTCGAAGTTGCGGTTACTGGTAGACGCGCAGCGCTCTTGAGGACCCAATCGGTCATTGTTCATGGCCAAACACATAGAGCAGCCAGGTAGACGCCACTCAAATCCAGCTTCTTTAAAGATAACATCTAAGCCTTCTGCTTCTGCTTGTGCTTTTACCTGTTCAGAGCCTGGAACAATTAATGCTTGTACGTGAGAGGCAACGCTGCGACCTTTTGCAACAGCTGCTGCCGCGCGCATGTCTTCGATGCGAGAGTTAGTACAAGAGCCGACAAAGACTTTATCGACGTTATAATCGGTTAGGGATTTACCCGCTTCAAGTCCCATATACGCTAATGCTTTTTCCGCAGACATTTTCTCTACTGGGTCTGCAAAGCTTTCTGGTGCAGGAATAGGTTGATCTACTGCGATCACTTGACCCGGATTGGTACCCCATGTGACTTGAGGCTTAATGTCGGCACCATTGAGTGTCACAACTGCATCAAACGTCGCATCAGCATCGGTTTTAAATGTGTTCCAATACTCAACGGCTGCATCCCAGTCGCTGCCTTGCGGAGCAAACTTACGACCTTTAATGTATTCAAATGTCGTTTCGTCTGGTGCAATTAGACCTGCTTTAGCACCGAGTTCAATGGCCATATTACACACGGTCATTCGGCCTTCCATAGAAAGGTCGGTGATGGCTTCACCACAAAACTCAACGACATAACCCGTGCCGCCAGCGGCGGTAGTTTCACCAATTATGGCTAGTACAATATCTTTTGCAGTCACGCCAGGCGCTACTTTGCCATTTACTTCAATCTTCATGGTTTTCGCACGAGATTGCTTTAGAGTTTGAGTTGCTAATACGTGCTCAACTTCAGAGGTGCCAATACCGAATGCTAATGAGCCAAAAGCGCCATGTGTTGCGGTGTGGGAGTCACCACAAACAATGGTCATCGCCGGAAGAGTGATGCCTAACTCAGGGCCCATTACATGCACAATACCTTGGTATTTATGATTTAGGTCATACAGTGTGACACCAAACTCTTCACAGTTTTTTGATAGTGTTTCCATTTGGATACGAGCCATCTCACCTGACGCATTAATGTCTTTCGTTGTAGTGGAGACGTTATGATCCATGGTGGCGAAGGTTTTATTGACTTGGCGAACTGGGCGACCTTTCTCACGTAAGCCATCAAAAGCTTGTGGAGACGTCACTTCATGGACTAGGTGACGATCAATATAAAGAATTGGGTTTTCACCTTCGGCTTCTACGGCGACGTGCGCATCATAGACTTTTTCATACAGTGTTTTCGACATTGCTAATTCCTTGCTGTTGGTCTGCGCGAATTATTTCATCACGCAAGCAGAGTATTCTTATTATGATGTCGCGATGACATGATTTGCCATCGCGCAATTGCGAACCATTATTGGCGGCAACCTAATTAGCTATTAGCGATATAGCTAGCAATTTTATCGCCCATCTCTGATGTGCTCAGTGCAGGCTTATCACCAGATAGATCAGCAGTAAGCTCGCCAGCAGATAGTGCCTTACTGACTGCAGATTCAATATCTTGAGCCGCGGCTTCTTCACCTAAGCTGTAGCGAAGCATCAGTGCAGCAGAAAGGATTTGCGCGACTGGGTTAGCAATGTTCTTACCAGCGATATCTGGCGCAGAACCGCCTGCAGGTTCATACAAACCAAACTGGCTTTCATTTAGACTTGCTGATGGCAACATGCCCATTGAGCCGGTAATCATCGCGCATTCATCAGAGATGATGTCGCCGAAGATATTTGAGCACAGCATGATATCGAACTGAGAAGGATCTTTAATTAGCTGCATCGTCGCATTGTCGATATACATGTGATTAAGCGTGACATCTGGGTAGTCTTTTGCCACTTCCTCAACGACTTCACGCCACAGGATAGAGCTTTGCAATACGTTAGCTTTATCGATGGAGTAAACATTTTTATTACGCAAGCGAGCCGATTCAAAGGCAATTTTAGCAATGCGTTCAATTTCGTAGCGGTGATACACTTCGGTATCAAATGCTTTTTCTGTTGGACCTTTACCTTCACGGCCTTTTGGTTGCCCAAAATAGATGCCACCGGTTAGTTCGCGTACTACGACAATATCAAAGCCTTTAGCTGAGATGTCTGCACGCAGCGGAGAGAAGTCTTCTAAGCCACTGTGAATTTGTGCTGGACGCAAGTTACAAAACAGTTGAAAGTGCTTGCGTAAAGGAAGCAGGGCGCCGCGCTCGGGTTGATCATTGGGTGGTAAGTGCTCCCATTTAGGACCACCGACGGAACCAAATAGAATCGCATTTGAGTCTTCACAACCTTTGACCGTGCTTTCTGGAAGCGGACAACCATGGTTATCAATGGCGATACCGCCAACATCATATTCTTCGCAATCAAATGTGATGCCATGTTTAGTTTCAATTGCATCCAATACTTTGTGTGCTTGAGCCATTACTTCTGGACCAATGCCGTCGCCTGGTAATACTGCAATTTTATATGTGCCTGCCATGGTGTCCTGTTCCTTACTTGTTGTATTTGCGTTAATTTATAAGATTTTTGATAAAGACTTAAACCGTCTCTACTTTCTTCTGTTTTATTTCTTCCACTTGATTGGCACGGTGAATGCTATTGATCACGTGCAGTAGTGCTTGACCAGAGGCTTCAACGATGTCGGTTGAAACGCCAGTTCCGTGGTATTTGCGACCTTTGTAGTTAGCAATAATGTCGGCTTGTCCTAAACCATCCTCGCCTTCACCTTTTGCAGTCAAATCAAACTTATCTAGAACAATGTCGTAACCGGTTACACGGTAAATACATTGGTAAAGCGCATCAACCGGACCGTTGCCTACTGCCGCTTCGCAACGCTCTTCATCGCCACATTGAATTTTGATGCTAGTGGTCGCCATGATGCTACCAGACTGAACACTCAAGTAGTTAAGCTTATAGAAGTCGTCTTCTTCACGAAGATTTGAGAAATGCATCAAGGCTTCTAGGTCGTAGTCAAAGACTTGCCCTTTGCGATCCGCTAGTTTCAAAAAATCTTCATACAATGCATCTAGATTATATTCAGCTTCGTTGTAACCCATTGAATCCATATGGCTCTTCACAGCTGCGCGACCACTACGACTGGTTAGGTTTAAGGCTTTGTTTTTAAGACCGATGGACTCAGGCGTCATGATTTCGTAAGTATTTTTATTTTTGATCATGCCATCTTGGTGGATGCCGGAAGAGTGGCTAAATGCATTGGCACCAACAATCGCTTTGTTATCTTGAATCGGCATATTACAAAGCTGGCTAACCAATTTACTTGTGCGGTGCAACTCTTGATGATTGATACCGGTTTGCACGCCCAATAACTCTTGGCGAGTTTTGATGATCATGGCGATTTCTTCTAGTGAACAGTTACCAGCGCGCTCACCAATGCCGTTAATGGTCCCTTCAATTTGACGTGCGCCCGCTTGGACAGCTGCAATCGAGTTAGCAACCGACATGCCTAAGTCATCGTGGCAATGCACAGAAATGATGGCTTTGTCGATGTTAGGGACTCGGTTAAACAAGGTTTGGATAATCCCGCCAAATTCATTGGGCACGGTGTAGCCGACCGTGTCCGGAATGTTGATGGTTTTTGCGCCAGCGTTGATTGCCGCTTCAACCATGCGACACAGGTTGTCGATAGGCGTTCGTCCGGCATCTTCACAAGAAAATTCCACATCGTCAGTATAGTTACGGGCATGTTTTACCGCTTTTACTGCCATTTCGACCACATCATCGTAACTGCGGCGAAGTTTGTCTTGTACGTGGACTGTCGAGGTTGAAATAAACGTGTGGATACGGAATGCATCGGCAACTTTTAGCGCTTCAGCTGCCGCATCAATGTCTTTTGCGACTGCGCGAGACAAGGCACAAACACGGCTGTTTTTGATGTTCTTCGCAATGGCCTGTACAGACTCAAAATCACCTGGCGATGAAATTGGGAAGCCAGCCTCGATAACATCCACACCTAAGCGTTCGAGAGCGAAAGCAATTTGCAGTTTTTCTTTTACTGTCAAACTGGCTGAAAGAGCCTGCTCGCCGTCACGCAACGTGGTGTCAAAGATAATTACCTGGTCATTCATATTTGCTTCCTCTTTGTACAGGTTAATCGTTTACGTCCTGTTCGATTGATATAAAAAAGCCCGCATCTCGATGCGGGCTTTAAGAAAATTCTTAGTGGTGTTTTTCAGACACTGGCTACCCGCGCGTTTTGTTCACGATAAGGAGGAGGCTCAGCAGGAGAGAAAAACGTAATGTCATTGTTATACATTCCACGAAATTTGGTTAACAAATTAGTACCGCACTCACACTTCAGCGTCAAGTGTTTCCGCTATTTTTTCTGGTTATCGGATGAGTCAGACTGAAATGAGGTGAATTCATCACTATTTAATCGATTGATTAAATAGTGATGAATTTAAACGCTCTCAATATGTTAATTAATTGTTCTATAATTAATCGCTTGATTAATAAAAGAGATCAGAGATGCAAGAAAACGATGTGGCGATAAAAAGAAAGGTGGGACGACCGAGTAAGCAAACCGACACCAGAGAAAAGCTGTTAAGTCATGCTCGAGATTTGTTTGTCGTCATGCCTTATGACAAGGTTTCTACTCGTTTAATCGCACAACGAGCTGGCGTTAATATTGCGATGATTCGTTACTACTTTGGTAATAAAGAGGGGCTGTTTGAGACGATGATTCGGGAAACAATTCAGCCGATGAAGCAGCAAATGGAAGCGACCTTTGCCTCGGATGATCACAAAAATATCTTTGAGTTTATGCGAATCTACTATCACGAAATGAATAAAGTACCGCAGTTCCCAAGGTTGATTTCTCAAGTTATGCATATGCCGCCATCGGCCACGCAGCGACGCCTGTTTGAAAAAGTCTTTAGCGATATTGGTCGACCTGATCACGACTTAATCTTTGGAAAATTACAAGCGGCGGGTTACTTACGAGATGGTGTGGATCCTAAGTTGTGTAAGGTTTCCTTTATTGCCCTCATGGTTTTCCCGTTCCTTGCGCCTCCTGCGATGTTGCAACTGCATGGTATTGAGTTAACGGAAACGTTCCTCGATGAATTACTCGATCACAACATCCAACTTCTTACGCGTGGCTTGCTGCGTACTAATTATTAAAAATCAGAATGTTAATGAAGAAGCCTATGAATAAGAAATTACTGTTTTTTCCAGCACTTGCTGTCGGGGTGGTGGTATTGATTGCTGCGATTAATTTAAGACCTGATATTCCAACAAAACCTGCCGGTGATCGTGCCAGAGTCGTGGATATTGTTACCATGCAGCCGCAACTTTCTTCCCCCTTTGCTATGGGTTTTGGTCGTGTGACGCCAAAACTGGAATGGAAGGCTATTTCGGAAGTATCTGGTGAAGTGGTGTTTAAACATCCTGAGCTAGAAAAGGGCAACATCGTTGCTGCAGGTACGGAAGTGCTGCGTATCGACCCGCTCGATTACCAACTCAGGTTGTCGCAGGCTATTGCTGATGTGAAATCCAGCCAGACGCAGCTTGCGCGTATTGATCAAGAAGAAATCAACTTAAAGCAAACGCTAACTATCGAGCTTAATCGCCTGACGTTAACAAAGAACGAGTATCAACGACGAGTCGACCTCAATAAGCGAGGCCTTAGCTCGCAGTCGGATGTGGATACCCAGAAGCAAAACATGCTGTCACAGCAAAAATTGGTGCAAGAGCTACAAAATCAATTGGCATTATTACCGGATGAAAGAGAAGTGGCGCTTGCGGTGGTCAATGTGAATAACGCAAAAGAGCAAGAAGCGCAGCGATTGCTTGCCAAAACGCGTATTTATTTGCCACAGACATTGCGGATTTCGGAAGTGGATGCCGAGGTCAATCAAGTGGTCAATCAGCAGCAAGCCATGGTCACCGCACACGGTACTGACATGATGGAAGTGGAAGCTCAGTTATCCATCCACGATCTTCAATTGATCGCCAATACCTTTAATGGCAATGAACAGGATTCGTTACAAAGCCTAAATGCGGTCATTGAGTTAAGTAGCGGTAACCTGTTATCCACATGGCCAGCAAAAGTCGTGCGCGTGAGTGAAACGGTGGATCCTAACCAAGCAACGGCAGGCGTGATCCTTGAGATCCCACAAGCCACAACGGGAAATGGTTTGTCTGATACTCCGCTGTTGGTCAATGGAATGTTTGTTAAAGCCATTATTGAAGGTAAACCACAGCAAGCGTGGCTGATCCCAGAGCGAGCGTTGCACGGCGATAAAGTGTACCTGATGGATGATGAGCAGCGCCTTACTATCATGCAGGTTACGGTTGTATATCGTCGTGACAACCAAGTTTCAGTGGCAGGGGCTTTTCAAGGGGGAGAAAAACTGATCCTGAATGATTTGTTGCCTGCGATTGAGGGCATGCTGCTTAGAGATTCGAGCGTGAAGCAGGAGGAACCTGACTCATGATTCGTTTCTTCGCAAAGCACCCCACGGCTGCCAACTTATTGATGCTGGCCCTAGTAATACTGGGTCTATCTTCACTCTCGACGATTAAACGTGAGACGTTTCCCGAGTTCAGTCCTCCTTACATCATGGCGGCGATCACCTATCCCGGCGCTTCGCCTCAAGAGGTGGAAGAAAGTCTATGCATTCGTATGGAAGATGCCGTTGATGGCTTAGCAAACATTGAAGAGACGAAATGTGAAGCGATTGAAGGCTCAGCCCGCTTGACGTTAAAGCTATCTGAGAAAGCGGATATTGGTCGGATGCTGGTGGACGTTCAGACTCAGATTAACTCCATCAATGACTTTCCTGACGAGATCGAGTCTCCGATTGTCCAAGAATTGGATTGGAATGAACCCGTGGTCGATATTGCCATTACCGCGGATATAGGATGGCCGGAACTCAAAGCCTACGCCGAGCAACTCAAGAGAACATTGAAACTCGACTACGGCGTGTCGTTGGTTGAGGTCAGTGGCTTTTCCGATCATCAATATCGTGTTGAGCTCAATACCCAGGTAATGCGACAACTTGGGCTGAGCGTGAACGATATTGCCGCTAAAATTGGTAAACAGAACGTGAAGTTACCAAGTGGTAATGTCGAGACGGAGGATAAAAATTTTCTCATTCGGTTTGATGAGCGTCGAGTCTCTCCGCAAGAATTGGCCTCTCTGGTTATTGGCTCAAGTCCTTCTGGTGCTTTAATTCGCCTTAATGATGTTGCCACGATTACCGACAGGTTTGAGTTGGATGAGCAGAAAGTGCTGTTCAATGACAAACCCTCTGCAGTACTTAAAATCAGCAAAAACAAAGAAGACGATGCACTGCGAATTAAAGACAATGTGGTGCAATTTGTCGAAGACCAACGCGCGATAGCACCGAATGGTGTGACACTAGAAATGACCAACGATCTCTCATCTGTGTTGTGGGATCGTTTGACCATGATGGTGAAAAATGGTTGGCAAGGGATTGTCTTAGTATTTGCCACCATGTGGCTATTTTTTAGCTTCCGTTACTCATTTTGGGTTGCGGCAGGTTTACCCGTCGCCTTTTTAGGTGGATTGTTCTTAATGGCGAGCCTTGGGTTATCCATCAACATTATGTCGTTAGTCGGGTTGTTGATGGCGATAGGGATCATGATGGATGACGCCATTGTGATCGCAGAGTCGATTGCTTCACATCTTGATCGTGGACAAAAAATTGATGACGCGGTCATTAATGGTGTTAAGAAAGTGCTACCCGGTGTTATTTCTTCATTCTTAACTACCGTGTGTATTTTTGGTAGCTTACTGTTCCTTGATGGCGAAATGGGCGCGGTATTGAAGGCGGTGCCACAGGTATTGATTTTGGTGTTGTCATTGAGCCTCATCGAGGCATTTTTGATTCTGCCGAGCCACCTATCTCACTCGTTACATAAACAGAAAAATGAGAAACCGCCGATTAAATTTAAGCGTGTTTTACTCGAACGCTTTGAGAACTTTAGAAATACTACGCTAGTTAATGCGGTCGATCGGGTCGTATCGCAGCGGTATGCCTTTATGGGGGGAGTGTTGTCGCTGCTCTTGGTTTCCATTGCGTTAATTGCTGGTGGTGCGGTGAAGTTTGTCCCATTCCCAGAGCTCGATGGTGATACGGCGGAAGTTCGTATTATTTTGCCGCCTGGGGCGTCGCTCGCGCAAACAGAAAGGGTGGTCGATCGCGTGGTTGCCTCTGCCAAAAAGCTAAATGTGGAATGGAGTGATAACAACGAAGGTGGACGAACATTAGTTCAACAGATCACCAGTCAGTTTAATACCAATCAAGATGCTAATGAATCAGGACCTCACCTTGCTACCGTTCGGCTGGATCTATTAGGGGCGGAACAACGCAATACCCTCATCGATGATTTTGTCGATGCGTGGCGTGATGACGTCGGTGAATTAGCAGACCCTATCTCGCTTGTCTTTAAACAGCCTACGATGGGGCCGGGTGGTCGAGCGATTGAAATTCGTATTAAGCATGACAACCTTGAGCAGCTCAAAGCCGCGTCTATCGATATTCAGCAGTATCTCAATGAATTCGATGGTGTGCATGGTGTTCTCGATGACATGCGATTGGGTAAAGAAGAAATTCTGGTTAAGTTACGTCCGGGAGCAGAGACATACGGGGTAGATGGACAACTGATAGCCAATCAATTAAGAGCGGCCTTCTTTGGTCAAACTGCCGATGAGATCCAGCTTGGTGTTGAGAACATCAAAATTGAGGTGAAACTCAATAAGCACGATATCGCTGATGTTCAGCAACTGGCGAACTTCCCGATCATTCTTCCTGATGGGGCGCAATTGCCGCTAGGTGCTATCGCCACCATGGATTTTCAGCGTAATTATGTCAGGATCCAGAGAATTGATGGGCTGCGAACTATTAGCGTGTTTGGCGATACCGATAGCAGTAAAGTCAGCTCATCTGAAATTATCCGCCAATTCCAGAATGAGGAAGTGCCGATCCTAAAGCAAGCTTATCCTGGACTTCGTTTTGATTTTGAAGGGTCAGCAAAAGATACCGAAAAAACCGGTTCCTCGATGGGTAAAGGGTTCTTGCTCGGACTGTTTGGTGTGTTTTGTATTTTAAGCTACCAGTTCCGCAGTTACTTAGAACCATTTGTGGTTATGTTGGCTATTCCACTCGCATTCATTGGTGTGGTATGGGGACATCTGTTACTTGGGCACTCGTTAAGCATGCCGAGTATTATGGGGTTTGTGTCTTTGGCGGGCATTGTCGTGAATGATTCTATCTTACTAGTGCAATACATACGTCACCACGTCGATGAAGGGGAGTCGGTTCACGAGTCTGTTGTGAAAGCCAGCCGAGAGCGTTTTAGAGCGGTATTTTTAACCTCGATGACAACGGCTGCTGGGTTACTGCCACTGCTGATGGAAACCAGTTTGCAGGCTCAGGTTATCCAGCCGTTAGTGATCTCGATTGTGTTTGGTATTTTCGCTTCCACGTTACTGGTGTTGTTCATGATTCCATCCGCTTACGCCATATTAGCGGACTGGGGATTGGTGCATAAACACGAAGACATTTAACCGTTAGTCGCGCTATTTCATTGATAGCGTGTTAGAAAAATGAGTGAGGTAAGCTATTACCTCACTCACCTTCATCATATCTCCAACAATTCGTCACCTAACTGTCATGCAACCTGACTATTTTTTGATCATACGAGATTATCAATGACAAGGAGTAGGTCATGCGTACTATTGAACCGATTGCTCGTTTCGATCTGGCGTTTTCATTGTTTTGTTTGGATCACCGTTTTAATGCTCAAGTCGCGCGACTGAGCCGGTTAATTTCTAGAAGTGGTGATGGTCCCCTGTATGCTTGTTTAGCTGCCTTCGTTTGGTTTTTTGATGAGCGTGTCGGCGAGGCCTTTCTAGCAGTAGCGTTGCTTGCTTTTGCCGTCGAACTCCCCATTTATTGGGTGGCGAAAAATAGCTTTAAGCGCCGTCGTCCACAAGAGCTTTGTCAGTATGTTCAACCCTTTATCACTCCATCTGATCGCTATAGCTTACCTTCCGGGCATACCGCCGCAGCATTTCTTATGGCGACCGTAATTGGTCATTTCTATCCAGAATTCTTCTTTGTTTGTCTTGTATGGGCAACCTTAATTGGCGTGTCGCGCGTTTTGCTCGGTGTGCACTTTTTAACGGATGTTGTCATTGGTGCGGTGCTAGGTGTGCTATGCGCCATGTTTGCGCTGAATTGGGTTACTGCAAATTATATAACGTCAAAATTGGTCGTATTGGATTACGTCGAACTACTGGCTTAGGGGGATGTGCGTGAAGATTCTATATGGAGTTCAAGGGACCGGAAATGGTCATATTGCTAGAGCGAGAGCCATGAGTGAAGCGCTGCGGGCTCATGATGTCGAGGTTGATTTTTTATTCTCTGGTCGTGACAAAGATAAGTACTTTTCAATGGAGCAATTTGGGCAATACCAAACTCGGCGCGGATTTAGCTTCGTAACGAAAAATGGCAAAGTTGACTATCTGCAAACGGCGACGGATAACAACATACTCCATTTCATGCAAGAAACGCGATCATTGGATGTCAGCCATTATGATTTAGTTGTGAACGATTTTGAGCCGATTTCGGCTTGGGCTGCGAAGCGCCAAAAAGTGCCGACGGTGAGTATTAGTCATCAGAATGCTTTTCGCTTCGACGTACCACAAAAGGGCTCAAGTTGGTTGGACAGCCAAATTATCCAACATTTTGCCCCCTCGGATCACCAATTAGGATTGCATTGGTATCACTTTGATCAGCCAATTTTGCCACCGATTGTGCATACTCAATCGCATGAGGTGACGTCAGAAGAGATGGTTCTGGTTTATCTGCCGTTTGAAAGTCTCGATGTCATCATTGATCTTTTGGTTCGCTTTGTTAATCAGCCATTTGTTTGTTATCACCCTGATGTTGTTGAAATCGCAACCATTGAGAATTTGACGATGAAGCCATTGAGTCATCAGACTTTTCAAGTCGACTTACATCGATGTAATGGTGTCATCGCAAATGGCGGTTTTGAATTACCTTCTGAAGCATTGAGCTTAGGCAAGAAGTTATTGGTAAAGCCTTTAGAAGGGCAGTTTGAACAACAAAGTAATGCTGCAACATTAGAAAGCCTTGGGTTAGCTCATACTATGGATACATTAAACGCGTCTGTGGTTAGGGATTGGTTAGATGAGCAACAAGCAGAGCGCGTGGTTTATCCAGATGTAGCAAGCGAGATAGCACATTGGTTAATGTCAGGGGAGTGGCATTGTAGTCAATTGTTGCGACAACGCTTGTGGGAGAAAGTTGACTTTCCCAGCTATGTTTCAATGTGAGTCCGAGTTTCAATGTGAGCCCGAATCTTAGGGATACGTTTACTTGGCATCCTGAAATTCAGTCATTTCTCATCCGCTAAAGACATAGAGCAGCAGAAAAAGCGACGATAGGTCGCTTTTTTTCGTATATAGGGTGGGTAAGTTATCCATATTTTAAATGAATCACCTTGTCGTTATTTGTCTCATCTATCTAATTGGCTAATGGTTCGAGCGATGACCTATAAAATATAGCGATGAAGAGCTTCTATCATTAAATTGCACTCATATAGCGTTCGTTTATCATTTTAGAGGTTCTTTGCAACAAAAGTTATCAAAAATATAATTTATCTTTTTTTATAATACATGTAAGCTATTGTTGTTTATGGTTATTGTATTGTTGTCGGTAAAATATGATGATTCTTTATCAATCTAGTTGGTGTTGAAGTTATTATTAGTGGATAGTTTGCTTCGTCCTCGAACTATGCAGAGGATTAATGGAACATTGTAGGGTACAGAAATGAACGACATACGTTTCTGCTTAATCCTTACCCACATATTCGAGATTGAAACTTAACGAGGCTTACTAAATGTTAGACAAAAAAGATGCTATGAGCGCAATCGCTAGCTACCGCATGGAAAGCACATTACGTGGCGTAGATCTAAACCTATTAACCGTATTTGACGCAGTAATGCAGGAACAAAACATTACTCGTGCAGCGCACAACTTAGGAATGTCACAACCAGCAGTTAGTAACGCCGTAGCGCGTCTAAAAGTGATGTTTAATGACGAGTTGTTTATGCGCCAAGGTCGCGGTATCCAACCTACTCAACGCGCTCGTCAGTTGTTTGGCCCTGTTCGTCAAGCATTGCAATTGATTCGCAATGAGCTACCAAGCTCAATCTTTACGCCAGAGACATCAACACGTCTATTTAAGATGGCGATTTGTTCTCCATGCGATATGCGTTTTGCTCCAAAAATCATGCAAAACATTGGTGAACAGGCGCCTCACGTACAGTTGCATTTAGATGCAGAAGCGGACCGCCAATTGGCTGACCGTATGCGCTACCAAGAAATCGACTTTGTTATCGATTACGCACGCTATGATGCACAAGGCTTCTCAAGCACAGAAATCTTCCAAGATGAGTTAGTGGTTGTTGCGTCGAAAAACCACCCACGTATTCACAATGCAGTGAGTGTTGCTCAACTAAGCAATGAAAAGCACGCGAAACTATCTAAAGTGCACGGTGTTCGCAGTTTCTCTGAGCACGCTTATAAAGACTTAGAGTGCCAAGCATCTTATGAAGGCACTAGCTTAAGTAATGTTCTATATGTTGTCGGACAATCTGAACTTGTGACAATCGCACCACGTTGGATGGTAGAAAACGCGGTCAATAAAGATCAATTACAAGTCATTGCATTGCCATTTGATAATGCGATGATTAGCGGCTACCTAAGCTGGCATGAATCGAGTGAAAAAGATAAAGGTCACATTTGGTTGCGTGATCAACTGATGATGATTTGTGGTGAAGTTGTCGCACTAGCGTAATTCACACCCAATGAGAATAAGCCCTTGATATTAGCTTTAAAGCCTAGTGTCAGGGGCTTTTTTCGTTACATTATTTATTGATAACTTTGATTTGAGTCTGTTGCCTTTTTTACCATCATAGGTACACTTGTTCGCTGAAAAAGCTTACATGTGTACGCTTAAAGGTAAGATAGAACATGGCTAATTTAGAATTCCATATCGTAAAAAAGATTCGCGACAGGATCACGCAAGGTGGCGACAAGATCGCCTTAAAACACAAGATTAACAATGTGTGGCAAGGGATCAGTTGGAAAGAGTTTGGCGCTAGTATTGACGCGCTGTCTCTCGCTTTGCTGAATAAAGGAATCCAACCTCAAGATAAGATCGGTATCATTGCCAATAATATGCCGAAATGGACCATCGCTGACTTCGCCTCGCTCCAGCTGCGGGCGGTGACGGTACCTATTTACCCAACAAATACCCCAGCTCAAACCAGTTATATTCTTCAAAATGCCGACGTACGTATTCTCTTTGTTGGCGAACAAGAGCAGTTTGACGCCGCGCTTTCTATTTATGAAGAGTGTCCACAATTAGAGTGGATTGTTGCGATGAGCGACGACATCGAGATCACAGATGATTCCTATGTCACACGTTGGGATGACTTTATCGCCACGCCAAGTGTTCAACCAGAGCACCTTGAGCAAACGCTGCAAGCGCGAATTGAACAGGCTAATTTTGATGATCTTTTGACGCTTATCTACACATCAGGAACAACGGGACAGCCAAAAGGAGTCATGTTGGACTACCAAAACATTGGTGCCCAGTTAAAAGGGCATGATGAGCGTTTGAGCTTATCAGAAGATGATGTGTCGCTGTGTTTCTTACCGTTATCTCATGTATTTGAGCGCGCTTGGACCTTCTATGTTTTATATAAAGGGGGAACCAATTGCTACCTACAAGACACAATGCAAGTTAGGGATGCGTTAGGTGAAATTCGTCCAACCGTGATGAGCGCCGTTCCGCGCTTTTATGAGAAGATCTTCTCGGCTATCCATGAGCGCGTATCCAAGGCCCCTGTGCATCGCAAGGTATTGTTTACTTGGGCGGTGAATATGGGCGCTAAAATGGCGCAATGTCGTCAAGATAATGTTCAGCCTTCTTTTATGTTAAAAAAGAGCTATGCATTAGCGGATAAAATCGTACTAAATAAGCTACGTGAATTGCTTGGTGGTCAAATAAACTTTATGCCATGTGGTGGTGCAAAGCTTGATGAAACCATCGGACGTTTTTTCCAAGCGATTGGGATTAACGTTAAGCTTGGCTATGGTATGACTGAAACCACGGCAACCGTGTCATGTTGGGATGATACTTGCTACAACCCTGACTCTATTGGCATGCCTATGCCGGGAGCGGAAGTTAAGATTGGCGAAAATAATGAAATCTTAGTTCGTGGTCCTATGGTGATGCGTGGTTACTATAAAATGCCAGAAGAAACGGCGAAAACCTTTGATGCCGATGGATTCTTAAAAACTGGCGATGCTGGTGAGTTTGACGTTAATGGTAACCTGTTTATTACCGACCGAATAAAAGAATTGATGAAAACCTCTAATGGTAAATATATTGCGCCTCAAGCGATTGAAGGCACCATTGGTAAAGATCATTACATTGAACAAATTGCCGTGATTGCTGATACCAGAAAGTTTGTTTCGGCGCTTATCGTGCCTTGTTTTGATACGCTTGAAGAATACGCCAAAGAACTGAACATCAAATACCACGATCGCATTGAGTTGATTAAGCACAATGAAGTGGTTGAGATGTTCGAAAAGCGTGTATTTGAGCTGCAAAAGGGTTTGGCTAAATTTGAACAAGTGAAGAAATTCAAATTGTTGCCACGTGGCTTCTCGATGGATAAAGGTGAATTGACACCAACTCAAAAATTACGTCGTAAAGTGATTAACGATCGCTACCAAGACGAAATTGAAGAGATGTACAACGATCATCCTCATAAGCACGATAAAAAAGACAAGTAATCGGTCGATAACAAAAAAGCCCTCAGAACTCTGTTCTGAGGGCTTTTTGCTTTTATGGCGTCAGAGTCAGTGCGTGCTAAAAATACGCACGCTGTGCTTTACAGGGAGTGATTCAGTCATGTTCTATATCTAATAGAACCATAGAACCATAGAACCATAGAACCATAGAACCATAGAACCATAGAACCATAGAACCTGCGCTAATTACGGTTTAGCTAACAGCAACTCACTGTAACGTTCCATCTTATTTAAGCGAATTTCGGCATTGGCTAAGAAGGTTTGTTTTGCTTTACCGGCTAGTGATTTAGATTGAGGCAACTTTACCGTTCTGGCATTTTTGTGCACGCCGTTGACCAAAAATTCATAGTGTAGGTGCGGTCCGGTAACCCGTCCTGTGCCACCCAATGTACCAATAGTTTGCCCCTGCTTAACCCTTTGTCCTGTTCTTACTGTACGTTTGGTCAAATGCAGGTACTTAGTGATATAGGTATTACTGTGCTTAATGAAGACGTAATTACCATTAAATTGGTTGTAACTGGATTTTTGTACCACCCCGTCTCCGGCCGCCCAAATAGGCGTTCCCACTGGTGCTGCGTAATCCGTTCCTCTGTGCGCCCTTACTTTTCCGGTGACCGGATGGCGACGAGTGGGGTTGAAATTGGACGTAACGCGACGGAAATCAAGCGGAGAGCGTAAAAAGGCTTTCTTCATGGCGCGACCATTTTCATCATAATAGCTGCCAGTATTGTCATCGAGGATAGCTTTAAACGTATCACCTTGGTTCTTAAATACCGCCGCGATAATTTTACCTCGCCCAATCACTTCACCTTCCACTACTTTCTCTTGATACAGCAACTCAAAATGGTCACCTGAGCGAATGTCTAGAGCGAAGTCGATGTCCCAACCAAATATACCGGCAAGTTCCATGATTTGATTGGCGGTTAGTCCTGCCCCTATGCCCGCGTTCCAGAAGTTTGAGGTGATATCCGCTTCAGCATAGTTATATTGGTAATCAATCTCTTTCTTGCTGAGCTCAGAGCGAAAACCATTGTCAGTGCGAGTGATAACAAACGTTTCGTAGTCGCTGATCTTTCGTTTTAGCTGCAGTAACTCATTATTTTCATCAAAGCCAAATATCAGCTTGTCACCTGGTCGAAGCCTGGATAACTGTTTTTCAATGTCTTTGTTGGTATTCACGAGATCGTAAAGCAGTCGAGCGGACAAACCGACCCGTTGAAAAAGAATCGCTGCGCTTTCACCTGAGCGAACAGAATGCTCTTCCCAATTGAGTACAACGGTAGGGACTTGTTCGTTAACAATGCTTAACGCCGACGCTTTGATTTTCAGAGGGTAGTACTTACCGACCTCCAGTTTATTGGGGTCGTCGTGAAGATCGGCGGCGTCGGGCAGAAAGAGTGCCACAACAATTAGCGCCGTAAAAAAAGCGATAAGAGCTCGGTGAAGCCAAGGGAGGCGCTTAAAAACAGATACCATGAGTGATTAATTCAACATTATTTTCTAAATTTCCTGAACCATTTAGTCTAACTGGTTTCAAAAAACATCGCTATTCAAGTAAGATGTCCAACTATTATATTTTTGCCAAATCTGTGGGAGTGAACAAGAATGGCGAACCTAGAAGCAGCATTGGCTGAAATTAAACGTGGTGTTGATGAGCTAATTCCAGAAGAAGAGCTCATTGCAAAGCTTAAAGAGAACCGTCCTCTACGTATTAAGCTAGGTGCCGATCCTACAGCACCGGATATTCACTTGGGACACACCGTTATTTTGAATAAGCTGCGTACGTTCCAAGATTTAGGTCATGACGTGACGTTCCTTATTGGTGATTTTACGGGCATGGTCGGTGATCCGACGGGTAAAAACACAACTCGACCACCACTGACTCGTGAAGATGTGCTTCGTAACGCAGAGACGTATAAAGAGCAAGTATTCAAAATTTTGGACCCAGCGAAAACAAAAATTCAGTTTAACTCTGAATGGCTGTCTGAGCTTGGTGCAGAAGGCATGATTCGTTTAGCGGCAAACCAGACGGTTGCGCGTATGCTTGAGCGTGATGACTTTAAAAAGCGTTACAGCAATGGACAGCCAATCGCGATTCATGAGTTTATGTATCCGTTGCTGCAAGGCTATGATTCAGTAGCGATGGAAACGGACGTAGAGTTAGGCGGTACTGATCAAAAGTTCAACCTGCTTATGGGTCGTGAACTGCAAAAAGCACATGGTCAAAAGCCACAGGTTATCTTGACGATGCCACTGCTGGTAGGCTTGGATGGCGAGAAGAAAATGTCTAAGTCGGCTCACAACTATATTGGTGTGAGTGAAGTCCCGACTGAAATGTTTGGCAAAATCATGTCAATTTCAGACGTACTGATGTGGAGCTACTACGAGCTGCTGTCTTTCCGTCCACTAGAAGAGATTGCGCAATTTAAGGCTGACGTTGAAGCGGGCAAAAATCCACGTGATGTTAAAATACTGCTAGCAAAAGAAATTATTGCACGTTTCCACTCACAAGCGGATGCCGATGCAGCAGAGCAAGAGTTCATAAACCGTTTCCAGAAAGGCGCGATGCCAGATGAAATGCCAGAATTTGAGCTGGAAGCCGGAATTGCGATCAACAATTTGCTAAAAGATGCAGGTTTGGTGGGTTCAACTTCAGATGCTATGCGCATGATTCGTCAAGGCGCAGTGAAGATCGATGGCGAAAAAGTGGAAGATACCAAATTAGTGCCAGCAGCGGGTCAAGCGGTTTACCAAGTTGGTAAGCGAAAGTTTGCGCGAGTGACGCTGAAGTAACTGCAACGGTACTTAGTATTTATCATTCTTGCCTAGCGGGATGACATTCCTAAGACTCAGGTGTTTATTTTAGAGTTTTCTTTAAACCTCCTCCGGGAGGTTTTTTTGTATCAGGAGATGATGTATCGAGAGAGGATTATCTACAGGCATAAAAAAACAGACGCCGAAGCGTCTGTTTTGACTATTCATTTACTTGACGTCTTTAATTATAGAGACTCAGTAAAGGTACGAGCGATAACGTCACGTTGCTGCTCTGTCGTTAGAGAGTTAAAACGTACAGCGTAACCCGATACACGGATAGTTAGCTGAGGATAGTTCTCTGGGTGTGCAACTGCGTCTTCTAGCGTTTCACGCTTAAGAACGTTGACGTTGAGGTGTTGACCACCTTCAATGCGAGGCGCAGTTTCAATCGCAACTTCACGGCTTTCGTATTCGCCAAGGTCACTGATTGCAATGACTTGGTCTGCTTCAAAGCCTGTGTTTGCTGCAACACAGCGAGCTTCGTTCTTTTCACCGTCAAGCAACCAGATTGAATTTAGTAGGTCGTCGTTTGCTGCTTGAGTAATTTGGATACCTTGAATCATCACTATCTCCTGAACCACTTTAAAGCGGTATTGTTGTGGTGTTATTTTTCAAATTTTGTTGAGCTGAGCTATATATACCTAATAATGGGTATTTTAGTATTGATTTAGATCAAATTACAACAAAAAGCATTAATAAGAGTAAGGTTGTTTTGTTGACCTACATCAACAAACCCTCTTAAATAGTAGTCTTAAAACAATATTTTATACATTAAAATTTATTTTAAACGCCAAATGTAGTAATAAAACTACATTTTGGTTTATTGGATGCGCTAGATTACCGGAAAACAAGGGCTTCAATAGTTAAATGTGAAAGTATAAGATCGCTAAATAACAGTTTTAAATATGTGATATAGATCGGGTTATTAAAGTATGAATAAATTTATAGGGGCGCATCTGTCGGCGGCAGGCGGGGTAGATAATGTGCCACAAAGGGCGGCGGAAATTGGCGCTAATGCTTTTGCTCTGTTTACCAAAAATCAAAGACAGTGGGTAGCAAAGCCGCTAACCGAAGAGACCATTAACCGATTTAAGCTTGAGTGCCGTAAATATGGCTTTCTTCCTGAGCAAATACTGCCACATGACTCTTATCTGATTAATTTAGGGGCACCAGAGTTGGATAAGTTGGAAAAGTCTCGAGAAGCCTTTGTCGATGAGATGGCACGTTGTGAGCAGTTAGGTTTAACACTTCTGAATTTCCACCCTGGCAGTCATTTGAAAAAGATAGCTGAGGACGTGTGTTTAGATCGGATAGCGGAATCGATAAATATTGCCCACAGACGCATTCCGAATGTCGTCGCTGTGATTGAAAATACGGCTGGTCAAGGAACTAACTTAGGATGGCGCTTTGAACACCTTGCTCACATTATTGATAAAGTTGAGGATAAAAGCCGTGTTGGGGTTTGTCTTGATACCTGCCATACCTTTACGGCGGGCTATGATTTACGAACCAAGCAAGCGTGCCATTCAACATTTTCGGAATTTGATAGGGTGGTTGGCATGCACTATTTGCGCGCGATGCACCTTAATGATTCAAAGATAGCTTTGGGAGATCGTGTTGACCGTCACCAATCCTTAGGTAAAGGTGAGATCGGCTGGGCGTGTTTTGAGTATATTATGCAAGATGAGAGGTTTGATTCTATTCCGTTGATTTTAGAGACAATTGAGCCTGAGATCTGGGTGGATGAAATCCAACAATTGAGACAATTTACTATTAAAAACTGATTTTTTTTATCATCACATGGATCTTTGGCATCTTTCTTTCATACTTAGTTTCATGCACGTTGCATAAAAGTGTGATTCTGAAAAACGAATCATCAACAATAATAGTGTGAATTTAAGTAGTGTGAATAAGTAGGTGCCATTATGTCTCGATCTATCGCTTCCCAACCCCACGCCATGCGCGCAAGCCGCTATCCTGTTCCAAACCGCCACGTGACAGGGCAGGGACATTTTCGAACGCCACAGCAAAAAGGTCATTAATCGCGACGTTCGAGGCTACTGTTGTGAAATCAGTAGAGATGGTGACTTTTGAAATGGTAAACTCCCCAGAGTTTTAAATTCTGGGGAATACGAGTGACGACACTAACATGGCGTGATGTTATAGAAAGCCAACATCAGCAAGCGTACTTTAAGCAGACGTTATCTTTCGTTGCGCAAGAAAGACAGGCGGGAAAGGTTATTTACCCACCTGAAGAAGACGTGTTTAATGCTTTCGAACTGACCGAGCTTGATGCGGTTAAAGTCGTCATATTAGGCCAAGATCCTTATCATGGGCAGGGGCAGGCTCATGGTTTGTGCTTTTCCGTTTTGCCCGGTGTGAAAACGCCTCCTTCGCTGGTCAATATCTATAAAGAATTGGCTGAGGATATCTCTGGGTTTGAAATTCCTACGCATGGTTATTTAAAAAGCTGGGCACAACAAGGCGTATTACTGCTAAATACGGTCTTAACTGTCGAGCAAGGGGCTGCTCATTCTCATTCCAAAGCAGGTTGGGAGGTATTTACCGATCATATTGTGGATACCCTTAACCAACAGTGTGAAGGCGTTGTCTTTCTACTCTGGGGCGCGCATGCTCAGAAAAAAGGTATGATGATTGATCGTGAACGCCATCATGTGCTTACCGCCCCACACCCTTCTCCTCTCTCTGCACGGCGCGGATTTTTTGGCTGCCAGCACTTTTCTCAAACTAATATGCTGCTGAAAAATATGGGTAAAACCGCTATTGATTGGCAGCCTAAGCTTGTTAGTTGTGAAGGCTAATTGTCTATTTTTCGAGCATAGTCAAAGCACGCTTTCTAAATCTCTTATACACTTATTAAGAATAGGGACTTAAGGGAGATAGGACGATGATGATCGAAAGAATAAGGCGCGAGCACGGCTATATGGTTCGTTTGCTCGCGATACTGAATCGTAAGTTGCATCTGCTGGAACGTGAGGAACCAGTAAATTATTCACTCATCAAAGAGATCGTAGACTATCTGACGTTGCACTCTGAAAAGATACACCACCCGAAAGAAGATATTCTCTATCGTTACTTTATTGATCATTATGGGCAGCAAAGCACTATTTCAAACCTTGAATTGGAGCACCATGAGTTGTCGGATAAAACTCATGATTTTCTTGCGATTGTCGAGATGATTTTACAAGATGCAGTGGTGCCTCATGAGATTTTTTCCACTAAATTAGCGGAGTTCATTCGTAATCAAAAACAACATCTTGATCTTGAAGAGCAGTCAGTACTGCCGTTGATTGAGAAAAAGTTTACCACGACAGATTGGCAAGCGGTCGAAGCGTTGTGGACCGAAGTGGATGACGATCCGGTATTTGGTGACACCATTGCTGATCAGTATAAGCAACTTGCTGAGCGAGTGAGACAAAATGATTATGAGAGTGTGTAGCTAGCTTTCGAACTTTCATAGAAATGGCACCGTGATGGTGCCATTTTTTATGGTTTACAGAGGTTTACAGAGGTTTGCAGCCGTTACCGCGACTCTGTCATTTGGTCTAGATAGTCCAGCCAATCTGAGGTTTGAGTGCTAGGTTTTTCTCTGTGTGCTGCTTGCGCGAGTTTTTTAGCAGTCTCATATTGTTTCAAGCCAACATACGCTCGTATTTGCAAAATCTGTTTTTCTTGCAGGCTTATGCCTTTCACTTTACTCAGTGATACCAAGGCTGCATTAAATGCTCCTTGCTGAAGTTCAAGTCGCGAAACCTGTTGGTAATATTTTGCATTTAAGCGCGCCGCGGCTTGCCATGAACGCTGAGCGTTGTGCCATTCCCTTGCCATCTGCCAATGTGTCGCTTGTTTGATGATGGTTTCAATATCTGTGTCATTAACTTGCAGTTCAGAATAGAGGTGAGCGGACTTTTCCGGAATGCCTTGTTGGGCATACAATTGTGCCATGCTTACTTGCATCGATTCTGGCATATCAATGCCTGCTCGCTGCGCTGATACTAATGTCGCAAGTGCCAGTTTATACTGTTTAGTCTGCATATATAGGGCGCTGAGTTGCTGCCACCACATGGTATTGTTAGGCTGAAGAGCCAGCAGTTTTTGACTGGTGATGATCGCGCTTTTTAAGTGAGACAGTTGCAGCTCGGCACTTAGCTGTAAGCTTAGTGGCTGTAGCTTCGGAGTACGATCTAACTTGTGATACTGCTTAATAGCCGTCAGCAATGGTGTCCATTGTTGTAATAGGTAGTGACTTCGGGCGGTATTTAGCCAGACGTTTGTTATCTGTTCTTTAGGAATATCAATACTGCCAGCTGATTTCGCTAGAGCGTTAAAGTGGACAAGCGCTTGTTCAGCCTTAGTTTCTGATAATAACAGTTCAGCTAGCATTCGTTCTGTTTGCCAGCCTTGCTCACCAGCAAAGGCGCCAGTATTAACGGCAATTTGTAACTGTTTGATTGCCAGTTCACTTTTCTCTGCTTGCCAGTAATAAATACCGAGCATTCTTGCTACGTAAGCTTGGTCATAGCTAGCGCTTGGCTTGAGTTTCTCTAGTAAGACAATGGCATCGGCAAGTTTGTCTTCTTGCTCCAACGAATAGGCTTTTGAGACCTGCGTTGCGGTGCGCATCCCGAGTTCTTGTTTTGCGATGACCGATGGGGCAAACCAAAGGCTGCAAACCAGTACCAGCCCAATATGCGAGATTAGTTTGTTCATTGGTTTAATTTAAACTCCAATTTAACCGTTTGACCCACTCGTGGTTGCGCGGTGCCATTGACGACCATTGGCTGATATTTCCATTGCTTGAGAGCCACCATGGCTTCGCGCTCAAAAATGCGCTTTGGTTGGGCTTCAACCACTTTAATGTCAGTTGGGCGACCATTAACGTCAATAGTAAATGACATCACGACATAGCCTTCCATATTTCGTTGAATGGCGCGGCGAGGGTAGCGTGGCTCTTTACGGTGAAGTGGCATGACCTGCTGATTACGACCAATATCAGGCACACTTGGGGCATTCATCGCCACACCAGCCACTTGTGTTGATATCGCAATATTCGGCAGCTGCGGTGTGCTAGGTGTCTGTACCGTTGAGGTCTGTGAACTCTGCTCGACCACGGCTGCCGCTGGTGGTGTCGCCGGCATTTTTGGTGGTTCAGGAAGCACGCGTGTACGTCGTGCTGTTTCACTTTCCGGCTCAATCATCACTAAGTCATAGCTAAGGCGAGCAGACTCTTCTGGCTTGGATTTAGGACCAATGTCTATCATCCAACTCATTAAAGAAAACAGCGTGAACGCGAAAGCGATCGCAAAAGGAATGCTTAATAAAAAGCGCACCATTATCGGCTCTCCGTTGCTAAAGCAATTTTGGTTACTCCAGCTCCTTTTGCACTGTCCATCACCTGTACGACGGTACCGTTGAAGGCATGCTTGTCTGCTTGAATGACCATGGACGCACTAGGTTGCTCGAGAAGAAGCTTCTCAATAGTGGCTTGTACACGTTCAACATCGACGCGACGTTTATCAATGAACACCTCGTTACTGGCGGTGATCGCGACAAAAATTCCCGCGTCTTTTTGGCTTACCGCGTGGCTGGCTTGCGGGCGGTTCACATCGACGCCAGATTCTCGAACGAAGGAGCTGGTGACAATGAAAAAGATCAGCATAATGAAAACGATATCGAGCATCGAGGTCATGTCGATGTTGGCTTCTTCTTGCTGTTTTCTACGGTGGCCAAGTCTCATTGTGTATTTCCTATGCGATTATCTGTGACCGTGTGTAAGTCAGTCTCTTTGCTTTGGTCACTTCTCAGTAATTGTTCTAATTGGAACAAATGTTTGTTGCTCCATTTTTGGATGCGAGAGAAAGCTAACATTCCAGAAAGTGCGGCGACCATTCCTGCCATTGTCGGGATCGTTGCCATAGAAATGCCAGCCGCCATTAGGCGAGGCTGAGCACTTCCTTGAGCTGCTAAGGTATCAAATACGGTGATCATGCCGGTTACGGTGCCCAGTAACCCGAGCATTGGACACAACGCTAGTAGGCACTTTAGCAAGTTGAGGTGCTGTTTTAATTGGTTTTCAGCGTCGCTAAGTATGGCATCACGCTGAGCGCGGGCATACCATGAAAAGTGGTCACTACGTTGAGACCACTTTTGTGTCCAAACCCGCTTTTGCTGTGGGAAGTATCGAGAAAAGTAGAGTACGCGTTCAAACGCGACCATCCAAAAAACGATAACAACCGCAGCGAGCCACCAAAGAATAGGCCCGCCTTGATTCATAAATTGGCTCAGATGTTCTGAGCCAGGTAGCCATTGGGCCAAATTATGCAGCATAGCTCGCTCTCTGCTCGGTCGAGTGCACTTCGGCCTGCTCAGCAACAAGGCCAACACTTTGACGCTCTAGAATATTGCGAATCGCGTCAGCTTTTGAACTCAATAAGTTATGGGCTAGCAGCAGTGGCATCGCGGTAATCAAACCGAGAACGGTTGTCACCAATGCCATGGAGATGCCTCCGGCCATGACACGAGGCTCGGCGTTACCAAACTGTGTGATAACTTGGAACGTTTCAATCATGCCAGTTACCGTACCAAGTAATCCCAGCATTGGCGCGAGTGCTGCAATCAATTTAAGCATACTAAGACCGCGCTCTAGGTGTTGTTGTTCGTCCATTATTGATTCAAGAAGACGTAATTCAAGCGCTTCAACATTCATCTTTTTATCGTGGTTATATACGCTAAGAACGCGACCTAATGGGTTATTTGTTGGGGCTTCAGGTGTTTTTAGCTGCTTGCCAATTTGTTGCTCGATGCGCAGGAGTACCACGGCACGATAAAGCGCAATGACAAGACCAATTAGGAATAGGCCTGCAATGATCTTACCCACGACACCACCGTGCTCAAAACGTTGGGTAAGCGTCGGGTTTTCAGCCAGTTGGTGGTAAATATCGCCACGACTTGGATCGATAATAACGGCGGTCTGTCCAGTGACTATGTTATTAGCGTCCTCATAGCGAGATACATTATCAGGTAGGCGGGGGAAGTCGCTGGCTAGTTGCCCGTCCCAGTTAATCGGCCCTTGTTTAGCAAGTAGAGCGAAGTTACCTAATCGTACGGCGTCAATAGTCGTGACTTCACCTGCGCCTGTTACGAATGGAACCGTGATAGTCGCGTAGGTTCCGCTGCTAATAATTTGAGCGTTAAAAGCTTGCCATAACGTGGTTAGCTCTTGGATGGATGGCAAGGTTTTCGCAGCCACAATAGTGTCGATGTCAGCACGTTGTTGGGTTTGTTCTGTGTTGGCGACAGAGCGGCTCAGTTCGACTTGAAGCTCTTTAGCTGATTGACGGACGACACCAAAAAGCTCACCCAAACTGCCCGTTTGCAGGTGAAGCTGCTTTTGTTGCTCTGCTAATGTTTTCTCATTGGTTGAAAACTGATCACTGAGCGAAGTAATGGCCGCATCTAGTTGCGCTTTGCGTTCGGCAAGTTGCTTTTTCTTAGCTAAAAGCGCTTGCTGCTCTTGCTTAAATTTGGCTTCACGCGATGCGTTATGCTGCTTCTCTTGTTGCTGCGCCGTTTTTGCTTCGCTGGTGAGTGTGCCTGCTGCAAGGGTCAGTGGTGAGAAGCTAACTGTGAATAGGGCGATCAATAAAGTTAGGTAACGCATTAGCTCGGATCCTTAGCAAGAGAAACAGGGAGCGTCATTAAAGTTGGTGACGTTTGTTTGTTTGCAATTGCAAACGCTTGGTCGATATAGGATGAGAGCGAAGCTTCAACATTCACCCACGCTTTTTTGTCGTGATCCCATGACCAGTACTGATTTCTGTCTAGGCTACGAGCGACGAGCGATAGGCGCCCAAGGTAAAGCTGTTCTGCTTCTATGCTACTGCCCACATCGATTCGTGAACGGTAGCTGCCTAGCTTGATGCCGTAATCCATTTCAATTTGGTAAGCTTCTAAGATACGACGATATTTTTCGGCATCACTGACATCAGCTTGCGGCATCAGAGATTTGAGTTCATCTAAGCGGGCGAGGCGAGCATCGATACGAATCGGCTTGTCTTGCTGAATGTGCTGTTCAAGGCCAGCTAACATCTTGTACATCAGAGGGACAACACCTTGACGGGTATCGTTGATCTGAACTAATTGTGTTTCGATGCTCGATAGCTCTTGCTGTTGGTTATCCACCACTGATTGTAGGTGACGCTGGTAAACTTCCAAGTTGGAGACTTCTTGTTCCAGTGCCGCGATTTCCGACTTAAGTTCAAACGCTTTATCACTACTTTTGTTGATTCGTTGTTGGCTTTGCGCGCCTTGAGTAATGGTCTGAGCCTCAACATTTCTTGCATTGTTGAGGTCGTTGGCAAACGTCTGCCCACTGCTAAGGAGCAGAGGGAGGGTGCACAATGCGGCGCGAACGAGCGTTTTGTTCATTTCAAGAGCCTTCTTCTACTAGAAAGTACCAGTTGTTTAATTGAATTCTGATGGCAAACACACTCAATAGGCTTGGTGAGTCTGTCTATTTAATCGCGCTATCAAGCACGGCGCGTTAGAGGTGCTGTACTACCTTTATGCGCTTTTTAAGCGCGCTTATTGTATTGCAACTCATGTAAGAAATACAGTCTAAATGATATTGATATGAGTTATCATTTGTTATCTCTTAATCAATTTGATGTAAAAAAATACCACTATTTTCGTTGTTGCTTGAATATCATGATGAAATAAAAGCCATCTGGGTAATGAGCGCTATTTTTTTTGCGGACAGCCTTGGCAGTAGCTGCCGTCACGGCGGCGATAGTGCATACAGCAGGCTCGGCGTTGTATAACATAATCCCCTTCTTGAGTGACATCTAAGCGTCCAAACCTTGTGATTGGAAGATCAAGAGCCTGTTGCCAGTGCTGCAATTCATGAGCAAAGGTAGGGTGTAGATGTTTATTGGCGAGTAATTGACGGTTGACCATGTGTTTTAGGCCGCGAAGTAGCATTTCCATGATGGTGTCAGCGAGAAGCTTTTCACGGGTGCTAGGGCTCATGCGAATGATATCGTCAAATTGCTCAGCAAGTTGTGTCAGTAATGATTTGAGTTCTGTTGCAGCCAATAGTAATCGTTGATGTTGATCGCCTTCTTGCCATTGTTCAGAAGCGAAATCGAAGTGTCCCACAATGCCATTATCAAGGTTAAGTCCTTGTCTCATTCGGCTAATCTTTGGAACGGAATCTGAGTAATAAGTAGTAATAAGCGCAATGGTGATAGGTTGCCAAATCAGCATTGTCCAGGTTCTGGTTAGCCAATAAATCTGCCCTGCTTCTGGGTAGTGCTCTTTCCAGTATCGATAAAGTGCGTTTAGTGGTTCATGGCTGTTTTGATGAGGAGCAATGATAGATGCAGTCTTTAAAATCGGTACTAATAATGGAGATATTTGTATGGAAATATCGGTAAGCGTCCGCAATTTTTGAGAATGTGTCATAGCCATAGTCTTCGATTTCTATAAGCAAACTGAGTAAATAAAAGCAAGCAGCGCAAATACATTGTGCTGCTTAACTAGGGAGGGGGCTCTTTGCCCGCTATAGGTCGAACTTGACGTTTAACTCGACGGTTTGTTGTTGGCCCATCCAACAATAGCTTTGGCTATAACAGCTATAATACTTTTGATTAAATAGGTTGTTAGCAATCAGGTTTGCGGTTGCGCCCTGCATACTATTGCTTATCTGGCCAAGGTCATAACCAATAGACAGATCGACCAACGTATAAGAGGGGACTGAGCCTTGATTTAAATTAGTTGTGCCATTGTTCAATACAGTATTACCGACATATCGAACCCCACCACCCACTCTTAATCCCTGCATTACGCCTTCGTGCATGGTGTAGTTAGCCCAAAGGTTTGCTGCGTGATCTGGGACGTAAATTGCGCTCTGACCAACGTTTGCCTGGTCTTCGTCCTTAGTGATTTCCATATCGGTATAAGTGTAATTTGCGATAATATCGAGATTGTCGTTTATCGCTGAACGCCCTTCTAGTTCTAAGCCTTGAGAGCGAACTTCGCCGACAGCTTCCCATGGTGCATTACCATCTCGGCGCACACCTACATTTTGCTTTTTGATGTGGAAGAGAGCTGCTGAGGCCGTTGTGGTTGAATCATAGGAGGTAAATTTCAGACCTGCTTCAACTTGCTCGCCTTTTTCAGGTTCAAGGTTTTTGCCATTAGCGTCAATTTTTGCGTTTGGTTCAAAGCTGGTCGCGAAGTTGGCAAACGGAGAGATGCCATTGTCGAACTGATACATAGCCCCGACACGATACGAGAAGTTGCTCGCACGTGAAGTCGTATTGTTTTTAGCGCCGCCGTTTTCTGATTTGTCGGTATTAGACTCAACTACGTCGTAGCGGCCCCCGGCAATCAGAACCCAGTTATCAACAAGCATTTGATCTTGAAAATAACCGCCGAGCTGTTTAATAGAAACATCGGTGTTGGAGTAATAACCTGGGGTGAAGTCGTTCGGGTTAAGTTTACTATTATCTGGGTTGTATAGGTTGATGCTATCGACATTACCAAAACTGTTATAGGCCGAATCTCCTTCGACAGAGCGATAATCGATGCCAAACAATAGGTAATGATCGACACTTCCAGTATTTACAAAACCAGAAAGTTGGTTATCAATACTAAGACCTTTAGATTGCTCATCTGTCGTATAGGCAGTACGTTGTAGTTCACCTGTCGCGGCGTTAAACCCGTCACTACCCGCGCTTTGCGTCGTTTTTTGATCGAACTTAGTTTCCGTGTAACGGAAGTTTTGTAAGAAGGTCCAATCGTTGTTGAACTCATGGTTAATTTTATAGCCAGCCACAACGAATTCGCGCTTAAGCTCATTAAAGTTCGTATCACCTGCAAAAGTAGAGGCGGACATTTTTCCGGATTCAATCGCCTCGATAGGGACGGTAACGTTCTGGCCTAGACTTGGATCATTTTGGTAGTAAAGGTTGAAATTGACCAGTGTTTTGTCTGAAACGTTCCAGTTCACCGATGGTGCAAAAACGTAACGTTCTTCTTTTACGTGATCAATTGTCGCGTCTTTTTTACGACCAAGTGCGATCAGGCGATAAGAAACGTTGTCGCTTAGAGCGCCTGTTTTATCAATGGAAGCTTCCATTAGGTTGTTCAAACCTGTTGCGACATTGACTTTGGTTTTTTCTTCAAAGCTTGGTGCTTTTGCAATGATGTTCACCATGCCACCCGGAGGCATAGAGCCGTAAAGAACCGATGTTGGACCTTTAAAAATCTCTAGACGTTCCATCGCAATAGGATCGATTTGTGGCTTGGCATTCCATCCTGGCAATTCAGGTAGCATCAAACCATCATAGTAATTTTGCGAAGAACTAAATCCTCGAATAGTAACAAAGTCAGTGAATACGACTGCGCCACCCTTGTTTTCTGTAGAAACACCAGGGGCATAACGCAATGCTTGCATTACTGATTTTACCCCGCGCTGCTCCATTTCTTCGCTTTCAATCACATTCAGCGTCTGCGGGGTTTCTTCTGGTGATAAAGACGTTTTGGTGGCCGTATTACGATACGTTTTCCCCAATACGGTCATTTGTTCATCCGTCGTCGTGGATGAAGATTCTGAATTTGATGTTGTCGCCAAAACGCTTGGTGAAGACAACACTATGGATACCATTACTGCTATTGGGGATATTTTTGTTTTTAACATAATCAAAGAATTTATTTAACGAGTTGTGAATGTGATTGATAATTAGTTTCATTTTCATTCTATCGCGTGTGATTCTGTGATACTTAACAATTTGGTGCAAGTTTTATTGATAATGTCTGCGATTAAAGGTGTGCTTTGATAGTGGCGGGGCAAATGGGCAGCCAGAATTCCATTTGAGCATCTAAGTTCAATGGATTGTAATGATTGGGGTAGTATTCAAGTTCATAACCTTCTTCTCCATGAAAACCTGAAGCGGGTAACCAATGGTTAAGTACCCACTCTAATGTTTTAGGGAAGTTTGCAATGGGACCGATATGCGTGATGACCGCATAGGTTTGCTCTGGAATGCTTAATTGCTCCATATGTGCTTTGGCATGCTCTAATTGCTGAGCATTAAGTGTAGCTTGCTCACAGCTCGCCCAGTATATGAGTTGGCTTTCGGGAAGAGGATGAATGGTGTCAATAATGCCAAATACAGCTTCAGAGTGTTGGCGATGACCAAGTGTTGCTTGGGCAAACTGACGCCAAATATGTGCAACTTGAGTGCTATATTGGGGGTCTATGGAGTAAATGGTATCGATGGGGGCATGCATGCCCCAAAAAGTACTGGCCGCGCGAGTTTCGATGCGCACGATCTGGCTAGCACTTTGCTCAAGCGGCAGTTCAGGACTCATGACTAAGGGTAAGCGGATGCCCTTTAGAATACCTTGCTGTTTGTATTGTCGTGGTGAAACAGAAAAAAGCTGTTTAAATGCGCGGCTAAAACTGACCTCTGAGTTAAAGCCAAACTGCAAAGCGATATCGGTGATCTTACTTTCGTTGGACAGAAGGTGTTCAGCTGCGCGGCTAAGCTTCTGTTGGCGAACATATTGAGCGATGTTCTGTTTTGTTTGCTCTTGAAAGACGCGTTGGAGTTGCCAGCGAGACCAGCAACTAATGCTGGCAAGTTCTGCGACGGTTAATGGCTTATCCAAATTGTGATTGATGTACTCAACCACTTTTTCAACGCGATTGAGGTGAATCGGTTTTCGTTTGGAGACCATAGTATGTGCTTACTCGGTGGCTAGATGCAGGCATTTTGGCACTTTTGATACCAGTCGTCGAATAAATGTACGAGTTTGATGAGCTCCATTCATGGGAGCGTGTTCAGCTTTTATCGGATAGGTAGGGGTGGTAGGCAAGGTAACGCCCTCTATTGAGGGCGCTATTTTAAGTCCAGTGAATAGGGTTCAGGCTCCTCAATCACTGAAAATTAGGTGAGTTAAAGCTTGATATCTTCGTATGCGAAATCAAGTCCGATATCCATATCGTTGAGTTCTTTTTGTAAACGTCGTTTGTCTTTTATTGCTTCTATTTCGCGCCATTTACGCTTTAGTGGTTTTGATCGAGATGCTCGAGTCCGGGGAGCATCCATTTCCATTATATCGTTTAGTTCAAAGCCATCCATAAGCTACCTCTTAGTATTTATCTCCTCACGGAGACTTTTAAGTACCATACTCCTAGGCAGAATAACTTTGATTTATTTCTCATTTGTTTCTTTAGTATGAATGTTTTATGCCAAACTGAACTCAATCTCACAGTTTTAATTCCATATGTAGATTAAAAAATGACCGTTTGATTCAAATAATGAAAAAGAATTAGTTAGCGATGATTGTTAACGTGAGTCCACTGAGAGTTAATTAAGGGACACAAGGTTCTACGAGAAACATTCTCATTCGACAAGAATGATTAAAAAGCATTCCATTCTATAAATACGCCTCCACGTCTGATGAACAAAGGTTTACCCGTGAATGGTGCGGTAAGATCCGTTTTCATTGCTATGATTACTAGTTGTTATCGTAAGGAAGATTAAATGGGGGTTGCTGGTAATGCAATTGTTACGGTTAGTGTTAAGGGAACGTGATGGTTCAGTGAAAAATACCTTTGATGTCAATCTAATTGCGTATTGATTTTTATCGAGCATCCCTGCAAAATCCGCTCCGTCAAATGATATGTCGATTTGTATTCCGTTCCCAATAGGTGAGAAATACAAGCTAAGTTGCCGTGAAAAACAGTAAATTAATCAAAACCACACGGATGGGTATAACCTCAGCAACTTAGTTAGCACAGGATGTGCTGGCGGCGCTCTAATTTTAAAAGAGGTTTTAAAGTGACAGACATTATTAGTTTAATGAATGATCTTCTTTGGGGATCGATTCTGGTTTATCTGCTCGTAGGCGTAGGGATCTATTTTACAGTTCGCCTTGGGTTCATTCAGTTCCGCCATTTCGGCCACATGTTCAGTGTGCTGAAAAACAGTCGTAAATCCGACGCTGCTGGTATCTCATCTTTTCAAGCACTTTGTACTAGTTTAGCGGCACGTGTTGGTACGGGTAACATGGCAGGTGTTGCCGTTGCCTTAACCTTTGGTGGACCGGGTGCGATTTTCTGGATGTGGTTGATTGCCATGCTTGGTATGGCAACAGCGTTTGCAGAAAGTACGCTTGCTCAGCTTTATAAGACGCGTGATGACGATGGTAATTATCGTGGTGGTCCAGCTTACTATATGGAAAAAGGCTTGGGCATGCGCTGGATGGGGGTATTGTTCTCTGTCTTCCTAATTATTGCATTTGGTCTAGTGTTCAATGCGGTTCAAGCGAATGCTATTGCAAATGCGATGCAAACAGCCTTTGGTTTTGATCCTTTGTATGTAGGTATCTTCATTGCCTTGATTTCCGCGTTTGTCATCTTTGGTGGCATTCGTAAAATTGCTCGTACGGCTGAATTGATTGTACCTATCATGGCGCTAGCTTACTTGTTACTTGCCTTTTACGTGGTGTTCATGAACATCGAAAAAGTGCCAGAAATCCTTGCCTACATCTTCAAGAGTGCTTTTGGCCTTCAAGAAGCAGCGGCTGGTGGTGTGGGCTATGCCATTGCACAAGCCATGATTCAAGGTATTAAGCGCGGACTGTTCTCAAACGAAGCGGGTATGGGTTCGGCTCCTAACGCTGCAGCGTCAGCTACGCCATACCCTCCGCATCCAGCGTCACAGGGTTATGTTCAGATGTTGGGTGTCTTTACCGATACTATTGTTATCTGTTCTGCAACAGTTGCTATCATTTTAATGTCTGGCGAATACGTCCCTCATGGTGAAGTGACTGGTATTGAATTGACGCAGCGTGCATTGAGCTCACAAGTGGGCGATTGGGGCGGAATTTTCATTGCGGTAGCGATTTTCTTCTTCGCCTTTACTTCAATCATTGCTAACTACTCGTACGCGGAAACAAACCTGATTTTCTTAGAGCACAATCATAAAGCGGGCCTTGGTCTATTCCGTCTTGTCGTGCTTGCTATGGTGTTGTTTGGTTCAGTCGCAACGCTACCTATGATTTGGGCATTAGCAGATGTTTCTATGGGCTTGATGGCTCTGGTTAACTTGGTGGCGATAATTTTGTTGTCGGGTATCGTGGTTAAGTTGGCCAAAGATTACAACCAACAGCTTAAAGCGGGTAAGGTTCCAACGTTTGATGCTAACGATTACCCAGAATTAAAGTCTCAGTTAGAGCCTGGGATTTGGGATAACACGAAAGCGGACAAAACGGTGAAATAGCCTTAATAGTTTCCTTCTATCTCAGAAATAGAATAAGCCACGCATGATTTCATTGAAGATCAGGCGTGGCTTTTTTTATACTAGGAACAAATAATCATGATAAGAGTAAAGTTATGCTAATTGTTGTCTCACCAGCGAAGACGCTGGACTATGAATCGCCCTTGGCGACGGAACGTTACACACAGCCGGAGTTTATCGAGCAATCTGCTCAATTGATTGAGGTATGCCGTAAGCTGACGCCTGCTGATGTTTCGGCGCTGATGAAGGTGAGCGACAAGATTGCAGGGCTGAATGTCGCACGCTTTGAGCAATGGCAAACAAACTTCACGACAGAGAATGCACGCCAAGCTATTCTTGCATTTAAAGGGGATGTGTATACCGGGTTGGATGCAGCAAGTATGTCAGAAGCGGATTTTGACTACGCTCAAACGCATTTGCGTATGCTATCGGGTCTATATGGGTTATTAAAACCTTTGGATTTGATGCAGCCTTATCGCCTAGAGATGGGAACGAAGTTGGCCAATGAGCGTGGTAGCAATTTATACCAGTTTTGGGGAAGTCTCATTACGGATAAATTAAATCAAGCACTGGCCGAGCATGAGAGTGACGTTTTAGTTAATTTAGCTTCCAATGAGTATTTTAAAGCGGTAAAAGTTAAGCAATTAAACACTCAGGTGGTGACTCCTGTGTTTAAAGATTGCAAAAATGGCCAATACAAAGTGATTAGCTTTTACGCGAAAAAAGCGCGCGGAATGATGGCTCGATACATCATTGATAACCAAATCGATTCCGTTGAAGCCCTACAGAATTTTGATGTCGCTGGTTATTACTTTGTTGCGGATGAATCAACGGCAAATGAATTGGTGTTTAAGCGCGAGGAGCAGTGATTTAAACCATTTCGAGTCTGATTATAAAAAATGCCCCACTCATGAGTGGGGCATTTTTTTTCAAAAGTACGGTTCTAAGCGCGAGTTACTTCTTTTTCGCTGCTTTTTTCTTGACGGTCTTTTTCTTGTCGTCTTTTTTCACTTTCTTCTTTTTCTTGAACGTTGGCTTTTTGTGCGTAGGACGAAGTCCGTCGATGAAGCGCTCTTTGATGGTTTCGCTGGTGTAGCGAGCTACGCGTTCCATCATTGGCTGATCGTGTGCTTCGACAATAGAAATCGCGATGCCTTTCTTGCCTGCGCGAGCAGTACGGCCAATACGGTGTAAGTAAACATCTGCAGTACGAGGTAAGTCGTAGTTGATCACGTGTGACACATCTGGAAGGTCAATACCACGCGCTGCGACATCAGTGGCAAGCAGTACGTTGACTGAGCCATCTTTGAATCGGCTGATAGCGTTATTACGGCGATCTTGTGGCATTTCACCTTGGATCCAGGCACAAGGAATTTGAGCACTATCAAGTTGTTGGCGAAGATCGGCAAGACGTTCACGTGTTTTCAAAAATACAATGGTACGCTCAGCTTGCTCGGTTAAAATGTGCTTAAGCAAAGTGAGTTTGTGCTCAGCTGTATCGGCACGGTGGTACCATTGCGTGATTTTTTTTCGTTCACGTAAAGACGGCTCTGCTTTAATTTCTGCTGGGTTCTTTAGAAGATCAGTCGTAAACCCTTCTACACCACGGCCTTCCAGTGTCGCTGAAAATAGCAGTGTTTGCTTACGCCAGCGACATTCTGCCGATAGGCGATCAACCGTTGGCCCAAAGCCCATATCAAGCATGCGATCCGCTTCATCAAGAACTAGCCACTCAATAGCGCGACAATCAAAGCGTTCTGCTTCGATATATTCCATTAGACGACCTGGAGTTGCTACTACGATATCTTGCGTTTGTGCCAGTGTATCTGCGTGAGTGTCGTATGTGACTCCACCAGTAATGGTCGCCACTTTTAGATGTGTATTCTTTGCCAGAGCTTTAGTGTGCTCAGCTACTTGCATCGCAAGTTCACGTGTTGGTGTTAACACAAGAATACGTGCAGGTCCGGCTTTCTTTCTTGGAAAGTCAAGCAGGTACTGTATAGCAGGGATCGCAAAAGAAGCCGTTTTACCCGTTCCTGTTGGAGCGGATGCCAAGATGTCTTTTGCCTCTAAAGCTTGTGGAATGGCTTCTGCCTGAACCTGAGTAGGGCGCTCATAGCCCATGTCTTCAATCGCTTCTAAAAGGATTGGGTCTAAATCTAATTCGGCGAATGTTCTGATCACTATCGTGTCTCCACAAGACTGAGGGTGTACCTGCTCAAAAATACGACACAGGAAAAGTAGGGCGGCTATTATACTCAAACGCTCGCTAAGCGCACTTACATTTTAAGGTAAAAGTCACCAGTTAGCTGAATAAAGGCGTCAGAATAGCCTCCATGAGGACTATGAATGACTAATTGCTCTTCGATGGTAGCGATTTCTTGTTTGCGTAATGTGAAAAGAACTCGGTTTATTGGCTTTGTTTGTGTCGGACGAACTAAGCAGCGTCGGCTGAGAAACCATCCCTTATTTTGAGCGATTGTGATGAATTGCTCTCCCTCTGTAATCGGCAGGATAAAGCTGGCTTCACCGTCGTTGTTGAGCAGCTGATAGCAGCGCGACAGCAGCTCGGTATGATTGAGGCTAGAGGTATGTCGGGCAGTGGCTCTTTGCTGGAGTGCGGCTTGCTCGCCAGAATTAAAGTAAGGAGGATTACAGATAATGCCAGAAAATGCGTGTTCAAAGTTATGGTTAAGAATGTCCCCCTTAATGATATGAATTCGCTCTTGCCATTGCGAGTGTTCAACATTGTTGCTGGCGTCTTTGATTGCACTGTCTTCGATGTCAATGGCGTGGATCACCCCTTCAGGATAACGCTGAGCCAGCATTAATGTTAGCAGTCCGGTACCGACGCCAATATCAAGGATTGGGTCAGCATGTTGGAACGTTGCCCATGCACCAAGCATCACGCCGTCGGTGCTGACAGGCATACCTGCTCCACCTGAATGGATCTTGAACTGCTTGAATGCAAAGCTTTTTATTTTACTGGTTTTAGATGTCATGATTATATGGTTAATCGATTGCTATTGAGTGAATTAATCTATTGTTAATTATTTGTATGGATATATGTTCTGATTGTGCTTATATTGTTTTGATAAATGATCGAGATTATATACTGGCTTTTTAATTAAAGCTGGTGAAACAAACTGCTTTCGTCTTAGTTCTGTAAATTAATGTAGTGTTTTTTTCTGACTCTATTGCTAATCCTAAGCCTATTCGTCATCATGCCGCCCTAAATTATACGAGGAAACAACGATTTTCTCGATAACACACAACATTAACTTATAGGGGTATATCTGTGAATCAGAGCTTAAAAACAACAGATATTATAGCAGTCGGCTTTATGCTGTTTGCGTTTTTTCTAGGTGCGGGCAACATTATATTTCCCCCTCTTGCTGGTCAGCTAGCAGGTGAGAACTTGTTACCTGCAATGACGGGTTTTCTTCTCACTGCGGTAGGTCTGCCTCTTATTACCATTATTGCTGTCGCAGTTGCTGGGGGCTCTTGGGAGCACCTGACTAAAGATCTTCCCAAGCGTGCAGCTATGTTAATTGCAGTGCTTATCTTTATCATCATTGGTCCTGCATTTGCTGCGCCGCGTACCGGCCTAGTAGCGTATGAAATGGCGATTCGTCCATTCTTTTTGGAAGCGACGCAAATACACCTAACGGTGTTCTCTATTTTGTTTTTTGCTGTTGCTATGTGTTTTGCATGGTCACAAGGCAAGTTGATTGATGTCATTGGTAAGGTACTGACGCCTGCGCTCTTTGTGGGGCTGATTATTCTTGCTGTCGCAGTATTTGTTGACCCGCAAGGTGAGATGATTGCGCCTGTTGGTGACTACGCGACACAACCATTAACAACCGGTTTCCTTGAAGGTTATAACACCATGGATACCTTCGGCTCTTTGATGTTTGGTATGCTGATTGTTGATGCGTTACGTAAAAAGGGCATCACTGAGCAAAGTGCGACAACGAAGTACTTGATCAATGCCGCTTTCATTGCCGCTGCGGGTTTGGCATTTGTATACATTTCGCTGTTTTATCTTGGTGCGACAAGCGCAACCGTTGCTGCGGGCGCGGATAATGGTGGTGCCGTGTTAAGCCAGTATGTCCAAGCGCTGTTCGGTCCGTATGGACAAATCGTACTTTCGGTTATTGTATTGCTTGCTTGTTTGACAACAGCTATTGGCCTCATTTCAGCTTGTTCTGACTACTTTAGTACCATTACTTCAGTCACTTATAAGAAGTGGGTTGTTATTCTTGGTGCTGCTTGTGCACTCGTTGCGAATATTGGTCTTGCTCAACTTATTTCGTTGTCAGTTCCGGTGTTATTTGCCCTTTATCCTGTTGCGATAGCCTTGGTTGCATTGACATTTGTACGCAAATTCTTGCCAAACCCTAAGCTAGCTTATCGAGTCGTGATTTTAGTGTCGTTGGCGTTTGCGCTAATTGATGCAGCTAAAGTCGCTGGCCTTGATGTTTCGTTCTTTAACGTATTGCCATTGTTCAGTGTTGGCATGGGGTGGGTACTACCAACAACCGCCGCTATCATTTGTATGGGCTTTATTGGTCGTAGTGCTGATGAGTTGACGGAAGAAACTGCATAGTCAAAGCAGCTTAATAGTTAGCACTAAAAACGGCACCTTGTGTGCCGTTTTTTATTTCATTTTATACCGTCACTGGTCGTTTCAATATAGCGCGCAACACTACACTGTAGTTAGGTGAGTATCGGCTTATAACGAGGCTTGGTACTCTAATAGAATTTGCTCACACCAAGTTGCAATCCGTTCATCACTTAGTTCATATTGTGAGTCTTCGTCGAGGGCTAAGCCGACAAATTTACTATTGTTGTCAATGAGGGCTTTAGATGCTTCAAATTCATAACCCACATTCGGCCAATAGCCAATAAAGTTAGCGCCGGTGGGTTTGAGTTCATCATGAAGCATTCCCATCGCATCCAGATACCACTCGCCATAGCCTTCTTGATCGCCGAGTCCGAACAGCGCGACGTACTTGCCTTTTAGTGATACGCCAGCGATTTGATCCCATATCCCGCCCCAGTCTTCTTGGAGTTCACCAAAATCCCATGTAGAGATCCCTAAGATAAGTAAATCATAGTCGCTCATTTGCGAAATAGGGGTATCTTTTACATTAAATATATCAACGATATCTGGGCCAATAATATCGCGTATCTTCTCTGATGCCATCTCGGTGTAGCAAGTCGATGAGCCGTAAAATAGTCCTATTTTCATAATCGTTCGCATGGTTTGTGAGTCTGTTGTATCGGATTCTACCTCTAATTTGCTTAGCGTTGCAGCGGTTATCGAGGATTTATTGAGTTTTATTGGCATTCTCACCTTAAGTCGAATATTCTGTTTTTGTACTGTATAAACATACAAGAGGTTGCTGTGAGTGACGTCAATATTCAAGACCAAGGGTTGGTCGAGCAATTTTTGGACTCAATGTGGATGGAGAGAGGGTTAGCTGAGAATACGTTGTCGTCGTATCGAAATGACCTTATCAAATTACTGGTTTGGATGAATAAGCATCACTATAAACTGCAATTCATCAGCTTCTCGGGTTTACAAGAATACCAAACATGGCTAGTTGACCAAGATTATCATCAAAGCTCTCGAGCTCGGATGCTGTCTGCCATTCGTCGTCTATTTCAATATATCCATCGTGAAAAATTGCGTGCTGATGATCCTACCGCGCTACTTATTAGCCCTAAGTTGCCCAAACGTCTTCCTAAGGATTTATCGGAAGATCAGGTGACGGCGCTTCTTGATGCTCCGGACTTGAATAACCCACTAGAGCTTCGTGATAAAGCCATGTTGGAGTTACTGTACGCGACAGGGCTTCGTGTTACTGAGCTCGTCAGTCTCACTATGGAGAATATCAGCCTTCGGCAAGGGGTGGTTCGTGTCGTCGGTAAAGGAAATAAAGAAAGATTGGTTCCAATGGGGGAAAACGCTATTGATTGGATTGGTGAATTTATTGAAAATGGGCGACCAGACTTACTTGGAGAGAAAACCTCCGATGTGGTTTTCCCCAGTAAGCGAGCTAAGCAAATGACGCGGCAAACATTCTGGCATCGGATAAAGTACTATGCTGTATTAGCGGGCATTGATACTGAGCTACTCTCACCACATGTGCTGAGACACGCGTTTGCGACGCACCTATTGAACTATGGGGCTGATTTACGTGTCGTACAGATGTTGTTAGGACATAGTGACTTATCAACCACACAAATTTATACTCATGTTGCAACTGAAAGGTTGAAAAACATTCATAGCCAGCATCATCCAAGGGCTTAATTTTACCTTTTTGAACGTTTTTCACGTTCGAAAACCGTATAAAACTCTATATTTTTGAAATTATGGTGACTTTAATGAGCGTAATGCGCTGTTTGACTCTTTTTTCTCTTCCTTTCTTTGTCACCGCTTGTGGTGCAGAAGAATCTCAACCAACTTCACAGCCAGCGAAGGTTGAAGTCGCGGCAACAGTGTCTGCCGATGAGGCTGCCATTACGTCTCGTTTTGCTAAGATTGGTATTGAAGTACTTGAGATTGTACCGTCTGATATTAATGGCTTGATGGAAGTTCGTACGGAAGGTGGGGTGTTGTTCACCTCACCAAATGGTGACCACTTTATTGCAGGGACCTTGTATGCATTGGATAAAGATGGCAACTACAAAGACATCATTGCTGAGCGCCAAGCACCGCTGAATGCAGAGAAAATCGCTCAATATCGCGATAGCATGATTGAGTATAAAGCGGATGATGAGAAATACGCCGTAACCATCTTCACCGACATTACCTGTGGTTATTGTGTACGACTACACAGTCAGATGCAGGGTTATAACGACTTAGGTATCACTGTGCGTTATTTAGCGTATCCTCGTGAGGGGGCTAATGGTCAAGTTGCTGAAAATATGGCAAAGATCTGGTGTGATGAGAATCCAAATACCGCTATGCATGACGCAAAGGTTAACCGCAAACAACCAAGCTTTGATGGGGATTTGACCCAATGTAAAGCCACGATCGCGACACATTATAATTTAGGTCGTGAGTTAGGCATTAGCGGCACACCGGCTATTTTCTTACCGAATGGTGAAATGGTGGGAGGGTATTTACCGCCTGCTGATCTTCTTAAACGCCTTGAAAGCATTAAAAAATAATTAGGAAATGGGCTCATTATTGAGCCCTTTTGATTTTATGATAGAAATTCAACGTCGCGATCCTGTCGATGTCTCTGCGTTGCCTGAGACGATTCCTGAAATTCTTAGACGCTTGTATCTTTCTCGTGGTATTTCCAACCTAGGAGAATTAGAAAAAGCCGCTAAGGGGTTACATTCTTACACTGAGCTAGCGGGTATTGATAAGGCAGTAGAGCTGCTGTTTCAAGCGATTCGCGAGCAAAAGCGCATTATCGTCGTGGGAGACTTCGACGCTGATGGAGCGACGAGTTCAGCGTTGTCAGTATTGGCACTGCGCATGCTTGGTAGCCGTAACGTAGACTATTTAGTGCCGAACCGATTTGAAGATGGCTACGGTTTGAGCCCAGAAGTCGTCGATCAAGTATTAGAGATCGGTGCTGAAGTCATTATGACGGTGGATAACGGGGTTTCATCGATTTCGGGTGTGAAATACGCGAAAGAGAAAGGGCTACAAGTGATTGTTACTGACCATCACCTTCCTGGTGGTGAGCTTCCTGAAGTAGACGCAATGGTTAACCCTAACCTCAATGAGTGCAGCTTCCCTTCTAAGGCGCTAGCGGGAGTCGGCGTTGCTTTTTATTTGATGATGGCGTTGTGCGTTGCAATGAGAAAGCAAAATTGGTTTGCCTCGCAAGGCATGGCAGAGCCTAAACTTATGGAGCTTATTGACTTGGTTGCGTTGGGCACGGTTGCTGATGTGGTACCGCTGGATAAAAATAACCGGATACTAGTTCATCAAGGTTTGCAGCGTATCCGCGCTGGTAAAGCGAGACCGGGTATTCAAGCCTTGATTGAAATTGCCAAAAGAGATCCTAGAAAGTTAGTGGCAACGGATTTTGGTTTTGCGCTTGGCCCCCGAATTAATGCTGCGGGTCGACTCGATGACATGTCATTTGGTGTTGAACTTTTAATGAGTGACAACATCCATGCGGCGAGACGCATGGCCAGTGAATTGGATGGATTGAACCAAACTCGAAAAGAAATCGAAGAGGGCATGAAGCAAGAAGCGCTGGCTTTTTGTGAGCGTCTTCAGATCAGCGATAAAGCCACTATGCCTTATGGTTTAGCGTTATTTCAACGAGATTGGCATCAAGGCGTCATTGGCATTCTAGCATCACGAATAAAAGATAAATTCCATCGCCCAGTGATTGCATTTGCCGACGGTGGTGAGGGAACCATTAAAGGCTCTTGCCGATCAATCCCAGGTTTGCACATGCGTGATGCTCTTGACCGTATCGACACACAAAATCCGGGTCTAATTGCCAAGTTTGGCGGCCATGCTATGGCGGCAGGTTTAACGATTCAAGAGAAAGACTTTGAACGTTTCAGTCAGCTATTTGATCAAATTGTTCGTGATGAGCTTGGTGAAACGGCGTTAAAGGGGGTGATTTTATCGGATGGTGAATTGTCACCAGAGGAATTCTCCATGCATACAGCGGAAACACTGCGTGCTGGTGGACCGTGGGGGCAAGCTTTCCCTGAGCCTATTTTTGATGGTGAGTTTAAAGTTCTGCATCAAAAACTGGTGGGCGAGAAGCATTTGAAGCTAATGGTTGAGCCTATGCATAAAGGCTTTGGCACCAATATTATGTTGGATGCCATTGCTTTTAATGTGGATTTACGTCGCTGGCCTGATGCGTCGGTAAAAACGGTGACACTCGCCTACAAGTTGGACATTAATGAGTTCCGTGGAAATCAATCTCTGCAGCTCATGGTGGATCATATTGAGCCTCGATAGAGGCTCTTTTAAAACCGCAAGCTAAATCGATATTTTTCTGTATCTTCATCACATTTTTGAGTAGAATTCTTCGGTTAAATTCTACTCATAAATGCTGAGCGAATATGTTTGAAATCAATCCTATTAAAAACCGCCTACAGGACGTGACCGAGCGCACGAATATCCTGAGGGGGTATCTTTGACTATGATGCCAAGAAAGAGCGTCTAGAAGAAGTTAACGCAGAATTAGAACAACCGGATGTATGGAATGAGCCAGAGCGCGCACAAGCGTTGGGCAAAGAGCGTTCATCACTTGAAGCGATCGTAGAAACTATCGATATACTTGACCAAGGGGTTGAGGATGTTGCTGGATTACTCGAGCTTGCGGTTGAAGAAGAAGACCAAGAAACCTTTGACGAAATTGAGCCAGAATTGGCTGAGCTCGAAGCTAAGCTTGAAAAGCTTGAGTTCCGTCGTATGTTTGCTGGTGACCACGATGCGTCTGATTGTTATATCGATTTACAATCGGGTTCTGGTGGTACTGAGGCACAAGATTGGACATCAATGCTGCTGCGCATGTACTTGCGTTGGGCGGAAGCCAAGGGCTTTAAGACGGAAGTCATTGAAGTGTCTGACGGTGATGTGGCTGGTTTGAAAGGGGCGACGGTCCGTATTAGCGGGGAATACGCATACGGCTGGCTACGGACTGAAACGGGTGTGCATCGCCTTGTTCGTAAATCACCATTTGACTCAAGTGGCCGACGTCATACCTCTTTTGCTTCTGCGTTTATCTATCCTGAGATTGATGACAACATTCAGATCGACATTAATCCTTCTGATCTTCGTATCGACGTATACCGCGCGTCTGGCGCGGGTGGTCAGCACGTCAATACCACAGAATCTGCGGTGCGTATTACCCACGTACCAACCAATACCGTGGTTCAGTGTCAAAATGATCGTTCTCAGCATAAGAACAAAGATCAAGCGATGAAGCAGCTTCGAGCGAAACTGTTTGAGTTAGAAGTCCACAAGCAGAACGCTGAAAAACAAGCGAACGAAGATGCGAAATCAGATATTGGATGGGGCAGCCAAATACGCTCATACGTATTGGACGACTCTCGAATTAAAGATTTAAGAACAGGCGTTGAGAACCGTAATACACAAGCGGTTCTTGATGGTGATTTAGACAAATTTATCGAAGCTAGCCTGAAATCAGGTCTGTAAGCTTTTAGCAACTTAACAGGTACATCCAAATGACTGATGCTGTTCAAAATGAAAACCTACAAGAAGAAAATAAGTTAATTGCTGAGCGTCGTAGCAAGCTGGATCACATCCGCAAAAGCTGCAAAGCGAATGGCCACCCAAATGATTTCCGTCGTGAGCATCTCGCTGGCGATCTGCAGGCTGAGTTCGGTGAAAAATCGAAAGAAGAGCTAGAAGAGCTGAACCACATTGTGTCTATTGCCGGTCGTGTAATGGCAAAGCGTGGTCCATTCCTAGCGATTCAAGAGACCTCTGGCCGTATCCAAGCCTATGCAGCAAAAGATGTTCAGAAGGTTTTAAAAGAAAAATATCAAGGTCTTGATATTGGTGACATCATTGGTGTTAAAGGTGCACTTCATAAGTCAGGTAAAGGTGATCTTTACGTGAATATGGAAGAGTTTGAACTGCTAACTAAAGCACTTCGTCCGCTACCTGAGAAATTCCACGGTCTAACGGATCAAGAAATGCGTTACCGTCAGCGTTATGTTGACCTGATCGTAAACGAAGATTCTCGTAGTGCATTTATCATTCGCTCTAAGCTGGTATCTTCTATCCGTAACTTTATGAGTTCAAAAGGTTACTTAGAAGTTGAAACGCCAATGATGCACGTGATCCCTGGTGGCGCAACCGCTCGTCCATTCGTGACTCACCATAATGCGTTGGATATCGACATGTATCTACGTGTGGCGCCTGAGCTATACCTGAAGCGTTTGGTTGTCGGTGGTTTTGATCGTGTATTCGAGATCAACCGTAACTTCCGTAACGAAGGTCTGTCTCCTCGTCACAACCCTGAATTCACCATGATGGAATTCTACCAAGCGTACGCAGACTACAAAGATCTTATGGATTTGACTGAAGAGATGCTAAGCACGGCAGCAATGGATGTGCTGGGCTCTACATCAATGCCATACGGTGATGAAAAGGTTGAGTTTGGTGGTACTTACGCACGTCTAAGTATGTTTGACGCGATTAAGCAGTACAACCCAGATCATGCGCAAATCCAAGCGCTAACCGAAGCAGATTTGCAAGATCGTGAGCTTATGGTTTCTATTGCTAAATCGGTCCATGTCGATGTTGAAACGTTCTGGACATGCGGTCAGCTACTAGAAGAAATCTTTGGTGAGACAGCTGAGCCTCAGTTGATGCAACCAACGTTTATTACTGGCTACCCAGCAGATATTTCGCCATTGGCTCGTCGTAGCGATGATAACCCGTTCTTTACTGACCGTTTCGAGTTCTTTATCGGCGGTCGTGAAGTGGCAAATGGTTTCTCTGAGCTAAATGATGCAGAAGATCAAGATGCACGCTTTAAAGCGCAAGTGAATGCAAAAGACGCGGGTGATGATGAAGCAATGTACTACGACGCTGATTACATTACAGCGCTAGAACACGGTTTACCGCCAACGGCTGGCCAGGGTATCGGTATTGACCGTTTGGCTATGCTATTTACGAATACTCATACTATTCGTGACGTTATTTTGTTCCCAGCGATGCGTCCTCAGCAGTAATTAACTGGCAATAAATATTTTAAGCCTCTCTATTGAGAGGCTTTTTTTATGCCAAAAAATCAAGAACTTTTGTAGAAAAATAAAAAACTGTGCACTAGTCTTAAATATGAGACAGGTAAAGTCGGCAATAATGTAAGAGTTACCTTGTGAGAATAGTCCTATTCAATAGAATTAACCAGTTGAATCCTAAAAGTAATAATAAGGAATGATGTAATGGGAACCGAGTTTAAGATGGATTCCATCCCCGGCGCTTTAGTGGTAGTGGGGGGGACCTACGAGCCATGGTTATCAGTTTTAGAACAAGCTGGTTGGCGATGTACGCAGTGTTCTGATCTACGTAAAGCGGACGCCATTTTCTCCGAAATAGGTCCTTGTATTGGTATTGTGGATTTAACACGAGATGACTTTAGCCTAAATGGGATTGCAAAACTGGTGAGCACCCATAAACAGGTAAGGTGGATTGCTTTTATCAGAGAGTCTCAATTAAGTTCAGACACCATATGCCAATTTATCGTGAATTTCTGTATCGACTTTTTTACTGTACCTATTCCAGACTCACGCTTAATGGGCACGATTGGTCACCAACTTGGTATGCTTAAACTTGAGCAGAAAGTTTGGCCGCATAATGGCAATAATCATGATCTTGGTCTTGTTGGGCAATCTCTACCTGTAAGGCGATTGAGAGATCAAATTAAGCGTATCGGCCCAACAGATGTCAGTATTATGATTCATGGTGAGGTGGGCTGTGGCAAAGAAACGGTGGCGAAGGCTATTCATCGTTGCTCTTCTCGCTCGCAAAAACCCTTTATCGCGGTTAATTGTCGTGCTTTCTCTGACGCTCGCTTTGAAAATGAATTTTTTGGCCTACATAACCCAGATCAGGTTTCGTTGCTTGAGCAAGCGGCGGGAGGCACGATCCTACTTAATGACATATTTACCTTGCAGCCCAAACAACAAATGAACTTACTGAAGTTTTATCAAGAGGGCAAAGTAGAGACGGTCAATGGCTGGAAAGAGTATGATATTCGCATTTTAGCGGCAGATTCATCCGATATCGAAAAAGCGCTTGGTGACGGTTTGTTTAATGATGAGCTGTTCCATTGTATTAATGTTCTTAGAATTAATGTTCCGAGTCTGAAAGAGCGGGCAACAGATATTGGATTATTGGTAAATCATTATATTGGCCAGTTTTCTAAAGAATTTAATTCTCCAGTTAAATCTATCGACGATGATGCTCTTAAAACCCTGACTTACTACCATTGGCCCGGCAATGTAAAAGAGCTGTTGAACCAAGTTAAGCGAGCGGTGCTGATGACTGAAGAAGAAGTGCTGTCTAAGAAGCACTTTGAATTACCAGGTACCTATTCTGGTAAGCGTAGCTTAAAGAGCATTAGAGAGCGCTCTGAGCGAGATGCACTAATATTGGTACTCGACAGCCACAATGGTCAGGTAACACTTGCTGCCAAGGAGTTGGGCATATCGCGAGCGACGATGTATCGTTTGCTAAATAAGCATAACTTGATCGCGGAAGAAACGTTGTAAATAGTTAACTGTCCCAGTTATAAACCATCGCTTGATTGAGGTGGTTTTTTTTATCACTATCTGGAACCGTACACAGCCAGTCCTTTCTTTTATATGCCAATCTGCAATGTATAACCGTTTTTAAATGTGTCGTATGGCGATTTGTATAAGCTTTGCTCTTAATTACATTATTTTTGTGAAGTGTGTTTTAGCAACGGAATTATTTTATTGATCTGGTTGTTATTTGTTCGGTTGAAATGAATCACTACTAAGGCCTCTATATACAATGTATTGCTTCATCCTAGCGTGGCTTAGTCGCAAGAATATAGAATATTTCATGTTATTGTTTTTTTTTGTAACAAATTTGTTGAAAATAGCGACGCTTTGATTGAAAATTGACCATGAGTTTCGAGCTCACACCATTCAAATTATTTCGGATTATTAAGTTAACGTGGAGGCGTAAATGATGAATCGTAACATTACTATCAAGACTATCGCACTTCCGCGTGAGTGTATGAAACGACAATGGATGCATATTGCGCTGTTTTCAGCTAGCCCTGCATCTATGTCCGATACCAATAAACTTTAATATCCGTACCTCTAGAGGCTGCGGAAATAGCAGTCTCAAAGTCACTGAAAATTTTCTTTAGATCGCTATTTCTCTCCTCAATATTTGTAAAATTAGGAGACACTATTATGCGTACATCTGTTTATCTGACTCTTGCTACTTGGTTAATTAAAGCGGATCTTCACCATGAAGAGAGGGAATGGAAACGTCGCTATCGCCGCAATGCTTATCAGCTTCCTCTGCACAATGAGCATTTGCTGCGAGATATTGGCTTAGATAGCCAAGGTCGTCCACTCGGCACAGTGACGGTTGCTCCGGCTGTTGTTGCCAAACGTAAAGCTCGTCATCTTCGAAGGGTGTTACGGTCAACAATAGCGACGTAATCCTAGGCGGGCTGTGATATTGCCCGCCTAGAAATACACTTTTGCTTAGTTAGCAGAGCGTGAGCTTAGGCTCAAAATGTTAACGTCAATTAGGGACATGGGTTTGAATAACGTGTCCCTAATTCTTGAATATCGCTCATAAGTTCATCAGAAAGCGTAATGTCAATGCTATTAATATTTGCTTCAAGTTGAGATAAATTTGTGGCTCCAATAATATTTGATGCCACAAAAGGACGTTGATTAACAAATGCGAGTGCCATTTGTGAAGGATCAATATTATGTTTGTTTGCGATGTCAATATACGCTTGTGTTGCAGCAATACCCTGCGGTGTGAAATAACGAACAAAGCGTTCAAACTCGGTGCAACGAGCCCCTTTCGGTCTTTGACCATTAAGGTATTTTCCGCTTAAGCATCCAAAAGCAAGAGGGGAATATGCGAGCAGCTCAACACCTTCATGATGGCTTATTTCAGACAGGCCGACTTCGAAGCTGCGATTGAGCAAATTATAAGGGTTTTGTATGGAAACAATTCTCGGTAAATTATGTTTTTCAGCTAATTTTAATAGCGACATTACACCCCAAGGTGTTTCATTTGAAACGCCAATATAGCGGATTTTTCCAGCGTTAATTAATTCACTGAGTGCTTCTAATGTCTCAATCAAAGAGACGCCTTCGTTCCCTTCAGAGTAGGGGTAATTTAATTGACCAAAGCAGTTGGTTTGCCTTTGAGGCCAGTGAAGCTGATAGAGATCGATATAGTCGGTTTTGAGCCGTGTGAGACTATCGTCGATTGCTTGATGAAGGTTACGACGATCTAAACTCATATTATCTCTAATATAAGGAAGGGATCTTGGGCCTGCGACTTTAGTTGCAAGTATGACTTTTTGCCTTTTATCTGATTGTGATAACCAATCTCCGATGTAGCTTTCAGTTAGCCCCTGTGTTGTTGAGTTAGGTGGTACCGGGTACATTTCGGCGGTATCGATAAAGTTGACGCCGCGCTCTAGGGCAAAATCCAGTTGGTTGAATGCGTCTTTTTTTGTATTTTGTTCACCAAACGTCATTGTGCCCAAGGCGATTTTACTAACTTCAAGAGAGGAATGAGGGAGTGAATGATATTTCATTGAGCCTTCCTTGTTGCGATGGTTTTCTTTCACTATACCGCTTTTATCTAAAACTTCTGTTTAATTCCGACACTTCTGAATTTCTTTTACTAAACTGTAGTTTATTAATAAAGAATTAAAGCAATAAAGCATTGTCCACATGGATGACTAAAGGAGGTGGAATATGCAAAAACATCAGCTCGATCGGTGGTTACATGGGTATCATAAAGACAGCTATACCCCACCTAAACTCTTTGTAATTGGTTGTGCTGATATTTCACATTATTTATTAGCAGTGGAATATAAACATAAACTAGAACCGATTAAGGAAGATGATGAACCTATTCATTTTGAGTCCCTTGATTCAGTAAAAGAAGTGTTACAAAAACTGGGTGTTGAAAAGGCCTATCTTCGTTTACACAACGCCTATGATGAATGTGGTAGTGCAGGGGAAATGAATCGTTACTGCGATATCGAACTGAAACTACATTGAACGACTAAAGTAGGTCTCAAGAATGTAAGCCGTGAACTTGGCTCTTAGATAGAAACCACGTGGTAAGGTTTTGATAGGTTGACCGTTTACTCCATAAGCGCCAGTCGTTACGCGACTGTTAGCGGCTTTTGGTCGTATCTGCAAGATTTCACCATTGTGCGCAGTAAGTTGATTGATTTGACCTAGCGTGATGTGTTCCATCAACTCTTCCCAATCATTTTTTAGCATTAGTTCTTCTGCTGCTGACGGGCTCCAAATTAAAGGTGACCCTACTCGTCGCTCTGCGACCGGAATTTCTCTTTCACCCTCTACCGGCAACCAAAGCACGCGCGATAATTTATTACGAATGTGGCTGCGCTCCCATGTCAGTCCGTGCACACCAACAAGTGGGGCGACGCAGACAAATGTCGATTCTAATGGTGTTCCTGAATAACTAATCGGAATGCTTTTAAGCTCTATACCGATGTCGGGAAAATCTTGGGTTGGCTTACTCCCCGCTTTTGCGCCAAGGTGCCATTCCAACAATTGTCCAACCCAACCTTTATCTCGTTTTAGTGTTTCTGGGACGTGCATTTTCGCTTCTTGTGCGAGTTCACCAAATGTCAGGCCAGCAATGGCTCGGGCTCGGGCAAGTAATTCGGCTTCAGATGTTGGGGTTGCTTTCATAATAATGAATGTAATAAAGATGAATGACCCGTTTAGTTTACCATGGAGTATGGTGGCTGCCTGTACAAAAAAAGATCACAAGAGAGGCGGTTTGGATCTATGTATGAGTTATCCACAGCTTGATTTTTTATTTCTTTTATCTTTGATTGTCTGTATGAATAAACAGGTATACTGGTGAAACTAATGCTTGATTATTCGTGATTGATAAAATTGTTAGCTTACTGAGTGTGGATAAGCTTGCCTTTGGTCGATCTTTGACCGATCTAAGATCCTGCTTTGAAGTGCAGATCTATTTACGCTCTATATTTCTCCGTGCCTGTTTAATGCGTTGTTATTACTGGGTTTATTTTTTGGTGGTGATTTTTATCATGATGATGAGTAAGAAAACACTGATGAGTTAGAGTAGAAGATCAAAGATTCTTCACATGGTTATTCACAGAAAAGGTGAATAAATGTGGTCTAGGTCTCATTGTGATGTTGATAAGTAATGCAGTGAGCAAAACTTATCCATAGAAGTTCGATTAACTGGTAAATGTTCAAATTTACGGATGTCTACGTTTGCTCAACTTGGGGATATGTGGAAAAATCAAGGTAATGAAAATTTAATTGAGGTTGGCCAGTGATAGATGGCGATGGTTACCGACTAAATGTGGGTATTGTAATCTGTAACAACCATGGTCAGGTCTTCTGGGCTAAACGATACGGGCAACACTCATGGCAGTTTCCTCAGGGCGGTATTGACGAAGGTGAATCCCCTGAGCAGGCCATGTTCCGAGAATTATACGAAGAAGTCGGGTTAACAAAAGATGATGTAAAAATTGTCGGTGTTAGCCGCCATTGGCTAAGGTATAAGCTACCTAAACGATTGGTTCGTTGGGACTCGAAGCCTGTCTGTATTGGACAAAAACAGAAATGGTTCTTACTGCGTTTAGATTGTGATGAATCTAAGATTAATATGCAGCGCGGTAGCACCCCTGAGTTTGATGGTTGGCGTTGGGTAAGTTATTGGTATCCTGTTAGGCAAGTTGTCTCTTTTAAGCGTGATGTGTATCGTCGTGCGATGAAAGAATTTGCTTCTCTCGCAATGCCTTTTAAGGAACGTAAGTTTAAAGGCAAAAGAAAACACCGAAGAGGGTAAGTATGCTTTCGCAACTAAGGGAAATAGTTGAGCACGTATCTAAAGAAGATAATGTGCATGTGGCCCTCGAAATCTTAGTTAAACAGACTTGTGCAGCTATGCATACGGAATGCTGCACAATTTATCTGGCTAACGAGCAGCAACAGCGCTTAGAGCTTATGGCGACCCAAGGCCTAACGTTTCAAGGTGATACTATCCATATCAACTTTGACGAAGGTCTGGTAGGGCTAGTAAAGCGCACGGCTGAGCCGATCAATATCGCGCAAGCGGCCAAGCATTCCGCATTTAAATTTTTCCCTCAGCTAGGGGAAGATACCTACAATGCATTTCTAGGAACCCCTATCATTCACCGCAAGCAGGTGCTAGGGGTGCTTGTTATTCAACAAAAACAATCCCGTCAATTTAGTGAAACAGAAGAATCGTTTTTAGTAACACTTGCGGCGCAAGTTGCGGTACTTATTGCCCATGCCAAATCACAAGGGCTTGGTTTTTTTGACGATAATCAGCTAACGGTGGTTAAAGGAATTGCGGCTTCTTCAGGGGTTGCAATCGGTCCTATGTGGTGGGACAACACGCAGCCTGAGCTAAGTAACGTATTTCCAGCCTCTGCGTTAGATATAAATCGTGAACAAGAGCTGCTATCGCTTGCTATTGATAATGCCTTAGCAGATTTCAAGCGAATGCGTAAGAAGCTGGATCTTGAACTCAACAAAGATGCGTTAGCAATATTTGATCTCTTTACCCATTTGCTGAATGATCCCATGTTGCGAAAAGATCTGAAAATTCAGATAGCAAAGGGGGATAGAGCCGATTGGGCACTTCGCCAAGTGGTAGAGAGTTATGCGAACCGTTTTGCCAAAATGTCCGACATTTACCTTCGTGAGCGAGCACAAGATGTTCGAGAGCTCGGTCAGCGATTATTATTTTTCCTCCACAATTCTGAACAGCCAGTACACGAATTTTCTGAGCCGATAATTTTGGTTGTTAGAGAGCTAACCGCCTCTATTTTAGCGTCAGTACCCAAAGATAAGTTGCTTGCGGTCGTATCGCTTGAGGGTGCAGCGAACTCCCATGCGGCTATCTTATCTCGAGCAATGGGCATACCTGCGGTCATGGGCGTGAGTATTAACCCAGAGCTTTTAAGCGGCAAACTGTCAATTGTTGATGGTTATAGCGGTGAGATATTCCCGGATCCAAGCGCAGAGCTGTTAAGCGAATACCGTGAATTGGTGACGGAAGAGAGCGAGTTGTCTCGCATGGTTGAGCAGACGCTTGATTTGAGTGCGGCCACGAAAGATGGTCAACGCATTCAGGTGTTGCTCAACGCTGGATTAAGCGCCGATACCAGCATTTCATTGAACAAGGGTGTCGATGGTGTCGGGCTATATCGAACAGAAATTTCCTTTTTGTTGCAGCAGCAGTTTCCCTCAGAAGAAGAGCAGGTGCAACAATATCGCTCGGTATTACAGGCTTATCCGACGAAACGCGTTGTGATGAGAACGCTGGATATTGGGGGAGATAAGGCGCTGCCGTACCTGCCGATTGAAGAGGATAATCCATTTCTTGGATGGCGCGGTATTCGATTTACGCTCGACCACCCCGATATTTTTCTTATTCAATTACGAGCCATGCTAAGAGCCAGTCAAGGGCTTGATAATCTAAGTATTTTGTTACCAATGGTGACTTCGGTTCAGGAGCTAGATGGTGCGATTACGCTGATTAATCAAGCTTATGATGAAGTCGCGCAATTACAGCAAGATATTGTTCCACCGCAGATTGGTGTGATGATCGAAGTTCCTTCCATGCTTTATTTACTGCCATTTATGGCGGAAAAAGTCGATTTTGTTTCAGTAGGCACCAACGATTTGACACAATATTTGCTGGCAGTAGATCGAAATAATGCACAAGTCGCTGATATCTATGAGACATTACATCCTTCGGTGTTAGCGGCGATGAAGCATATTTTCCAAACATGTCAGTCTTATCAATTACCCGTGTGCATCTGTGGTGAATTAGCGGGTGACCCGATAGGCGCCTTATTGTTGGTTGGCTTAGGCTATGACACATTGAGTATGAATACCTCGAATGTTGCTAAAGTGAAGTATCTTCTTCGTCAAACCACAATGGAAGAATTGAAACACTTAGCCAGCCAAGCATTGCTGCAACCGTATGGCAATTCGATTTATAATCAGATGCGTGACTATTTTGAGGAAAAAGGCTTAGCTGGCTTTATTCGTGCCGGTAAATCTTAGTGCCCGCCTGTTGGAAATATTATGAACTTTGAACTTCTTTTTATGCTGCTTATTTTAGGAGCAGTAGTTGGCACGATGTCGGGTTTGCTGGGGATTGGCGGTGGTTTGATCGTAGTACCTGCGCTGGCTTATCTACTGCCGATGTTTGGCATTTCTGCAGAGTTGGTGATGCAAATCGCTCTGGCTACCTCACTCGCGTCTATCATTATTACTTCCGGTTCTTCCGCGTTGAATCATCTGAAACTTGGCAATGTGGATATTTTCGTCATTAAGTGGCTGTTGCCTGGTGTGATTGTTGGCGGTCTGGTTGGCTCGTTTGTCGCGGATTGGGTCCCTTTTCAATACTTACCTAAACTCTTTGCATTGATTGTATTGGCATTAGCGATCCAGATGATTTTGTCGATATCCTCGACATCGACTCGTCCACTCCCTTCCCCGGTAGTGACAAGTTGGTATGGGGCAATAATTGGCATGGTATCGAGCTTGGCGGGTATTGGCGGTGGTTCGATGTCGGTGCCCTTTTTAAGTAAGCATGGTGTAGAAATGCGTCGAGCTGTCGGCTCTTCCTCAGTGTGTGGTTGTGTGATTGCGATCTCAGGTATGATAGGCTTCATCTTCCATGGCACCAAGGCTGATGGGCTACCAGAATATAGCCTTGGTTATGTGTATGTACCTGCATTGTTAGCAATCGCGATGACCTCGATGCTGACGACGCGATTTGGCGCTAAGTTGGCGACAACAATGCCAACTCCGAAACTTAAAAAGATTTTCGCGGTCTTCTTAGTATTCGTATCATTTTCAATGATGTTTTAGCCTTTATTACCCAAACGTTAAGAGAGCAGTTTATGTCTCAGGGATTTATTGAATTTCCTAGTATTGACCCCGTTTTATTCGAGATTGGCCCTATTTCAGTTCGCTGGTATGGCTTGATGTATCTAGTTGGTTTTGCTTTCGCGATGTGGTTGGCGAATAGGCGTGCAGATAAGGCCGGTTCTGGCTGGACTCGTGAGCAGGTATCTGATTTGCTCTTCGCGGGTTTTTTAGGGGTGGTGATTGGCGGCCGTGTAGGTTACGTATTGTTTTATGGATTTGATACCTTAATACAAGATCCATTATACCTATTTAAAGTCTGGACAGGCGGTATGTCTTTCCATGGTGGGCTACTTGGCGTGATTACTGCCATGCTGTGGTATGCCCGTAAGAATGGTCGTACATTCTTCAATGTTGCTGATTTTATCGCGCCACTTGTGCCGTTCGGTTTAGGGATGGGACGTATTGGTAACTTTATGAACAGTGAACTTTGGGGGCGTGTAACCGACGTGCCTTGGGCGATTGTATTCCCTAATGGCGGCCCGCTTCCAAGGCACCCGTCTCAGCTGTATGAGTTCGCGCTAGAAGGCGTGGTGCTTTTCCTTATTCTAAATTGGTTTATTAAACGACCACGCCCTGAAGGTGCGGTATCTGGCTTATTCTTGTTAGGGTACGGTTGTTTCCGATTCCTTATTGAGTATGTTCGCGAACCTGATGCGCATTTAGGCCTATTTGGTGGTTTCATTTCAATGGGGCAGATCTTATCGTTGCCGATGGTTATCTTAGGTGCCTTGATGGTGGCATGGGCCTACAAGGTCAATAGCAACACGACACATAACGCAGCAAAGTAGTAGGAATTGTTATGAAGCAGTATTTGGATTTATGTCAGCGTATTGTTGATGAAGGCGTTTGGGTTGAAAATGAACGAACAGGGAAGCGCTGTTTAACCGTTATCAACGCAGATCTTACTTATGATGTTGCGGGCAATGCGTTTCCTTTAGTGACGACTCGTAAAAGTTTCTGGAAGTCTGCGGTTGCTGAATTGCTTGGTTATATTCGTGGCTATGATAATGCGGAAGATTTTCGTAAGTTAGGCACAAAAACTTGGGATGCGAACGCGAACCTTAATGAAGCTTGGTTGAACAATTCATATCGTAAAGGTGAAGACGATATGGGACGTGTGTATGGTGTTCAAGGGCGTGCTTGGGCGAAACCCGATGGGGGGCATATCGACCAACTTGGCAAAATTGTGGATGATTTAACGCGTGGTGTTGATGATCGTGGTGAAATCTTAAATTTTTATAATCCAGGTGAATTCCACATGGGTTGTTTACGCCCGTGCATGTACAGCCACCACTTTTCATTGCTTGGTGATACGTTGCATTTAAACAGTACGCAGCGTTCATGTGATGTTCCGCTGGGGCTGAATTTTAACATGGTGCAAGTCTATGTCTTTTTGGCCATCATGGCGCAGATCACTGGTAAGAAACCCGGTAAGGCTTATCATAAAATCGTCAATGGGCATATTTATGAAGATCAACTCGAACTTATGCGTGATGTGCAGTTAAAGCGTGAACCGCTTTCTGCTGCAACGTTCCACATTAACCCCAAGATTAAATCATTAAAAGATTTAGAGACATGGGTGACCATCGATGACTTTGAGGTCCGTGACTATCAGTGTCATGAGCCAATAAAATATCCGTTTTCTGTGTAACAAAAATGGCCGAGCATTACTCGGCCATTTTTATATGGTGCTAACGGAGAGGCTACCAATCAATACGAGTTCGATCGGTAAAGAATCCTGCCGTTGGGCCATCTTCGTTGAGTGTCGCTAGCCAAACGGCGGTATCAGCGCCTTCTCGTGGTGTCTTTGGTCTTACGTTATCACCATAGTCTGGTAAGTCATCGCTATTCATAGCGGAGTCAACCCAGCCTGGGCAGCAAGAATTGACTTTAATACCATAGGGCTCAAGTTCTTTGGCAAAGAGCACAGTGTTCGCATTAATCCCAATCTTTGATGCTTGGTAGGCAGCGCAAATATCTTCTTTAATCGGGGAGTTCATATCCGAAAGTTGCGCGAGTTGCCCAACTTGACTGGAGACATTCACGATGCGCGCTTGTTTGGCATTCTTTAGCAAAGGCGTTAGCGCTTTCGTTAACAAGAACGGACCTATTTGGTTGATCTCAAGCACTCTGCGGTACGTATCTTCATCCAGTTGGGAGGGGTGCTGCCCCATATCGACTAAGATAGCGGCATTGTTGATCAATACATCCAGTTGACCAAATTGCTCATCAATTAGATTGGCGATAGCAGGAAATATTGAGGACATGGCAAGATCGAGCTTTAGGTGCGAGGCAGAGTAGCCTTGTCGACGAAACTGATTGGCAAGTGGGCTACAAGATTGCACATCGGCCATAATGACATGGTAATCTTGTTCCATTAATAGAGCCGAAGTGGCTAGCCCAAGACCTTGATAAGCACCAGTAACTAAAGCAATCTTTTTCATTATGACCATACTCCCGTTTTAATTATTAGGCAGTGTAAGATAAATTTCTTATTACGGTCAGTAACAAACTCAAGGTTACTTTAGTTACATAGGTAACAGTTAGTCGTAGTACTCGTCTTCGATGATCTCTTCTTCGACGATCTCCTCCTCAATGACATCTTCTTCCACTACATCACCGACCACTTCACAAGCTTCTTCATCGTAAGCGCCATCGATTGCACCGCCTACCGCGCCTGCACCACCACCAATAGCCGCTCCTGCCGCCGCGCCTGAGCCACCATCCACGATACCGCCCACAACGGCACCAGTAATGGCTCCATCAACCGCGCCGTCGATAGCACCATCAGAGGTTTGATCACAGTAATATGCATAAGAAGGCGAGCTCAACATAGCGATAAGAAGAAGTGTTTTGATTTTCATAAGGAATTCACATTGTTATTGGACTTTGAGGTAGGGTAAATAACCGCTGAGAAAAACATAACCCACCGCAGGTAAACGTTTAGTCAGCATCGTGTGTGTTTATTGCTGTTGGTGATAATTAGCTTGCTTGTATCGGGTGCTCGCATCACTGTCGGCGTTTTGGGGCTGAGACATTAATAGGCTGAATAGCCCCTTCACCTTGCGAGCAACGGTCTGTGTCGCTCATAATAGTAAAAGAGGCGTTTGCAAAGGAGCATATTATGCGATGGTTTGGACTTGTATTGTTGGTGGTGTTAGCGGGTTGCAGCAGTGCGCCCTCGGAAATAAAAGTCGCGGATGAAAAGCAATTAGTGGCCTATAAAACGGCAGTGAGTGATGGAAATAGTGTCGTTGGCCAGCCAGCCAGATGGGGAGGGGTTATTGCGAAAGTCAGCAACCCTACAGAGGGTTCAAGTGTAGTAGAAATCAGCCAATTTGAACTCGATGACAAAGGAAGGCCAGATGAAACACAGCAAGGCTCTTCGCGTTTTGTCGTTAAGGTGGAACGATTTTTAGACCCTGCGGTGTTTATGCAAGGAAAACCGATGACATTTGTCGGGGTCATAGCGGCCAGTGAGACGATTAAGGTTGGTCAGCAAGTGTTACAAGTTCCGGTGCTTAAAGCATCGAATTACTATCTATGGACCAATGATAAGCGTATTAAAACCTACTATGTAGGCGATCCCTATTATGACTACTATTACGACCGCCATTATTATTGGGATTACGTGGATGAAGTGGATTTGATTGAACACTATGACGTGTACGATGCCTATGACTATGGTGACTACTAGCTATGCCCACAATTGGTAACAGATAACGAAAAAGCCCAACTTATCGTAAGTTGGGCTTCGTTTTTTCGTTCACCACTTTATGTGGAGCGGTGTCGTTCTTGGTTTTATGCTTATGCTGTTAGTGCGAGGATCGTACCCGGAATCACAACAAAGATAGAAGCAAGGTATCCAGCAACTACGGCTTTGTTTTTGATCGCCATCTCAGAAAGGTAGTCTGCCCCTTTAATTGGTAGCTCTCTTAAGAACGGAATACCAAAGATAAAGATGGTTGAGAATACGTTAAAGACCAAGTGAACCAGAGCAATCTGAAGAGCGAAAATAGCGAATTCTCCAGAAACAGCAGTCGCGGCAAGCAGGCCAGTGATACACGTGCCGATATTAGCACCCAGAGTGAATGGGTAAACATCGCGTACTTTCAACGTACCAGTACCAACAAGTGGAACCATTAGGCTTGTTGTTGTTGAAGAAGACTGAACTAAGACCGTTACGATAGAGCCCGAAACGATACCGTGGATAGGGCCACGACCAATCGCGTTTTTCAGGATTTCACGAGCACGTCCTACCATTAGGCTCTTCATTAGCTTGCCCATCACGGTGATAGCGACAAAGATAGTGGCGATACCAAGCACAATCAGTAGTACACCGCCTGTCACGTTACCAAATTGCATTAATGGCTCTTGGATAGCAGAGACGACAGGTTTTGTCATTGGTTTGATAAAGTTCAAACCGCCCATACTCATATCACCTGTTGCAAGCATTGGTGAAACTAGCCAATGGGAGACTTTTTCAAAAATGCCAAACATCATTTCTAATGGTAAGAAAATGAGGACGGCTAATAGATTAAAGAAGTCATGAATGGTGGCACTTGCAAAAGCACGCTTAAATTCAGTATTACAACGCACGTGGCCAAGACTAACCAATGTATTGGTTACCGTGGTGCCAATATTTGCACCCATGATCATCGGAATAGCGACGGTGACCGGAAGTCCGCCGGCAACAAGACCAACAATGATTGAAGTAACGGTACTTGATGATTGGATCAGGGCCGTAGCGACGAGACCAATCATTAACCCAGCAATAGGATGAGATGCAAACTCAAACAAGACCTTAGCCTGTTCACCCGTTGCGATCTTAAATCCACTGCCTACCATAGATACAGCAAGAAGTAGTAAATACAGCATGAATGCCAAGTTAGCCCAGCGTAGCCAACGTGTCGAATTCGACGTAGGTGTCGCAGCTGTCGTTGCTTGGTTAATCATAGTTTTCTCCGTGTGACCTTAATAAGTTTGTTGTAGGTCTGTAGTTGAATCTGCAGCGATAGTAGATCTGAAATATGACAGTAATATGACGATAATGTGTCGCTCGTTAATAACTGCGATATTTGTGGTTTTTTTAAAGTACTAATCGAGCGGTTTTGTTTTAACTTATTGATTTTTAATTGGTTTATTGATCGTGAGAAAAATAGATAAATAGACGATTTTTAATGAGTAAATTCGATTTTATCGTTTTATAGCGATCGTAATATGACAGCTATGACTGTGACTTATTCGGTAAAAGCGATGTTTGTGCTTGTTTGGTTCGGTTTTATCGATAATTGATGGGTTCGAGAGATTTTGCTATAAAGGTGTGGAGAATTTTAAGGCGGTAAGTCATGTCACATTTAAACTATAACCACGTGTACTATTTCTGGATGGTGTGCAAACAAGGCTCGGTAACTAAGGCGGCAGATGCTCTATTTTTAACGCCTCAAACGGTGACTGGGCAGATCAAAGCACTAGAGGAAAGAATGGATGGCAAGCTAACGAAGCGAAATGGAAGAAGCGTTGAGCCGACAGAGTTAGGCCAGCTTGTTTATAAATACGCGGATCGCATGTTTGGCTTGAGTTATGAAATGCTCGATATTGTTAATTACAGCCAACGCTCAAATATTCTTTTTGATGTCGGCGTAGCAGATGCATTATCAAAACGTTTAGTGAGCAAAATACTCATGACTACTATTCCTGATGACAACAGTATTCACTTAAGGTGTTTTGAGTCGACTCACGAAATGTTATTAGAACAGCTTTCTCAACATAAACTGGATATGATTTTGTCGGACTGTCCAGTAGATTCCAGTCAAAGCCCTGGGCTATTTAGTAAAAAGCTTGGAGAAAGTCGTATGAGTTTCTTTACTTCCGGCCATGTTGAGGGGGGGCATTTCCCTGAAATATTGGAGCAAAGAAAGCTCCTTCTTCCCGGAAGTCGAACATCGATGGGACGAAAAATTCACCAATGGTTCGATCGACAAGGCATTCAGCCCAACATTTTAGGCGAATTTGATGATGTCGCCTTGATGAAAGCTTTCTCCATGTATAAAGAAGACGTCATCTTTTTGGCTCCAAGCTTGTATATGTCCGAGATTTCCGATCGGCGCCCACTTCAGCATATTGGTGATATTGATGATCTTAAAGAAGAATATTATGTCATTTTTGCAGAGAGAATGATTCAGCACCCCGCGGTGAAAGGGGTATGCGAAGCAGACTTTAGCGAGTTGTTAAACGTTTAGGAAATTGTCTATCGTTAAAGAACCATGAATTTGTTTAAAAACTGTTACGCAGTTTGATTATAGCCATGTAAAATGTGATGAATTGTACTAATTGACAAGGCATGGCTATTAAGACAAAAGCTCGTGTCTGACGTTGCTGAAAAGAAAGAGGTAAAATATGAATTTGCAGGAGATGGAAAAAAACGCACCACAAGCGGTTGTTCTCCTAAAAGCGATGGCCAACGAGCGTCGTCTGCAAATACTTTGCATGCTGCATAATACTGAGTTGTCAGTTGGTGAGTTGTGCGATTATTTAAAGCTAAGCCAATCAGCGCTTTCTCAGCACTTGGCGTGGCTGCGTCGGGATGGGCTAGTGTCGACACGCAAAGAGGCTCAGACTGTCTTCTACACATTAAGCAGTGTCGAAGTTCGTCAAATGATTGAGTTACTACATGGCTTGTATTGCAAAGAAGAGTAAGCAGTACCGTGTTGGAGGATTATCGTTGCGTGAACGTAGTCCTTCATTAGCAACGAAGTATAAAAGTAATAGATACAAAAAAACCGGCCAAGGCCGGTTTTTTAATGCAAATCAAGTTCTAATTAAAGAGCTTTGATTGCTGCAGTGAAGCGAGACTTATGACGAGCCGCTTTATTCTTATGAATAAGGCCTTTAGTCGCCATACGGTCTAGAAGAGGTGTAACTTCAACTAGTGCCGCTGTTGCTGCTTCTTTATCGCCTGCTTCAATAGCAGCGATAGTTTTTTTCATGTAAGTGCGCATCATAGAACGACGGCTAGCATTGTGCTGACGACGTTTCTCAGCTTGGATAGCGCGCTTCTTAGCAGATTTACTGTTTGCCAAGGGTCTAACTCCCAAAAACTTAGTTCGGTGACAATTTAAGGGCGAGGAATATCCTCTATTTGCACTTAAATGTCAACTGATTTGTGCAAAAACCCAACGATATAAAACAAGTTTTGATATCTGGAGGTCTTCGCGGTTAAGATGGCGGGGATTCTAACAGTATTTTTCAACCAATGCTAATACTAATCCGCTCTTCAATAACAAAGACGATAGAAACCTTTCTGTGACAAGGTATTAGCAAGGTAATTAGGGGTTCAAGTGAGTAAAAGGCTTCTTAAGTCAGGCATGATTGTGAGTGCAATGACACTTGTGTCCCGAGTATTGGGACTGGTTCGCGATGTTGTCGTGGCAAATTTAATGGGAGCCGGTGCCAGTGCGGATGTGTTCTTTTTTGCCAACAAAATACCTAACTTTTTACGTCGCTTGTTTGCTGAAGGGGCATTTTCGCAAGCTTTCGTACCCGTTTTAACAGAGTACCATGCCGCGGGTGATAAAGAGAAAACTCGAGATCTTATTGCCAAGGCGTCAGGGACGCTTGGTGTGCTTGTATCGATAGTGACACTGTTTGGTGTCCTCGGTTCCGGTGTCGTGACGGCGTTATTTGGTTTTGGTTGGTTCCTAGATTGGCTTAATGATGGGCCTGCTGCGCCTAAGTTTGAGCTAGCCAGCTTGATGTTGAAGATCACCTTTCCCTATTTATGGTTTATTACCTTTGTCGCCTTGTCCGGTGCCATTCTCAATACCTTGGGGAAATTTGCGGTCTCATCGTTTACACCTGTTTTCTTAAACGTGATGATTATTGGCAGCGCATGGTTTATTGCCCCAGGTCTTGAACAGCCCGAAATTGGTTTGGCGATAGGTGTTTTTCTTGGTGGCTTTGTGCAGTTTGTGTTTCAAATTCCCTTCCTAGTTAAGGCTGGGGTATTAGTGAAACCTAAGTGGGGGTGGCGTGATCCTGGCGTTGTTAAAATTCGAACGTTAATGATTCCTGCTCTTTTTGGTGTGTCGGTCAGTCAAATTAATTTGTTGTTTGATACGTTTATTGCCAGCTTTCTTGCTACGGGTTCTATCAGTTGGCTGTATTACTCCGATCGTTTACTAGAGTTTCCGTTAGGGTTATTTGGTATTGCGATTGCCACCGTTATTCTTCCCGCCTTATCTCGAAAACATGTCGATGCCCATAGCCAAGGGTTTGCATCGACGATGGATTGGGGAGTAAGAATGGTGGTGTTGCTTGGGTTGCCAGCCATGCTTGGTTTGATGGTACTCGCTAAACCAATGCTGATGGTGTTATTCATGCGTGGTGAATTTACCCCTCATGATGTAGAGCAAGCTTCGATGTCTTTGTTGGCTTATGCGTCAGGGCTACTTAACTTTATGTTGATTAAAGTGCTGGCTCCGGGGTATTTCTCGCGACAAGACACCAAAACGCCAGTTAAGTACGGCATTATCGCGATGGCTTCTAATATGGTGTTTAATGCCATATTCGCTTATTTCTATGGCTATGTTGGTCTTGCGATGGCGACAGCCTTATCGGCGTTGGTCAATATGGTGCTGTTGTATCGAGGTCTTCACATTCAGCAGGTATACCGAGTAACTAAGCAAACGCTGATTTTTATTGCCAAACTAGCCGTGAGTGCCATCGTGATGGTGGCGGTGGTTGTGTGGCGTTTAGATGACATGCAACAGTGGTTATCTTGGGGGCTCGCACAGCGCGCTACAACGCTAACAATGTTGATTGTGCTTGGTGGGGCAACCTACCTATTTACACTCTTGCTACTTGGCATTAGAGTGAAGGATTTAAAAGCAGCGACAGATTAGCAATGTTTCGTTATAATCCGTCGGTTTCACACTGCTATTATTAACTTCAACAGGTGGTTTAGTCGTTTCATGGAACTTATTCGAGGCATCCACAACCTAAGAGATCAACATCATGGCTGTGTGTTGACGATTGGTAATTTCGATGGTGTACATTTAGGTCACCAACGTGTACTCGAACAGGTAAAAGAGAAAGCACAGCTTTTGAATTTGCCTTCTGTGGTAATGACATTTGAACCGCAACCGATGGAGTTATTTGCCAAAGATAAAGCACCGGCGCGTTTAACACGCTTACGTGATAAGTTTGAATTACTTGAGCAAATGGGCATAGACCGTTTGCTTTGTGTTAATTTCAATCGTCATTTTGCGGATTTGTCACCAGAGTCATTTATACGTGATTTATTGGTGAGTAAGCTCGGTGTTAAATACTTGGTAATCGGTGATGACTTTCGGTTTGGTAAAGGCCGACTAGGTAGCTTTGACATGCTTAAGCAAGCTGGAGAACAGTTTGGCTTTGAGGTCGTCAATACACATAGTTTTCGTGTCGGTGAGGCACGGGTCAGCAGTACGGCGATTCGTCAAGCATTAGCGAATGATGAACTTGATGCCAGTGCAAAAATGCTGGGGCGGGACTATACCGTATCGGGCCGTGTCGCTCACGGTCAAAAATTAGCGCGTGATTTTGGTTTTCCGACGGCTAACGTTTCTTTGAAGCGCCATGTTTCACCAGTAAGTGGTGTCTATGCTGTACAAGTGATGGGGATAGACTCTATACCACGAGGCGGCATAGCTAACATCGGAAATAAACCAACCGTCAATGGTACTAAGCAAGATTTAGAAGTACATGTGTTTGACTTTGAAGGCGATCTGTACGGAAAGCAAATTGAAGTCGCATTGCTTCACAAAATACGCAATGAGAAGAAATTTGACTCGTTGCAGCTGTTAAAACAGCAAATAGAATTGGATGCTGAAGTCGCAAGGGTGTGGCTACTTCAGTGTATGGGTTAGTGGGAGATTCCACCGCTAACATAATGTCTAACTGTCGCCCAATACAACGGAATTAAGAATCGATGAGTGAGTATAAAGATACCCTGAACCTACCTGAAACAGGGTTTCCTATGCGCGGTAATCTGGCTAATCGTGAGCCAGAGATGCTGAAGCGTTGGTATAAAGAAGATCTTTACGGTGAAATCCGTAAGGCTAAAAAAGGCAAAAAGTCATTTGTTTTACATGATGGCCCTCCATACGCGAATGGTGATATTCATATCGGCCACGCACTGAACAAGATTCTTAAAGACATTATTATTAAATCCAAAACCCTTTCTGGTTTTGATGCGCCTTACATTCCAGGTTGGGATTGTCACGGTCTTCCTATCGAACTGATGGTAGAGAAGAAAAAAGGCAAGCCAGGACAGAAGATTTCTGCCTCTGAATTCCGCGAAGAGTGCCGTAAATATGCCGCTGGCCAAGTTGAAGGTCAAAAAGAGAGCTTTAAGCGTCTTGGTATCATGGGTGAGTGGGATAAGCCTTATCGCACAATGGACTTTGGTACCGAAGCGAACATCATTCGTGCGTTAGGCAAAATTGCCGACAACGGTCACTTGTTGAAAGGCTTTAAGCCCGTTCACTGGTGTACGGATTGTGGTTCAGCGCTGGCTGAAGCAGAAGTTGAATATAAAGATAAAGTGTCGCCATCTATTGATGTTAAATTTACTGCCGCAGATGAAGCTGCCCTACTAGAGAAATTTACTCTAGCTGAAGGCCACGCTGGTCAAGGTGAGTTGTCTATTGTTATTTGGACAACGACGCCTTGGACGCTGCCTGCTAACCGTGCAGTATGTTTACGTGACGATTTAGAGTATGTATTGGTTCAAGTTGAAGCCAAAGGTGAACAGCAAGAGCAACGTATCATCGTGGCATCTGAACTTGCGAAAGATGTGATGGATCGTGCGGGTATCGAGCACTTCCATAATCTTGGTTTCGCAAAAGGTGAAGATCTTGAGTTAGCTCAGTTTAATCACCCGTTTTATGATTTTACTGTACCGGCCATTCTTGGTGAGCACGTCACGACAGACTCTGGTACTGGTGTAGTCCATACAGCGCCTGGTCACGGTCAAGAAGACTTTATTGTTGGTAAAAAATACGGCTTGGAAGTTGCGAACCCTGTAGGTTCTAACGGTGTTTACTTGCCAGACACGGAATTGTTTGCTGGCCAGCACGTTTTCAAAGCGAACGACTCTGTTTTAGAAGTGCTAAAAGAGAAAGGGGCGCTATTGCACCATCACGCGTATGAGCACAGCTACCCGCACTGTTGGAGACATAAAACACCAATCATCTTCCGTGCAACACCACAGTGGTTCATTTCAATGGATCAAGCTGGTCTGCGTGCTAAAGCACTAGAATCGATTAAGAATGTTGAGTGGATGCCTGAATGGGGTCAAAGCCGTATTGAAGGTATGATTGAAGGTCGTCCTGAGTGGTGTATCTCTCGTCAACGTACTTGGGGTGTGCCAATTGCTCTGTTTGTTCACAAAGAAACTGCAGAACTACACCCGGATAGCCCTGCTCTTATCGAGAAAGTGGCTAAATTAGTTGAAGAAAAAGGCATTCAAGCGTGGTGGGATGTTGATCCTGCAGAGCTGATGAGTGCTGAAGACGCTGATAAATACGAAAAAGTATTGGATACGCTAGACGTATGGTTTGATTCAGGCGTGACGCACTACTCGGTAGTGGACTCTCGCGAAGAGTACAACGGTCACAGTGCCGATCTTTACCTAGAAGGTTCAGATCAACACCGTGGTTGGTTCCAGTCTTCATTAATTTCATCCATTGCGATGAAAGACGAAGCACCTTACAAAGAAGTGCTAACGCACGGCTTCGTTGTTGATGGGAATGGACGTAAGATGTCTAAATCTATCGGTAACGTTGTGGCACCGAAAGATGTCACTAACAAGCTTGGTGCTGATATCCTTCGCTTATGGGTTGCTTCAACGGACTACACTGGTGAAGTCGCGGTTTCTGATGAAATCCTTAAGCGCTCTGCGGATGCGTACCGTCGTATTCGTAACACAGCACGTTTCTTCCTTGCTAACCTAAACGGCTTCAACCCTGAGACCGACTTGGTGCCTGCTGAAGAAATGGTGGCGTTGGATCGCTGGGCTGTGGGTCGTGCATTTGCGGCGCAAGAAGAGATTGTTAAAGCTTACGGCGAATATAACACTCACGGTGTGACTCAACGTCTTATGCAGTTCTGCTCCATCGAAATGGGTTCTTTCTACCTGGATGTGATTAAAGATCGCCAATACACAGCAAAGCAGGGCGGTCACGCTCAACGCAGCTGTCAAAGTGCGCTTTACTACATTGTTGAAGCACTCGTTCGTTGGATGGCTCCAATCATGTCATTTACTGCAGATGAAATCTGGAACGAAATGCCAGGCGCTCGTGATAAGTTTGTATTCACTGGCGAGTGGTATGAAGGTCTGTTTGATCTTGCTGAAGGTGAAGAGCTGAACAATGAGTTTTGGACTCAAATTCAAGCGGTTCGCGGTAGTGTAAACAAGCTGCTAGAAGACGCTCGTAAAGAGAAAACCATTGGTGGTTCACTGCAAGCAGAAGTAACCATTTTTGCTGATGATGCGTTAGCTGCGACGATCAACAAGCTAGAAGATGAGCTACGATTTGTTCTTCTGACGTCGAAAGCGCAAGTGAAGCCGTTGAGTGAAAAATCAGAGGCAGCACACAGTACAGACGTTGAAGGTCTGTTCGTTGAAGTCGCGGCGACGGAAGCTAAAAAATGTGATCGTTGCTGGCATCACACGCCTGATGTTGGCACTATTGCAGGTCACGAAGAAATTTGTGGTCGTTGTGTGACTAACGTAGAAGGTGAAGGCGAAGTTCGTAAGTTCGCCTAAACGATATAATGACAGAGCAGACGTTTTCATTAAAACAATCTGGAGTCCGCTGGCTATGGCTAGCGGCACTCATCTTCGTTGCTGATATTGCTATCAAGTTAGTTGTGATGGACAGCATGGGGTATGGATGGGCAAATCGTATTGAGATTTTGCCATTTTTCAACCTCTTATATGTTCATAACTACGGCGCTGCGTTTAGCTTTTTAAGTGACCAAGCAGGTTGGCAGCGCTGGTTCTTTACTGGTATCGCTTTTGTTGTTACGGGAATGCTGACCTACTGGATGAGCAAATTACCGGCAACGGAAAAGTGGAACAACATTGCTTACGCCATGATTATTGGTGGTGCTGTTGGTAACGTATTTGACCGTGTGGTACATGGTTATGTCGTGGACTACCTAGATTTTTACTGGGGAACTTACCACTGGCCTGCTTTTAATCTGGCTGATATGACTATTTGTATTGGTGCGGGCCTGATTATTCTCGACAGTTTCCGCAAAAAACAGCCGAGTTAGCGACATAATTTGAATAACCTTAAGCGCTGTACGTTGATTCGTACGGCGCTTTTTTATATAACAGCGTTTGATAACAGTAATTTTGAAAGTAGTCGTTTGATAATAAGCGCTTGATTACAAGGAAGCCGTAACGTGACAACAATAAAGCAAGATAGCGCAGTAACGCTGCATTTCACCATTAAACTTAAAGATGGTTCCGTCGCAGATAGCACTCATAACATGGGCAAGCCTGCCAAGCTTGTCATTGGTGATGGTAGCCTGAGTGATAACTTTGAACAGTGCTTGATTGGGATGTCTGAAACAGACCAACAAGCGATAGAACTAAAAGCCGAAGACGCGTTTGGCTTACCAAATCCTGATAATATTCACCATATGGACCGAGCCAAGTTTGTGGGTGACTCTGAGGTGGAAGTCGGTACAATAATGGCTTTTTCTGGCCCAGATGGGATGGAAATTCCTGGCATTATTACTGACATTGCCGGGGATTCTGTGACGGTGGATTTTAATCATCCGCTTGCAGGACAAGATGTAACATTTGAAGTCGAGATTCTCACCGTAGAATAACGTTTCGTCGCCCTGTTTCTAAAGAGTAAGCAACAATCGGTGTGTACTGATGAGTAATGACATGAAAATTAAATTAGCAAATCCACGCGGCTTTTGTGCTGGAGTCGATAGAGCAATTAGTATCGTAGAGCGCGCGCTTGAGCTATATCAGCCACCGATTTATGTTCGACATGAAGTGGTGCACAACCGTTTTGTCGTTGAAGGCCTTAAGCAGCGCGGTGCCGTGTTTGTCGAGGAGCTAGCGGAAGTTCCTGATGACAATATCGTTATTTTTTCGGCGCATGGTGTTTCTCAGGCGGTTCGTAAAGAAGCCAAAGAACGTGAGCTCACGGTCTTTGATGCGACCTGCCCGTTGGTGACAAAAGTGCATATGGAAGTGGCTCGTGCGAGCCGTAAGAATATGGAAGTGGTGCTTATTGGGCACGCTGGCCACCCTGAAGTCGAAGGGACGATGGGGCAGTATGCCAGTAGCACAGGCGGCATGTATTTAGTAGAGCGACCCGCTGATGTGGATTCATTGCAAGTCAAAGATCCAAGTAACTTGCATTACGTGAGTCAAACCACCTTGTCTGTGGATGAAACGGCCGATGTTATTGAGCGTCTAAGAGAAGTCTTCCCAGAGATCCAAGGGCCGCGTAAAGATGATATTTGCTATGCGACTCAAAATCGTCAAGATGCGGTACGTGAATTAGCTGAAGCAGTGGATGTCATGGTGGTCGTCGGATCGACCAATTCCTCGAACTCTACCCGCTTAAAAGAGCTTGCAGAAAAGTTGGGTACACCAGCGTACTTAACCGATACTCCAGATCTTATCGATTCAGCATGGTTTGAAGGTAAGGTGATTGTTGGTGTGACAGCGGGGGCTTCTGCTCCGGAAGAGCTGGTTAATCAAATCATCGATCGCATTCGAGATTTAGGGGCGAGCGATGTTGAAGAAGTTTTAGGGCGTGAAGAGAACATGTTCTTTGAAGTGCCAAGAGAGTTACAGATTAAGCAAATCGATTAACACCCAATTTCGAATACGTTAAACAAGCCCCAACTGTATTGCAGCTGGGGCTTTTTATTATTTGGTTATATGGGAATCAACGAGGGTAGTATTAACGACAAAAAAATCCGAGCCCATGAACAGGACTCGGATTGAATAGCGTCTTTAGGGGGAAGCGCTATAAGGGTTAGGCTGTTTCAGTTTTACCCTGTGGTTTTTCTTCTTCCTCAGCTTCAATATCGCCTTTTCCTTTCGACTTCTTCATCACGTATGCAGTGATAGAAAGTGAACCTACGATACCAAGGATGGTGGATAGTTGCATTGGTAGTCCAAAGCCTAGCGTGCTGTTATTTAGGATGAAAGTGATAACAACCGTTGTCATAAACATGGCTGGAACTGTCGTGACCCAGTGCAGTTTATTGTGACGTAGTAAGTAAGCGGAAGCCGTCCACAACATCATTACCGCTGTTGTTTGGTTAGCGAAGCCGAAGTAGCGCCAGATGATACCGAAGTCAACTTGAGTCAAGATGCCACCGATAACAAATAGTGGTAGTGCCATAAGTAGGCGGTTACGCAGCGTCTTCTGTTCCATGTTGAAGTATTCAGCAAGGATAAGACGGCTAGAACGGAACGCGGTATCACCAGAGGTAATCGGTAAGATAACAACACCAAGGAAGGCTAGGATGCCACCAAATACACCGAGTAGACCAAATGAAGCACTGTAGACAACATTACCTGGGCCGCCATTTTTCACCGCTTCTGCTAATGAATCGACTGAGCCAAAAAATGATAACGCAAGTGCACACCAGATAAGCGCGATAATACCTTCACCAATCATTGCTCCGTAGAAAACGAAACGACCATTTTTCTCATTTTCCATACAACGCGCCATTAATGGAGATTGCGTCGCGTGGAAGCCTGAAATCGCACCACAAGCAATAGTAATGAATAGCGCAGGCCATAACGGCAAGTCATTCGGGTTCATGTTGCTAAACATGTCGCTGATTTCAAAGTTGCCCATGACCGTGTGCTCACTCGACATCGCTACAGCAGTAATTAGACCGACCGACATGAAGATAAGCAGCGCGCCAAACAGTGGGTAGAAGCGACCGATGATTTTATCAACAGGTACAATCGTTGCGATGATGTAATACGCGAAAATTGCAATAACCATGGTTGTCATGCTCATAGACATATCAAACTGGTCGTTGACCAAGTTGGTGATCATGCCAGCAGGGGCTGAGACAAACACGACACCAACAAGCAATAGCAGGACAATGGCAAAAATGTTCATAAAATGTTTGGCGCCATTGCCTAGATATCGACCTGTGATAGTGGGTACGGAAGCACCGCCGTTGCGAATGGATAGCATGCCAGAGAAGTAATCATGCACTGCGCCGGCAAAGATACAGCCAAGTACAATCCAAAGCATTGCAGCAGGGCCATAGAGTGCACCCATAATTGGACCAAAGATTGGACCAACACCCGCTATATTTAGTAGTTGCACTAAGTAAACTTTCTTTGTCGACATGGGAACGTAATCCACGCCGTCAGCTTTGGTATGGGCGGGAGTTTGACGCTTTTCGTTAATGCCAAACACTTTCTCGATAAAAGCGCCGTAAAGAAAATAACCGCCAATCAGTGCGGCAACGCAGGTTAAGAACCACAACATAGTTTGTTATCCTTTGTTTGTAATAGTATTAAAATCTGTCAGTGATCATAACGTGACTTGATGGCTAGGATCGGCTGTTATTCGGTGAGTGGTGAAATAGCTGATTAAGTGGTCAATAGCTAGGTTAAGTGGTTTTATGGTCGCTTAAGAGGTCTAAATAATAGGTTGAGCGGTCGTAGAGAAGCGTGAGTTGCATCACTAAAGCCTGTGAATAGTGGCTTTCTTAAGGGAATACTGGCATTGTGTCAGCATTCATATGTGATACAAAAGGATGACGATGAAAGCCATTATTACTGTACTTGCTGGGCTATTATTATTTGGGTGCGCCAATGGTGTTGAAGAGCTCGCCAAGCAGGGAAGCTGGAATAAAATAGGGTATCAAGATGGCGTGAGAGGGCAATTGCCTCGCACGTACTCTGCGCTACAAGAGCTAGGTCCTGCTAACCATGCCGAATATGAACGCGGCTATCAAATCGGTGTCATCGAGTTTTGTGATGCGGATTTTGCTTATCAGATTGGTCTTTCTGGGCAGTATTATACTGGCGCTTGTGAAGGGCTTCCCGACGCACAGCGCTTTCGCATGGAATGGCAGCGCGGTTGGAGCGAGTACTCGAATTAAGCCTCTATTTGTATTAAGCCTCAATTTGAAAGAGTAATGGGACCTAATGGTCCCATTACTCTTTCAGCTGTAGGTTGTTTTTTAGCGCATAGGCTAGCTTGACGCCGGGTTCTTATCAGTCTCGAGAAGTCTTCGTGTTGGAAGTATTTGTATTGGCGTTGACGGCCTTTCGTAAGAAGCCTTCTTTTTCCATTAACTGTTGTTGTGCATCCTGTTTATTAAGGCCTGTCAGGATCATCAAAATGGCAAGTTTGACATTGTGGTCTGTGTCTTTTAAGGCTTGCTTGGCAACGTGTTCAGTACAGTCTGTTGCTTGCATAACGATACGAGCGGCACGGGCGATTAATTTCGCATTTGTGGCTTTTACGTCCACCATAAGGTTCTCATAGCTTTTACCAAGACGAATCATACTGGCAGTTGTTAACATATTGAGCACCAGCTTTTGCGCGGTTCCAGACTTGAGTCTTGTCGAGCCTGTTAACGCTTCTGGTCCCACAACCGGGCTAATAGCAATAGAGGCGATAGTCGCCAATGTCGAATCTGGGTTACAACATAGTGAGACAGTTGCTGCTCCAATCTCATTGGCATACTCGAGTGCACCAATCACATAAGGGGTTCGTCCGCTAGCCGCAATACCGACAACGACATCATTGGCGTTAAGCTCGATATTGATAAGATCGCCCTGACCTAATTCAGGATCATCTTCCGCGCCCTCTTTTGCTTTAAACATGGCATCATTGCCGCCTGCGATAATGCCAACCACCATCTCCGGTGACGTTCCAAAAGTAGGGGGGCACTCTGAAGCATCTAATACCCCAAGGCGTCCGCTGGTCCCAGCTCCGATATAAATAAGCCGACCATTGTTTTTGAAAGCATGAGTAATAGTATCTACAGCTCGCGCAATGTCAGGAATGACTTGTTCCACCGCGAGTGGGACAAGACGATCTTGCTGATTGAGGCGCTGGACAATATCTTGGCTTGATAACAGGTCGATATCCATCGTGTCAGAGTTGCGCCCTTCAGAAACCAATTGAGTCAGGGCATGCAGTAGTGCGTCGTTAGTCATAATGTTTCCTAGTTTGCGGAGTAAAGCACGCCAAGTGGCACGGCCTTACTTGCGCCTGTTACTGAAGGTAAGTTGCTTGGAATTTGGTGAATATAACAATGCGCTAACCACGCAAATGCCATGGACTCCATATAATCACCACTGATGGCTTCGCTGTCGGTTTTTGCCACATGCCAGCCATCAAGGAGTGCATTGAGGCGCTGCATAATGATTGGATTGTTAGCGCCGCCGCCACAAACTAATAATTTAGGGTGTGTGCCTTGTTGGTATGGAATCAGTGCATCAACGATCGTTTGTACCGTAAACTCAGTGAGTGTGCGCAAGGTATCGTGAACCGATAGTAAAGGCGTCTGTTGAGCGCATTGAAAGTCTAGCCACTCTTGGTGGTAGTATTCTCGACCAGTGCTTTTAGGGGCAGGGCGAGATAGGTACTCATCAGTAAGTAACTGTGTTAGCCATGGCTGGCTAACCAGTCCCTGCTTGGCTTCTTGTGCATCTTCATCAAAGGCTTTGTTGAGGAAAGTTGAGCACCAGGTATCCATTAGAGTATTTCCAGGTCCGGTATCAAATCCTATGACAGAGCCATTGGGCTGAAGAATCGATACGTTGGCGATGCCGCCAATATTAAGAATCACGAGTGAGGAAGTATTGGTGCCATAAAGGTAGCGGTGAAACGCAGGAACAAGCGGTGCCCCTTGCCCACCAAGTGCCATATCTTTACGCCTAAAGTCGCCAATAGTATTGATGCCGGTTTTTGCTGCCAGTATATGGTTATCACCTAACTGAATGGTAAAAGGCGATGCGCCATCTGGTTGATGAAATACGGTTTGACCGTGGTTACCGATTGCTGTGATTTGTTCGGGGGAATAGTTAGCTTTGTGCAGCAGTTGCACTGTGGCTTGTGCGTACAAGTGCCCTAGCTGGTGGTCGAGTTCACCAATGGCTCGTAAGTCAGTATGTTGACCATGACATATTGCAAGCACGCCCTCCTTGAGGTGGGCAGGATAGCTATGGAAATGCGTTTCTATTAGAGAAATTTGTTTGCCATTAATGGAGACTAACGCAACGTCTACGCCATCTAAGCTCGTGCCAGACATGACACCAATATAATACTCGGCTTGACTCATCGCGATATACTCCTTGCTATCTGGTGCGAAAACTCAGTCGTTACTTAGCGATAGTCATTGTAAATCAAAAATAAACGGAATAATCTTTTCGCACCCCTATTTGATAATAAAATTGCAGAGGACAACTAATGGGACCGTTATGGCTAGATGTAGAAGGTTTTGAACTAAGCGCCGAAGATCGTGAGGTTTTAGAGCACCCTACGGTTGGAGGTTTGATCCTATTTTCTCGCAATTATCATGACTCAGAGCAGCTCATTGAGTTAAACCGTCAAATACGAGCGGCAGCGAAGAAGCCTATTATTATTGGTGTTGATCAAGAAGGTGGTCGTGTACAGCGTTTTCGAGAAGGCTTTACGCTCTTACCCGCCGCGCAACGTTATGCGGAGCTGGGTGACGAGGCGCTAGCTAAGCAAGCGGGTTGGTTAATGGCGGCGGAGCTTATTGCTCATGACATTGATTTGAGCTTTGCTCCGGTATTGGATCAAGGGCACGCTTGTAAAGCCATCGGTAACCGTGCGTTTGGTGACGATATTGCGAGTATTATACGCTTTAGTAGTGCATTTATTTCTGGTATGAAACAGGCTGGTATGGCAACAACGGGTAAGCACTTCCCGGGTCATGGGGGGGTGATTGCTGATTCGCACTTGGAAACGCCATATGATGAACGGACTGATTTGTTTGAAAAAGATATCTTAATATTTAAACAGCAAATCGAAGCAGGGCTGCTTGATGCGATGATGCCAGCCCATGTTGTCTATCCTCATTACGATGAGCACCCTGCGAGTGGTTCGCCTTACTGGCTGAAGACAGTGCTAAAAGAGCAAATGAACTTTAACGGTATTGTCTTTTCTGATGATTTATCTATGGAAGGCGCGGCCATTATGGGAGGGCCTGCCGAGCGAGCATTGCGATCCATGCAAGCTGGGTGCGATATGCTCCTCATGTGTAATAACCGACAATCAGCCGTAGAGGTATTAGATAACTTGCCAATCACAGCGGTACCTAAAGCGCAGGTAATGCTTCGTAAGCAAAATTATCACTTATCTGAACTATTCAAGTCAGAGCAATGGCGAAGCGCTAATGATAAGGTCAGACGAGCGCTAAATCCTGAATAATAGTGCAATGAACGCTTGAGAGCTTAATTGTATAAGAGCTTGAGCGTTTATGATGTTTTGGGGTGTGGTGGCAAATAGACGCGCCCCAAAAAGTGGAACTTATTGAAAACCTAATGTTTCTTTCAGGTTTTTCAGGTAGCGCCGACTTACAGGAACAGAAAAGTCACTATGAGTGATGATTTCAGCCAGTCCATGCTCTAAAAGTTTGATCTCTTTTATGCTTTTCACGTTGATAAGATATTGGCGGTGGCAACGTAATAGCGGTGTTTTTTCTTCGAGTATTTTCAGTGATAGCTGACTATTGGCTTGTTGTGTCGGCGTTTTAACTTGAACTCCAGTAATATCGCTAAACGCGCACTCGACCTCTAGGGTTGGAATTATGACGATTCGGTTGTGTCCGACACAGGGGATCTGATCTAACGTCGCAGGCGACATAGATTGGACGAGATCGTGAGTTCTTTGCTCTTGTTTTAGCAGTCGATTCACGGTTTTGTTGAGCCTTGTTGGGTCAATAGGTTTAAGCAGGTAATCAAAAGCATTGTCTTCAAACGCTTGTACCGCGTATTGATCATAGGCCGTGACGAAGACGACGTTAGGCATGGAGTCAGGATCTAACATTCCTAGTAGTTCTATGCCGGTAATCTGTGGCATTTGTATGTCTAAAAAGACGACATCAGGCTTTAGGCTATTAATCTTTTTAAGCCCTTCAATAGCATTGCTTGCCTGATCAATCACGTTAATGCCTTCCATATCGGCCAGCAGCTCAATGAGCTCTTCGCGGGCAAAGCACTCATCATCAATTATTAAAGCAGTCATAGTGGTCATGAGGTCACAGTGTTCCTTGTGTGAACGTGATTTTCTTGCGCGGGAATAATAAAGCTCATTCGAGTGTAGGTGTTTTTTTCTACCTCAATTTTTAGCGCTGCGTCACGACCAAATTTGTTGCTTAGCCGTTTATCGACGATTTGCATTCCCAGTCCTTGATGATCGTTTTTGGGTGCACAATAGGTTCCTGCGTCATCTTCAACAATAATGCGATGCCCTGTCTCTGATTTCACGCTATAAATTCGTACGCTGCCCCCTTCTATTTTGGTGGAAATACCATGTTTGATAGCATTTTCAACCAATGGTTGCAGGGTGAAACTCGGGACTTTTCGGTCGAGTAGTGACGGTTCGATATCAATATCGACAGTGAGTCTGTCAGTAAATCGAGCTTTCTCGATCGTCAGATAGGCGTTTACATGCGAGAGTTCATCGTGCAGTGATACGGTATCGATATTTTGCTTTAGGTTACTACGGAAAAACTGGGAGAGGTGCTGAATTAGACTGCGCGCTTTGTCTGGGTCACGACGAGTGATGGCGCTAATCGTATTAAGGGCATTAAACAAGAAATGAGGGTTAACCTGTGCATGCAGTAATTTGATTTCTGATTGGTTAAGTAATGTCTGCTTATGAATATACTCACCATGGAGGATTTGGCTCGACAGCAATTGCGCAATACCTTCAGCCATTGACATGTTTATAGTCGAGAACAGCTTTCGTTTCGGCTCGTACAGCTTAATGGTACCAATGACTTTATTCCCTGCACGAAGGGGGATGATAAGTGCAGAACCAAGTTTACAGTCTTGGGAGATTGAGCATTGGTATGTGTTGTCTTTACCATCAAGATAGATGATGCGATTCTCGGTAATGGAATCCAATGTGCTCTGAGATGAGATTGGTCGGTTGAGCTTATGGTGGTCATCACCGATGCCAACGAAGGCGAGAATTTTATCATTGTCGGTTATTGCGACTGCGCCGACCTTTGTCTCTTCGTAGATAATACGAGCAATCTTACTGGCATTTTCAGAGTTGAAACCATGTACAAGGATACCAACGGAGCGCTCTGCGATGTTTAAAGCGCGTCGAGAAAATGTTGCTGAGTATTCTTCAAAGATGGTTTTACGATCTTGCAGGATACTCATAAATAGCGCGGCACCGATCGAATTTGCAATAATCATAGGTGCGGCAATGTCGCTAACAAGTGAGGCCGCTTGGTCGAAAGGTTTGGCGATGGCGAGAATAATCAACATTTGGATAATCTCGGCGCTAAATGTGACATAGAAAACAACGAGCGGATTAAAAAGCGCTTCTTTTTTTGATTTCTTAATGAAGTAGAGGTGCACCATACCGCCAATCAACCCTTCGGCGGTGGTTGATATGGTGCAGGCTAGATCGGTAAAACCACCTAAGGTGTAACGATGTATTCCTCCTGTTAACCCCACCGCAAACCCAACAAGGGGGCCACCAAACAACCCGCCCATGACTGCCCCAATGGCGCGAGTGTTCGCAATTGCATCGTTGATTTGTAACCCAAAATAGGTGCCAAGTATGCAAAATGAAGAGAACAAAATATAGATACTGAGCTTATGGCTTAGGTGGTTCGACAGACTGAACAGTGGGATGAAAATAGGTGTTTTGCTTAGCATGTATGCGAGCATGAGATAAACACACATCTGTTGAAGTAAAGAGAGGATTAAGTCCATCGGATGTCACCTAAAGTTGCAGTCTTGATATTGTATACCGAAATGATGGGAGAGGGGGATTCTTGTTGGTGTCTGTTATCTGTAGACATAAGGTTCAATAACAGGCATGGTGTAAAATTTAACTTACAGTTGTTGTTTTTTAAAGTTTACACTTGCATGTCGTATATATTTAAGTATATTGGTTTTCATTAGCTGGCTAGGTGAAAAAGCCTGTAAGTCAGGTGTAAGTTATTTTGTACGGGTAGGGTTATGAAGAAGAGTGAATTAAGTAATATTAACATTAGCGATGAACAGGTACTTATCACGCCAGAAGCACTGAAAGCGAAGTTGCCACTAAGCGAAAAAGCGAGAAAGTTCATTCAAGAATCGCGAGATGCGATTGCTGATATTATTCATAAACGTGATCACCGACTGTTAGTCGTTTGTGGTCCGTGTTCCATTCATGACATAGACGCAGCCAAAGAATATGCAAAACGCCTTAAGGCACTCTCTGCCGAGCTCAATGACCAATTATACATTGTTATGCGTGTGTACTTTGAAAAGCCTCGTACCACCGTTGGTTGGAAAGGTCTGATCAATGATCCGCAATTGGATGGCACATTTGATATTGAGCACGGTTTGCATGTGGGACGAGAGCTTTTGACCGATCTTGTTGAAATGGATATCCCTCTAGCAACGGAAGCATTAGACCCCATTAGCCCGCAATACCTAGCGGACACATTTTCATGGGCGGCGATAGGTGCACGTACCACAGAATCTCAAACCCATCGCGAAATGGCCAGCGGTCTTTCTATGCCGATAGGTTTTAAAAATGGTACTGATGGTAGTTTGTCGACAGCAATTAATGCGATGCAAGCTGCGTCTTCTAGTCATCGTTTCATGGGAATTAACCGTGAAGGGCAAGTTGCATTATTGACGACGCAAGGGAATGTGGATGGTCACGTTATATTACGAGGCGGTAAGCAGACGAACTACGATTCGGTCTCTGTTAATGAATGTGAACAAGAACTCGAAAAGCACAACCTAGATGCATCTTTGATGGTTGATTGCAGCCATGCTAATTCACGTAAAGATTACCGTCGTCAGCCGTTGGTTGCAGAAGATGTCATTCATCAAATTCGTGAAGGGAATAAGTCGATTATTGGTGTGATGATTGAGAGTCATTTGAATGAAGGTAATCAGAGCTCAGATATTCCATTAAATGAAATGCAGTATGGCGTGTCCATCACCGATGCCTGTATCAATTGGGATGCAACTGAGGCACTATTACGTCACGCTCACAAAGAGCTTGTCCCATTCTTGGAAAATCGTATTAAGGAATAATCGTATCCATGTCTGCTGAATTGACCCCGCTTCGTAACAAAATTGATGAAGTTGATAAGAAGATGCTTGAGCTGTTGGCCCAGCGCCTCTCTCTTGTTGAGCAAGTTGGTGAAGTAAAGAGCCAACATGGTTTGCCAATTTATGCCCCTGATCGAGAGGCGGCGATGCTGGCTTCGCGTCGTGCAGAAGCGGAGAAGGTGGGGGTACCACCACAACTTATCGAAGATATTCTACGTCGTACGATGCGAGAATCTTATGCAAGTGAAAAAGACTCTGGCTTTAAATGCTTAAATCCAGATTTACGTTCAGTGGTGATTGTTGGTGGTAACGGTCAACTGGGTGGATTGTTTGGTAAAATGTTTGCCTTATCTGGTTACCATGTGAAAGTCCTAGGAAGCCAAGACTGGGACCATGCCGATGAACTCCTTGAAGATGCTGGGCTGGTGGTGGTGACGGTACCGATTCACTTAACGGAAGGGGTTATCGAAAAACTCTCTAACCTACCCCAAGATTGCATCTTATGTGATTTAACGTCAGTGAAAAAACGCCCACTGACGACCATGTTACGGGTGCATCAAGGGCCTGTTGTCGGTTTGCATCCGATGTTTGGTCCCGATGTGCCGAGTATGGCGAAACAGGTGATTGTCTACAGCGACGGTCGTGGTGAAGAAGAGTACCAATGGCTACTTCAGCAGTTTAAAATCTGGGGAGCAAGCTTGTGTCAGATGGAAGCGGATAAGCATGATAATGGCATGACGTTGATTCAAGCGCTCCGTCACTTTACCTCGTTTGCCTACGGCCTACATTTGAGTAAAGAAAATCCAGATTTAGATACTTTAGTGACATTGAGCTCGCCCATTTACCGTCTAGAATTAGCGATGGTTGGTAGGCTCTTTGCACAAGACCCAAACTTGTACGGTGACATTATTCTTTCATCGGAAGAAAACATTGCGATGATTAAGCGTTTCCATCAGCAGTTCGGTGAAGCGTTAACCTTGTTAGATAACAAAGATAAGGCGGGCTTTGTTTCACAATTTGAGCAAGTGAGCGAGTGGTTTGGTGATTACTCTCAGCAGTTTATGTCAGAGAGTCAGAATCTCCTTAAGCAAGCAAATGATGCGATTCACCGATCTTAATAGTTGAAAAACATCAACTAAATAGAATGCATAAAAAACGCAGCGTAAGCTGCGTTTTTTAGTATTTATGGTTGAGATAGCTAGCTAGCCTTTAATGCGTATGTGCTTCTTCTGATGAAGGATCTTCGTTGCCCGCTGTTTTCATTGAGGCATCGACATAAGGTGCATTGGTTAAGTTAATCTGCAGTTTAACCACACTGGTGATCAGATCCACTAAGGGTGCCCACTGTACTTTCTTCTCTTTCTCGAACACATAATCAAAGTTTTCCGGGCTCCAATCCATTAGGTACTGCGGATTAAGTGTGCGTCCGAGAAAACGGACTTCATAGTGCAGGTGTGGCCCTGTAGAGTTACCACTATTGCCACATTGCGCGATCACGTCGCCTTTGCGAACAAATTGTCCACTCTTAGCTTTAAATCGATTTAGGTGTGCGTAAGAACTCATAAAACCAAAAGCGTGACGAATGGTCATGTAGTTGCCATAACCTTTTCGGCTTGGGCGAACGGTTTCTACCACACCATCGGCGGGTGCTAGAATTTCTTCCCCGGTTTTGCAGGTAAGATCAATGCCGGTATGCAGCTGTCTTTTGCCTGAGATGGGATTAGTTCGGCGGCCATAGGATGAGGAGATCCGTTGATAAGCCATTGGACTATCATTGGGAATCAATCTAAACATGGTTGCGCGCACTGCAGAATCAATAGCTGCTGCGTCAATTCTTTGTTCTAGCGGCATTTCTGTATCGTAGAGCTCTTCATCGACAAGACCTAGTACCGCTTCAACATCATTGACACGTTTTCCAAGGAGTTGCAGCTCGTCGCGCTTTTCTTCGAGTTCTTGAGAGAGGTCGTGGGTGGCGTTCACTTGCTCTTCAAGCTTTGCTTCCAGTACGGCGTTTTCTGTTTGTAGGCTAGACACGGTGACTTCTGTTGAGGTCAGTTCAGTCTGTGATTGTTGATACGAATAGCTCACTAAGCCAAAAGCAACGGGAAAAGCGGCTGCCATTAGAATCGCGGTATAGGTTCGCTTTCTTCCTAGACGTAGCGTTTTCTTAATCTTTCCCTGAGTTGTTGGTATAACAACCTTAATTTTATTTGGCATGATGATTTAAATTTGAACTGTCAGGATTGGGTGGGTTTATTGAAATTTTTGTGAGTTTTTACAGAAAAAGGGAAGGCAAATCACAAAAAAACAGGCCGCTATTATTAGCGACCTGAAGTGAAAACACAAGTTTATCTCAAATTCCAATGATTATTTTGAGATGCGCTTATATTTAATGCGGTGTGGTTCTGCAGCTTGTGGCCCTAGTGTTTTCTTCAACCAGTCCATGTATTCGGTATAGTTACCTTCATAGAAGTTCACTTGACCTTCATCACGGTAGTCGATGATATGAGTCGCAATACGGTCTAAGAACCAACGGTCATGCGAGATAACCATGGCACAGCCTGGGAACTCAAGCAGAGCTTCTTCAAGCGCACGTAGCGTTTCAACATCGAGGTCATTGGTTGGTTCATCGAGTAGCAACATGTTGCCACCAGCTTTAAGCAGTTTTGCAAGGTGAACACGGTTACGTTCACCACCAGATAGCTCACCGATGATTTTTTGTTGATCTGAACCTTTGAAGTTGAAGCGAGAGCAGTAAGCACGCGCTTGGATTTCAAAGTTGTTGATCTTAATGATATCTGAACCTTCAGAGATCTCTTGGAATACGGTGTTCTTGTCATTCATTGAATCACGGAACTGTTCAACCGATGCCAGTTTCACGGTATCGCCAAGCTCAATGGTGCCAGAGTCTGGTTGCTCTGTCCCACTTAGCATTTTGAATAGCGTTGATTTACCTGCACCGTTGGCGCCAATGATACCGACGATAGCCCCTTTAGGGATGCTAAAGGATAAGTCGTCAATCAGTACACGACCATCGAACGATTTGGTTAGGTTAGTCACATCAAGTACTTTGTCACCAAGACGCTCGCCTGGTGGAATAAAGAGCTCGTTGGTTTCATTACGTTTTTGGTGATCACCACTTTGCAGTTCTTCAAAGCGAGCCATACGCGCTTTTGATTTCGCTTGGCGGCCTTTAGGATTTTGACGAACCCATTCAAGTTCTTTTTCAATCGTCTTTTGACGAGCTTTTTCTTGTGATGCTTCTTGTTGAAGACGCGCATCTTTTTGCTCTAGCCAAGACGTATAGTTACCTTCCCAAGGAATACCTTCACCACGGTCAAGTTCAAGAATCCAACCTGCGGCATTGTCTAGGAAATAACGGTCGTGGGTAATCGCTACGACGGTACCAGTATAGTCAACTAGGAAGCGCTCTAGCCAAGCTACAGACTCGGCGTCCAAGTGGTTGGTTGGTTCGTCGAGAAGAAGCATGTCAGGTTTTTCTAAAAGCAGGCGACAGATAGCCACACGGCGGCGTTCACCACCAGATAGAAACTCTACTTTCGCATCCCATTCTGGCAAACGTAGCGCATCGGCAGCACGCTCTAGCGTATTGTCTAGATTGTGACCGTCTTTCGCTTGAATTAGGGCTTCAAGTTCACCCTGTTCCTTTGCTAGAGCATCAAAGTCTGCATCCGGTTCTGCGTAAGCTGCGTAGACGGCATCAAGACGTTTCATTGCGTCCGCAACATCCGATACCGCTTCTTCGACGATTTCACGTACCGTTTTTGATTCGTCTAATTTAGGTTCTTGTGGAAGATAGCCCACATTCAGTCCTGGCTGTGGACGAGCTTCACCGTCGATATCGGTATCAAGGCCGGCCATGATGCGAAGTAAAGTCGATTTACCCGAACCGTTGAGGCCCAAAACACCAATTTTAGCGCCAGGGAAGAAGCTCAAAGAAATGTCTTTAAGTATTTGTCGTTTCGGTGGCACAATTTTGCTCACTCGCGACATGGTATAGACGTATTCAGCCATTACCGATCGTTCCTAATATTCAGTCAATAGAACCTGTATTTTACACCACGCAGTCACTACCTTTCAATTTTCCTTGTCCGGCAACATGCACTCATTTTGGTACTGATGAGTCGAATCGCTCGAAATCTACTGCTATGAAGCAAAAAGAAACAAATTCTTAATGAGAAAGAGATTGGCATAAGCTTAGTAATCGTCTTAAATTGAAGATTAACCGTATCTTATATGCGTGTAGCAAGAGCGGAAAAATAATAACAATAATGTTTGTAGTGGTCGGGTTACCAGCACTTCAAAGGGATAAGGTTAGATGAATAAACAAGGAAATCGTTGCTTGCTATGGACAACGCTGTTGTCGTGTCTATTTGGGACAAGCATGGCTCAGGCACAAGATGAGGACAAATCACGGCTTAAGCAGCGAGAAGTCTACGATAAAGCGCAAGCGCTAATAGATAAAAATGACATCGCTGGCTATCAAGCATTGCGGCCATTAATCGCTGATTATCCATTAACACCCTATATCGATAATCGAGTGTTTTCGTTACAGCTGAAAGATAAGTCGGTCGCTCAGGTAAATACATTTATCGAGAGTAATCAGTCGTTTCCATTTTCTTACCGTATTCGAGCCCCTTACCTGGACCGATTAGCTCAGCAGAAGCGTTGGAGTGACCTGCTTGAGTTTCAAACTACGTATCCAAATGGCGAGCGATACCAGTGTCTTTATCATGTTGCTCAGCTAAAAACGGGTAATAAGGAAGCGGCGTACAAAGGCGCGGAGAAGCTGTGGAAGAGTGGTGAGAGTGTCTCTGATGCGTGTGATCCTCTATTTTCAGCATGGAATAAAGCGGGCTTTCGAGCCGATGAACATATCATTGAACGCATGACGTATGCCTACCAGTCACGTAATGGTTCGCTGATCAAATATCTCAATAAACAGCTTAAAACGAGTGCTGGAAAATCACAGGGTAAGCAAGTCGCCTCTTTATTTGCCTCTCCTAAAACGGTGACATCGTTCATTAATGAGTTTTTCCCTGCACCATATAAAGCGCTATTGATTGAAGCCGCCTTTCGTAAACTCGCTCGCTCTGATAGTGAGCAAGCCTATTCTTTATGGCCAAGCCTTGAGTCGAACAGCAACATTTCTGCGGATTCAAAGCAATCTATGGCGGAATATTTGGCGATGCGTTTAATTAATACTGAGTCGCCATCGGAAGCGAAATGGCGTGATTCAGTGCTAGTGAAAAGTGTCAATGACACCAATATCGAACGACGAGCGCGTCTTGCGATTCAGGAGGTAGATTGGCAAGGACTCTCGGCTTGGATAGCAAGGTTGTCTGAGGCGAAAAAGCAGAGCAGCCGCTGGCAGTATTGGTTGGCGCGTACAGAAATAGCGTTAGGGAACCCATCGGGCGGTGAGCAACGCTTGCAGGGCTTGGTTGGCGATCGGAATTTTTATAGTGCAGCGGCAGCGATCTATTTGCAGCACTCCATCGTGTATCCAATTTCTCAAGTTGTCATCGATATGGAGACGCTTGCGCCATATAAAACAAGCTTGATTCGTATTAGAGAATTAATTGATAGGGATAAGATTGCCGCCGCAAAATCCGAATGGCGCTACTTGCTGTCCCGTGTCTCTAAAGAAGAAAAAACAATGTTAGCAGCTTATGCTGGGCAGCAACGCTGGCATCATTTTACGGTAGTGGCAACGATTTCAGCAAAAATGTGGGATACCATGAACTTACGTTTTCCACTCGCCCATCGCTGGTGGTTTGATTTCTATGCGAAAGAGCTCAATATGGATAGCGTTATGCTGATGTCTTTAGCAAGACAAGAAAGCGCAATGGATGTAGAAGCCCGTTCTCCCGTAGGGGCTCGCGGGGTGATGCAAATCATGCCAGCAACGGCAAAATACACCGCTAAGAAACATAAGATTCCTTATAAAAATAGCCAAGAGCTCTATCGCGTGGGGAAAAATATTCAGATTGGTTCTCACTACTTAAATGAACTATTAGGCAATTATGAGGATAATCGCATTTTTGCTTTTGCCGCTTATAATGCCGGACCAAACCGAGTAAAACGTTGGCGTCAGCGCTCGGATGAACAACTTGATGTGTTTGCCTTTATTGAAACCATTCCATTTAAGGAAACGCGGGGTTATGTCCAAAATATACTGATGTTTCAAACTTATTATCGAGATAGGCTCGGGGTTGAAGGGGATTTTTTAACCTCGGCTGAACTGAATCACCGATACTAGACTACCAATGGTTAGGTGCTTAAGGGTAGAATACTCACTGGAACGTCTCTGATGGAAAAGTGAATGGAACCTCAATACCAAGACTGGCAACAAGTGCTGGATTTGATTCAACGAACCGATGGTCCAGAGCAACAGGCGGCATTAATGACAATGCTCCTGACTCCCGACGAAAGAGAAGCGGTGACCGCGAGGGTTAATATTTTATGTGAGCTGCTCAAAGGTGAGCTGTCTCAGCGACAGATCAGCCAAATGCTTGGAGTAGGCGTCGCCACAATTACACGTGGCTCCGCTGAAGTAAAACGCTTAAGCGACGCTAAAAAGGTATCACTGAGCGATTTGTTGCTCAAATAGTGAAGTAAAACTTAGTTTCCTGAGGTACTTATTTTCCTGAAGTACTTGGGAAATGGTCTGGATTCATAAAGGGGATCAGGGCAAGCACAAGGGCTTGATGATAAACGGAACTGCGAGTTAATTGATGATTGGTGAGCAAGGCAATAGCGCCACCTTTTTGTTTGATATTCTCTGTCCCAAACGTTGAATCCATGACATCTCCCAACTCAATATCTGGCGCAAGCTGTGCGATTACACTTGGTGGTAGCATTAAGCTTGCGCTTCGTGATTTTCCTACCTTGCCATTTGATTCTATGACCATCCATGCAAAAGTAGAGTCACCGTCTAGTCCTGCTTCAACCCCAACATAAAAATCTCCATCTTCTACCGTATGGCGGGCATTGCTTACTCGATTGCACGCACCTAATAGTGTCTCGTCGTTATTCATAGGTTGTTCAGAGACGTCACTTGGGACGCTAATACCTTGAAAGTCGAAAGCTAAGCCAGGAAAAGCGGAGTCGAAAGCACTTTTTACCGCATTGATTTTTGCTGGATTGAGTGACGCGATGACGACCTTTTGCATGATGTTCAATTCCATTTATCTAGTTAACAGACTCAATTCTAACGTAAATTTTCCTTGTTTATGTCATTAATTTTTTCCTGCAGGGTTACGCTATAAGTGAACCCGTAGAGGTTCATTAAAAGAAAATAATAATATATAGTACGATGTTCTATTTATTGCGCGCGTAATGACAAGAGATAATGGAAATGAAAATTAAAAAAGTAGTGGTAATGGCTGGTTTAATGACTTTAGTAGGGTGTCAGGCAACGCAGCGACAAAATGCAACAACAGGAGAATACGAAACGAATTCGGCAACAAAAGGTGCGGTGATTGGTGCTATAGCAGGTACTGCTGTAGGGATTGCCTCTGGTGGCGATAGTCGTGGTATTTTGCTTGGTGCTGCGAGTGGTGCTGCAATTGGGGGCGGTGCGGGATACTACTTTGACCAACAAGAAAAGGCCTTAAGACAAGAGTTGCTTAACTCCGGCGTTCAAGTCGAGCGAACAGGCGACAACCAACTGATACTTAGGTTAGAAAATGGAATCGGCTTCAATAGCAATTCTTATGCATTGAATAGCAGCATAAACAGTACATTAAAAGGTGTTGCTCGAGTGTTAGTCGAATATCCAGATACCAGTCTTGTTATCGATGGGTTTACCGATAGCTCTGGCAATGCACAGTACAATCAAGAGCTCTCAGAGAAGCGAGCTGAGCAAGTGCGCTCGTTTTTGGTTAGCCAAAATGTAGCAGCAGGACGAGCGGTTGCTCGAGGTAATGGTGAGCGATTCCCAATTTGCTCTAATTCTACTTCTGAAGGGCGAAAGTGTAACCGCCGCGTAGAGATAAAAATCATGCCGTTGAGTTAATATAACGCTGTGATAATAAATATAAACAAAGCCCCAGTGTGATGACTGGGGCTTTGCTTTTATGCGTTTAAATCGGGAATGACAGGTTTCACGTTGTCGATGGGGTAACAACCTAACACTTTTAGATACTTAGTGATTTTGATTAGCTCTTGAGTGGCAAGCTGCATTGATTCAGAGTCTTTATGTGCTTCAACATCCACATAAAACATTTCCTCCCACGGATTACCCATAATAGGGCGAGATTCTAGCTTCGTCATATTGATGTCGTAGCGTTGCAGCACGAGCAATGTTTCAACTAATGAGCCGGCTTCTTGCGAGGTCGACATAATGAAGGTCGTTTTTGCAGGGATCTGTGTAGAAACTTCGACAGGCTTTCTTGCAACAATAATGAAACGGGTATGGTTCTCTGTTTGGTTGGCAATATCACTTTGAATGGACTGTAGACCATAAAGCTTACCACTGGATGCATGGCCAATGGCTGCAACATCATCACGACCTAATTCTTGTACTTTCTGCATTGCATCGGCGGTACTTGCACATGATTCGAGAACAACGCCAGAAAGTCGGCTTAAGAATTCACTGCATTGCTGGTGCGGCTGAGGGTGTGAGTAGAGTGTTTTGATTTTCTCTAGTTGTATATCTTTAGTCGCCACCAAACAGTGATCGATAGGTTGAGTCAGTTCGCCAACAATATGCAATGTCGTGTGTTGAAGTAAATCAAACACTTCGTTGATAGAACCTGAGCTGGTATTTTCAATGGGTAGCACGCCGTAATCCGCATGACCTGATTCTACGGTTTTAATGACTTCTTTAAACTGATCGCAGTTTAGCTCTATCAGTTCGGTATTTTTACGAGAAAAGAATTCTCGGCTTGCTAAGTGAGAGTATGAGCCTTTTGACCCTAAGAAGGCAACGCGAGCAAGTGGCTTACGGCTTTGTTGCGGGTTGGCTAAATTCTGTAAGTAGTTCTGCTGTAATAAAACGGAATCTTCAATGATAGTGTGAAAGATCTTAGTAATATAAGGCGCATCGAGTTGGTATTTGTCTTTACCGTTATTGATGAGTTTGACGAGCAGTTGTTGCTCTCTTGAGGCATCTCGTACTGGCTTCGATGTTTCTACCTTACTTTTGGCCACCTCTATACTGAACCTGCGGCGTTCAGAGAGAAGTTGCAGTAATTGGTCGTCTAGTTCATTAAGACGTAGTCGAATCTCATCAAGAGAATATTTAGTATCGGTCATCGAATTATCCTTATAAAAAAGCCTCCCTTTTGGGAGGCTTTCCGTTCGTTTTTGACTTTTCTTTCGTAAACGACGATGCCCCCAAGTTTATTGGAGGAAAAAGAAGTCAAAAAGGAACGGAGGTGTGTATAACATTTCAAATTACTTTTTATTGAACCCAACCACACAATAGGGAAGCAGGCATAGACCGTCAAGCAAAAAAATAGCGCCCTTAGGCGCTATAGAAAAAATTGTGGTCGTTATTCGACTTCAGCTTCAATCTCTTCTTCGAATTCAAGTTTTTCGGAACGACGTGCTTCAGGCTTATGTCTTAATTTATTCAGTTGTCGTTCTAGCTTTTGTTCAACTTCATTGACCGCAGTGTAGAGATCTTCATGAGAAGCGGAAGCGACAAGTTTGCCTTTGGGTACCGTTATCGCAGCTTCAAATTTCATTTGTTTGTTCGGCTCTTCACTGAAAGCGGTTTGGCAACTAATGATATCAACTTGCCACTTCTCAAGTTTTTTAAACTTACTTTCAATGTGTTCACGGATTGCAGAGGTTATCTCAATATTTTTGCCAGTAATGTTTACTCTCATATGCGTTTCCTCTGTGACATCCCTTATGGGTTAACTCCAGATTACTCATTCAACAGTAAAAAAATGTGACCTAGATCACCAAAGTGGCAGGGCGTTATTCAATGAGAATTAAATGTGATCTATCGCAAAAAATCGAATGGAATCGTGTTAAAAAGGCTTTCTTTTATTCGAAAATTCATTAAATTTGAAAGAGTAATACGCTAAAAATCCACTGTTTTTGGGGCATTGTTACGACCTGAAAATCCTGCCGCACAAAAAATGCACGACAGAAAAATGTGATGTAAGTCACTCTTAATCCGTTTCTAGTCATTCAGCATCTTATAAAACGAAATATCACTATTTTTTGCTTGTTGCTCTTGCCGGATCTCTTTTAGTGACTCAAGTTGCTTGTAGATAACGAAGTAACGGTTGATATTCATCACATAGGTTACAGGCTCTGAGCTGATATTACGTCTTGCCATCAATTCTACGTTACCAAACCACTTATTTGCATCGTAGCCATGCTTTGTTGCAAGGCGCCTCATTTTTGAAATATTGCCAGGCCCTGCGTTGTAGGCGGCAAGCGACAAATAGACCTTGTCGTCCTCAGTGATAGCATCATCATTAAAATAGCGATCGCGGATAAATCTTAGGTACTTCACCCCGGCATGAACGTTGTTATCGATTTTGTTGATATTTTTGATGTTAACGTTTCTATCTCTCGCTGTACTCGGGAGGACTTGCATGATGCCGACTGCACCTTTAGGGGACACTTTGCTTTGGTCTAGTTTCGATTCTTGAAAAGCTTGCGCGGCAATCATGAGAAAATCGAATTCATATTTGTCTGCGTATTTCTTGAATAGGTCAGTCATGCCGTTTAACCGCTCAATCGACTTAGGATCGAGCGCTCTTGCAAACCATGAGGTGTTGTCTAAATATTTGTTATAGATAACATTACCAAGCAAGGTGCCTTCTTTTGCTGTTTTTATATAAGCATTCACCTGATTGGCGAGTAGCGGTGACTCTTTTCTCATTGCCCAAGCTATTTTACCATTACTTCGCAATGGCATGTCGGTATGTATATTTAAATCCTTGAACGTTTTACGCCAAAATTCGGCTTTATGGCTATCTAGAATAGTCGCTCCAATATAGCCCTGCTTTATCATTTCAACGAGCTCATAGTCTTGCAGTGTCTCCTCTAAATATTGAACAAAAACAGGAGCCAGGTTGTTGTCGGTTAATTTTTTGTTGAGTGTTTGAAGGCTTTCAAAATAGCTTGAACTTGCCCTTACCCAAACTTCTTTGCCGCTTAATGCCTCAATCGAGCTGAGATTAGGGTAGTCCTCAGAGGTAATAATCAATTCATTGATATCAGTAAGTATTGGGTTACTGAATTGAATGACATCTTCTCTACGGCTAGTAACGGTTAAGTTAGCTATGATGAGATCACCGTAACCCCGGACGAGTGATGGAATGAGATCGTCGCGAGGTACAGGAATGACTTGCACTTTTAAATGACGATATTTCTTTTTGAGTTGTTTCTCGAAATGATATAGCTGCTCAGCACCAATGCCTTTTGGCTGCCCTTTATCGATATAGTAAAAGCCAAGATCGGCAGCGACAAGTACTCGCAACACGCCACGTTTAGTCAGGCTATCTAGATCGCCAGTATAGGGATCATTAGATAGGGGAGTGAGCTCCAGTGCAACTGATGAAAAGCTAGTGAAAGCCAGCATCAAACATAATATAAATGTTTTCACATATAACCCTTGTTACTACTGTGTTAAAGGTAAATATATAAATGAAAACGATATTTTGCCAATTTACGGCATAAAAAAACGCCGCCCAACGGACAGCGTTTTTTCTATGTTTTTGTTTAAGCGTAGGTTTGACTCGTGTTTACTCTGGATTGAGTTCCATTAATGTCTCGGTGCGCTTAACTTGATCTTCCATACCTAATTTTTCATAGGCTTTCTTTTGAATCGTGAGAGATTTTCTCGCCGCTTCAGTATCTGGGAAGGTCTTTTGTATTTCTTGGCAGCGATTGATTGCGGCGATCCACGCTTCGCGGCGTAGATAAAAATCGGCGGTGGCAAGGTCGTAATTCGCTAGGCGATTTTTAAGTGCCACTAGACGCTTCTGAGAATCTTCAGCATAAGCGCTATCTGGATAACGTTTTAGTAGACGATCGAAATCAGAAAAGGCCGCTTTGACGGGTTCAGGATCTCGGTCTGAACGATCGATCTTGAAAATATCATGCATAAAGTTTCGGTCTTGGGCCATGTGAGTTAAACCTCGCATGTACAGTACCCAGTCTGAACGATTATGTGTTGGGTTTAATCGAGAAAATCGCTCTATGGTCGCTAAGCCTAAGGCTAAATCATCATTTTTGTAGTAAGCATAAATGAGATCAAGCTGAACTTGTTCAGTATAGGCGCCAAAAGGGTAGCGAGAATCTAGCGCTTCCAAGCGCTCAATAGCCGAAGTCCAATTACCACCTTGTAGTGATTCTTGTGCTTCTGAGTACAGTTGTGATGGTGGGACATCTGGAACGGTGACTTCTTTGTCAGCACAACCAAACAGCAAAGCTAGGGAAAGTAAGCTTGTCAGTTTAAGCAGTTTCATACTAAAACGAGATTCCTTGACGTAAATATTTGTCAGTCTCCATTACTTTTCACTCAAGTAACAGATACAATGTTGGGATACATTATCCACACTAGTGGTTACTTAGTCCCAAGGTTTTTTAAAAAGTTCGATATGGCTCAGCAGATTGAATTAACAAATACAATAAAAGACAGCCAGTTAGGTCAAAGATTAGACCAAGCTGTTGCTGAATTATTCACAGATTTTTCTCGCTCACGCTTAAAAGAGTGGTTACTTGAGGGAAAAATCTCCGTAGATGGAGAGGTTATCACCAAGCCGCGTACTCGCGTAATGGGTGGAGAATCGATCACAATTCAAGCTGAACTAGAAGATGAAGAGCGTTTTATTGCGCAAGACATTCCTCTAGACATCGTGTTTGAAGATGATGACATCATTGTGATCAATAAGCCAAGAGATTTCGTTGTTCATCCAGGAGCAGGCACTCCAGACGGCACGGTATTGAATGCACTATTGCATCATTTCCCTGCGATCGCTGAAGTTCCGCGAGCGGGTATTGTCCACCGCTTGGATAAAGATACAACAGGTCTTATGGTTGTCGCGAAAACGGTTCCTGCACAAACACGTTTAGTTAGAGCGCTGCAAAAGCGTAATATTACACGTGAATATGAAGCGATCGCGATCGGTAAAATGACTGCGGGTGGCATGGTCGATAAAGGCATTAGCCGTCATGCGACTAAGCGAGTGTTAATGGCAGTGAATGAACTGGGTAAACCAGCGGTCACTCACTATCGAGTTGCAGAGCACTTCCGAGAGCATACGAGACTTCGTCTACGCTTGGAAACTGGGCGTACTCACCAGATCCGTGTACACATGTCTTACTTGCAGCATCCGCTATTAGGTGACACTGCTTATGGTGGTCGTGCGCGTATTCCTAGAGGCGCAAGTGAAGAGTTAACGTCGATGATTCGTGCGTTTGATAGACAAGCTCTGCACGCTGTGATGTTGAGATTTGCTCACCCAGTTTCTGGAGAGGAGATGGAGTTCCATGCACCAATCCCTCAAGATATGGTCGTCATGACAGAAGCATTGAGACAAGATGCCAAGCTTAATAAGGAAGAGGACGACTACTAGTGTCCACGCTTCAACCAACTTGGGTCACTCATCCTTCCATCACTTCCGTGACGTCAACGCGAGAGGAAGGGGGTTCGAAAGCCCCTTTTGATGGATTGAATATCGGTACCCATGTTGGTGACTGTGCATCAGATGTGATGATGAACCGTCAAAAGCTAATGGAGAGGGCAAGTATGCCTTCTTCACCTATCTGGCTAAATCAAACCCATTCGACAACTATCGCCATTATTACCTCCTCTACGAATGACGTGATTGACGCGGATGCGGCTTTTACTCGCCAGCCTAATGTTGTGCTATCTGCAATGACAGCGGATTGTTTACCCATACTGCTTGCTTCCAAAGACGGAGATGAGATTGCTGCTGTTCATGCAGGATGGCGGGGGTTGGCTGATGGTATTGTTGAAAATGCGATAGATTGCTTCGCCGGAGATATTCAAGCTTGGATTGGTCCAGCGATTAGTCGTGATGCTTTTGAGGTCGGAGACGATGTCAAGAATGTGTTTTGTCGACTAGACACTAGATTTGAGCTTGCGTTTCAAGCGAAGAAAGAGCCGGGCAAGTGGCTAGCTGACCTTGCATTTATTGCCCAACTCAAATTAGAACGAGCAGGAGTGATGGATATTACGCAAAGTGGTTTATGCACGTATGCTGATCCTAAACGTTTCTTTTCCTATCGTCGTGATGGTCAAACGGGCCGAATGGCGAGCTTTGTTTGGATCAATCGCTGATTTTTATCTCTTAATCTTGAAAAATGCCTGCCGTGTAACCATCTTAATTTCATATAACGTCGTATGTCATTTGAGGGGGTTGCTATGCGCCTTGACCGTTTTACTAGCAAATTCCAAACCGCTATTTCTGATGCTCAATCTCTCGCGCTAGGGAGAGATCACCAATATATCGAACCTGTTCACTTAATGGTTGCCTTGCTTAACCAAGAGGGCAGTTCAATTCGTCCCCTGCTAACCATGCTTAATGTAGACGTGGTTCAGTTACGTTCAAAATTAGGTGAACTGCTAGATAAGTTACCTAAAGTGACAGGAGTCGGCGGCGATGTTCAGTTGTCTAGTGCAATGGGACAACTCTTCAATCTGTGCGATAAGGTGACGCAAAAACGTCAAGATACTTATATCTCATCAGAAATATTCTTATTGGCTGCCATTGATGATAAAGGTCCCTTAGGACAACTATTGAAACAAATGGGCCTATCTGAAGCGAAAATTAATCAAGCTATTGAACAAATTAGAGGCGGTCAGAAAGTTGATGACCCCAATGCAGAAGAGAAGCGACAAGCATTAGAAAAGTTCACTATTGATCTTACTGAGCGAGCTGAGCAAGGTAAGCTGGATCCTGTTATTGGTCGTGATGATGAGATCCGTCGTACGATTCAAGTCTTACAGCGCCGAACTAAGAATAATCCCGTGATTATCGGCGAACCCGGTGTGGGGAAGACGGCCATTGTTGAGGGACTTGCCCAACGCATTATTAATAATGAAGTACCAGAAGGGTTACGAGGGCGCCGCGTGCTTTCTCTTGATATGGGATCGCTTATCGCGGGTGCCAAGTACCGTGGAGAATTTGAAGAGCGTTTGAAGTCGGTACTGAATGAGCTTGCCAAAGAAGAAGGCAATATTATTCTGTTCATTGATGAACTGCATACCATGGTTGGTGCAGGTAAAGGTGAAGGGGCGATGGATGCAGGGAATATGTTAAAACCTGCACTTGCCCGAGGTGACTTACACTGTGTAGGGGCAACGACATTAGATGAGTATCGTAAATATATTGAGAAAGATGCTGCGCTAGAGCGTCGCTTTCAAAAAGTTATCGTTGATGAACCTTCTGTTGAAGATACCGTTGCGATCTTACGTGGTTTGAAAGAAAGATATGAACTACATCATCACGTAGAGATTACGGACCCGGCAATTGTTGCGGCGGCGAGTCTATCACACCGCTATATTACCGATAGACAATTACCAGATAAAGCGATTGACCTGATCGATGAAGCTGCATCGAGCATTCGATTACAAATAGATTCAAAGCCGGAATCTTTAGATAAATTAGAACGCAGAATTATTCAGCTGAAAATTGAACAGCAAGCCCTTAAGAATGAACAGGATGAGGCGAGTGAAAAGCGTTTAGTCATTCTTAATAGTGAATTAGTAACGAAAGAGCGTGAATACGCTGAACTTGATGAAGTCTGGAATGCTGAGAAGGCAGCCTTATCGGGTACGCAGCATATAAAAACAGAATTAGAACAAGCTCGAATGGATATGGACGTTGCCCGTCGTGCTGGTGACTTAAATAGAATGTCCGAACTTCAGTATGGGCGTATTCCTGAGCTGGAAAAGCAACTTGACTTAGCAACCCAAGCTGAAATGCAAGAAATGAGTCTATTGCGAAATAAAGTGACTGACGCGGAGATAGCTGAAGTACTGTCCAAACAGACTGGGATCCCAGTTTCCAAAATGTTGGAAGCAGAAAAGGATAAGCTATTGCGGATGGAAGAAGTGCTGCATAAGCGAGTCATAGGGCAGGCAGAAGCGGTTGAGGTTGTCTCAGATGCTATCCGACGCAGCCGAGCGGGTCTATCTGATCCTAACAAACCAATAGGTTCATTCCTTTTTCTTGGTCCAACAGGCGTAGGTAAAACTGAACTTTGTAAAACACTGGCGAACTTTATGTTTGATAGTGAAGATGCAATGGTCAGAATCGATATGTCTGAGTTTATGGAAAAACATTCTGTTGCTCGTTTGGTCGGCGCACCTCCAGGTTATGTTGGTTATGAAGAAGGAGGTTATCTGACGGAGGCTGTTCGTAGAAAACCTTATTCGGTAATTTTGCTTGATGAGGTAGAGAAAGCGCACCCAGATGTGTTTAATATCTTACTGCAGGTTTTAGACGATGGTCGTTTAACAGATGGACAGGGGCGTACGGTAGATTTTCGCAATACCGTCGTGATTATGACATCAAACCTTGGTTCATCTCGAATACAAGAAAACTTTGCTGTGCTGGATTATGAAGGGATCAAAAGAGAAGTTATGGAAGTCGTGACATCACACTTCAGACCCGAATTTTTAAATCGAGTAGATGAGAGTGTTGTATTCCATCCGTTGGGTGCGAAGCATATTGAATCTATCGCAGCAATACAATTAGAGCGCCTAGCGCAGAGAATGGAAGACAGTGGCTATCAGCTTTCTGTTTCAAAACAAGCGCTCGAGTTTATTGCCAAAGTTGGTTTTGATCCCGTATATGGAGCGAGACCATTAAAAAGGGCGATACAGCAAAGTGTTGAGAACCCACTGGCCAAAGAAATTCTTGCCGGAAAGCTCGACCCATCTAAGCCAGTGAGGCTGATCGTGAATAATGATAATGTCATTGCTAGTCAATAACTCACTCTAAACCGTCAAAAAGGGAGCGTTAGCTCCCTTTTTGTATTTTAAATAGACGCTTTGATGGAATTGTGTGCGAACGAGCGTTAATGTACATTTTTGTTTGATTTAGTACTTGCCAAGACGGAATCCTTCCCTATAATGCGACCCCACTGAGACGGGAAAGGTTCAACAAAAACCAATAACGATTCAGTAGGCTATCAAGCTCAATGAGCTTAGAAAAATAAGTTTTAAAAAGTGTTTGACACTGAGACTTATCTAGCTAAAATGGCCGTCCGTTTCGAGTAAGGCTCGAAACAAGCTCTTTAACAATATAGACCTATATCAATCTGTGTGGACACTTGTTGATGATAATCATTATGTTTACTTATGCTTTAGCAGAGATAAACAACTTCTTCGGAAGTAAAATGGTTTTCAATGAACACGTGACCTAAGGGTAGTAAGTTCGCTTACTGTCACACAGTCAAAATTCATTATCGTTCTGTTGGAACGATAATAGCTTTAAAATTACTTCTTACTTTTTTAAGTAAGGGACAGTTTTGAAGTCAGTATTCATTGAGCCGACAAAATCTTAAATTGAAGAGTTTGATCATGGCTCAGATTGAACGCTGGCGGCAGGCCTAACACATGCAAGTCGAGCGGAAACGACAACATTGACCCTTCGGGTGATTTGTTGGGCGTCGAGCGGCGGACGGGTGAGTAA